>JAHDFN010000045.1 GCA_020628145.1 Saprospiraceae bacterium | reverse complement strand
CAGCCGGTATTGTAATTCAACCAATCCGAAGCAACCGTATTGAGATTAACCATCATATAATCAATAAGACTTCTGACTTGCAGATTATCCTTTACAAATTGATAATTATCAGGATTTGACATATCGTAATCCAAGATAAAATCCCTAATGTATTCCCAATCATTCAAAGCAAATTGCCCACCGTACTCGATAGTCGTATTTCCCCATGTCGATAAATACTGGAGATTATATTTATCCTGATCATAATAATATTTGGTGTAATCATGATCGACGGGTCTTTCCCTCAATCCATAAACGCCCCAATACTTCCCATCCAAAAACAGGATGACCCTTTCTACTGCCCTTACATCCAATTTCATATTCCCTTCCAATGCCAGAGTATGGACATATTCATCTCGGATATGGCAACTACCCTGATGAGCCCAATCCTGATCCGGATCATTTCCCTGGAGAGCCGGATAATTGTCATCACCCGAAGCCCTGAACATCAAGCGTTGGTGAGATGCTCTTTCCGAATACGTAAAAATCGGTTGTTGTACCGCCGATGCATAGCCCATTTCATCACGAGTTACCCAGTCCAAACTCCGGTGGGTCAAGGCCCATGAATCCTGACCATGACGGTTCAATGAACCATAAACAGCAGATTTCCTACTGCCATCCTTTCCAAAATACTCCAAGGAACCGATAGGAATCAATTCGCCTTGTCCATTGGCCAAATCCTGTACCCGATCAGCAGCTACGGAATAGACATCCAAAGTAAATTCCTCATTGATGAAATATGTATTGAATGCAATTTTACCCGGCAATATGGAAGCATCATTACTAAATGCACGGGCTTTTACCACTTGGGTTTGATCAACCTGAATCGGGTTGTTATAAATTGGAGATGACATCGTTGGCAATTTACCGTCTGTTGTATATCTCAAAACAGAATTGGGTTCGTTATTTTGAATGGTAACGGTTATACTCGCATTGAAAAAACCGCCCTCAATATTCATGACCGGTTGTTCCGTATAACCATTAAAAACAGGTGAATTATTGGCTGCATTGAAAGTAGGGTCTTCTGAAATAACCCAAGTACCATTGGGGGATTTACTTCTTGAATGGCCTAGTAAAGTCAATTGTAGTGGCGTACTTTCAACGATAGTTCCGGATGGGTCGGAAAGTACGATGGATTCATTCGCTTTGGTTTGGGTCAATTTGAAACTCGTATGGTATTCTCCTAACAAATAACCATCTCTTCCTGAACAGAAAAACACCATATGATCACCTGCCGGAATAGAAGTACCTGCCGGGATTTCCCACTTGGTAGGATTATCGACTTTATCAGATAAATACCATCCTGTCAAATCTACGGTTTGAGAAGAAGGGTTGTGTAGCTCTATCCAGTCTTCAAACTTCATATGATTATCAGGAAACTGATTCAGATTGGATGCGGAATATTCATTGATCATCACCTGTCCGTTCAAATGGGATAAGAACAATAAAAGCGAAAAAAACAATAATATTTTTTTGTAAAAAAGCTGGATATACATATCTAGTATTTGGTTTACGAATTCCATCTCGGAAATAAGTGAGACTTTTTAAATTTAGAATAAAGATTATTCACCTTTACCCATTAGATGAATGAAATTATAAAATGAATCCATATTTCACAATACAAAATGTATATTCCATCAATAATCGGAAATATTTGTCCAATAGAAGTCTTTTAATGACCAGATTATTCCACTAAATGAAACATATTATCGAAAATAAGGGTACAAAGCTGTTTATCATTCTTGGTGGATTCTTCATTTCCAATGCACTGATTGCCGAATTCATAGGGGTAAAGATATTCCAATTGGAAACCACATTGGGTTTCGGTTTGATGGAATACCAACTTCTGGGGGAAACCGTCTCCCTCCAATATACCGCCGGGGTTCTACTTTGGCCCGTCGTATTCGTCATGACGGATATTATTAATGAATATTATGGTAAAAAAGGAGTCCGTTTCCTTTCCTATTTGGCGGTAGGTCTAATCAGCTATGCCTTTATCATGGTGTATCTGGCCATTGCCCTAGAACCTGCCGGTTGGTGGACAGGCAGCAAATCGGATATCGGAATACCCAATTTGCAATCAGCATTCAAGGGTATATTCGGACAAGGTTTATTAATCATCCTCGGCTCATTGACAGCATTCCTGGTTGGACAAATCGTAGATGTCATGGTTTTCCAACGCATAAGGAAAATAACCGGAGAAGGCAAAATATGGGCTAGGGCGACCGGCTCCACATTGGTTTCCCAATTCATAGACAGTTTTATCGTTTTGGGTATCGCATTTTATTGGGGTCCCATGTTGTTTCCCTCTTATGGTACTCCCTGGACGCTCGCTCTATTGATAGCTGTCGGGTTGAATAACTACATTTATAAATTCCTGACGGCGGTTTTGCTTACCCCGGTCATCTATTGGGCCCATCATTTGATTGATGGATATTTAGGATTGGAAAAAGCCGAAGAAATGAAGAAAGCCGCTTCGATTTGAATTCAAAGATGGTTAATGATCCGTTAATCGAGTTTATCCTACCCACCAATAAATCCGACAATGACGTCTTTTTAAATATCAATCCAATGATTGATTAATATGTCTAATATTAAAACCTTATCTTGTAATGGTATCAACAACAATAATCATGAATAAGATACAAACTATCATACTATTGGCTGGAGTGATATTCGTTCTCGCCGCTTTTTTCGCATTCAAGAATTCAAAAGAAAACCCATCCATGTCCCATCCCAACAATGATGATTACAGCAAAGAATGGCAGAAGATCAATGACTTGGAACAACAAGGTCTTCCCAAATCAGCACTAAAGGAAGTCAAACTCCTTTTCGAAAGGGCTAAGAAGGAAGATAACAAGCCTCAAATCGTAAAGACGCTCCTCTATCGGGAAAAGTACAACTACCAACTCGAAGAAGACGGTCAAATCAAAGCCATCCAAGCACTGAACAAGGAAATTGAAACAGCAGAAGCTCCGGTCAAACAAATCCTACAATCCATCGTCGCCCAATTCTATCAGAATTATTTCCAAAACAATTATTGGATGTTCAGGGATCGAACCGATACGGATGATTGGATTCCGGATGATATATCCACCTGGTCGTTAAAAAAACTGATTGGAGAAACAACAAGGTTGTATCTGGCTTCTTTGGAAGAGGATGAGCTGGGAAAAATCGATGTCATTGACTATAAAGCGATCACCAATTTCCCGGATAAAGAAGTCGAATCCGATGAATTGAGGCCACATCTTTCCGATTTATTGGCTCACCGTGCATTACAATATCTTAAAAGTGATATCTCATATATCAATCAACCGGAATTATATTATCGGATAGAAGACGAAGCGGCTTTTTCCTTTGCTTCAAATTTCACAGCTCACGAATTCAAAACGAAACAAACCAATAGCAAACAATACGCTGCCCTCAGGATTTACCAGCAGCTACTGAAAAGTCATTTGAATGACAAGGATCCGAAAGCCTTAATAGATTTGGATTTGGATAGATTATATTATGTTTATAATAAAAGCCCTTTGGAGAATAAAAACGAATTATTCCTCAATGCGTTAAATAATCTTATTAAAAAATACAATAATCATCCGTCTGTAACGGATGTCTATTCTGCCATTGCCAATCATTATAGGAGCAGAGCAGATGAATACAATCCCGATACGAAGCCACAATATAAAGATCATTATCTCAAGGCATTGGAAGCCATAGAAGAAGCCAATAAAAAATTCCCCGATTCAAAAGGTGCGGTCAGTTGTAGGAATATGAAAAAAAGAATCCAACAACCGAGCCTTAGCATGAATCTCGAAGAAATCAATGTTTCCGGAGAACCCTTTCCTATTTTGGTCACATATAAGAATGTCAAAAAAATATATTCAAAAGCAGTCAGGATTCCACATGAAAAAATAGATGAATGGAGAGCTGCCGAAGCCAAAGATAAATTGTCATTATTGGCTGGAGAAGCATCATTCAATAACCAAACGATAGAACTTCCCGATGACGGTAATTATCGTTCTCATTCAACGGAATTAAAAATTGGCGAATTGGCTTTTGGTCATTATGCAATTTTAATTTCCAATAATAAAGATTTTTCAACCACTTCCGGCAATGTCGTAATTCATGGAGAAACAACCGTTTCAGATTTGGCATATTTCCATAGGAATAATCAACCGGTAAACAAAAATGAATTCCATGTTGTAAATAGGAAAAACGGTAACCCCGTATCAGAGGTGGAAATAGAATTCTATGAGCGAAAATACAATGCATCCCTCAGAAGGAATCAATACAACCGAATCGGATTTTCTAAAACGGACAAAAACGGATATGCTGAAAATCCGAAAAATGTCAACAAGAATTATAGGATTAAATTAATAAAAGGAAAAGATATACTTTATATCCAAAGGGATTTTTATAACTACAACTATAACAATTCTAAAAACACATCCTATTATACCCATTTATTTTTAGATCGTGGAATCTATAGACCGGGACAGACGGTTTATTTCAAAGGCTTATCGATTATGAGGAATTCCGATGACATGCCTCAAGTTGCTGCAGGAAAAAAAGTCAAGATAATATTTCAAGATGTCAACGGGCAAAAAATCAAAACCCTCGATCTCACCACGAATGAATACGGAACCATCAATGGAACATTCCAAGCACCATCTTCCGGATTATTGGGTAGGATGAGTATCATAGCAGAACTCGAAGGACAACGCTCTTCGAAATCTTTAAAGGTAGAAGAATATAAAAGACCGAAATTCGATGTCGATTTCAAACCGGTGCAAGGCACTTACAAATTAAATGACGAAATAGAAGTAACGGGAATTGCCAGAGCATTTGCCGGCAATAATATAGATGGAGCCAAAGTTACTTACAGGGTGGTCAGAGAAGCACGTTATCCTTATTGGTGCTGGTGGTGGAGACCTGCTCCAAAATCACCCGCAAAAGAAATCGCCAGAGGAAATATTGTTACGGATGAAAAAGGCGAATTCATAATAAAATTCAAAGCCGTACCTGATAAATCCGTCGATCCGAAAACAAATCCCGAATTCCAATATAAGGTTTATGCCGACGTAACCGATATTACAGGAGAAACCAGAAACGGTACTCAAAGAGTAAATGTTGGAACTATTTCCATGCGGGTGAGTGTGGAAACCCCTTCAATTATCCAAGCAGAAAAAATAGAGCAATTCAAAATAACCGCTGTTAACCTGAATAATGAAAAAGTAGATGCCAAAGGAATAATCACCATCCACAAATTAAAACCGAACGGTTTTTTCATCAATCGTTTATGGACTTCTCCTGACAAATTCGTTTTATCTGAAAAAGAATTTAAAAGTGCATTTCCCAACAGGGCATATAAAGATGAAGATCAGGTCAGGAACTGGACTATTGAAAAAGAATATTTCAATGGAAATTTCGACACTGGAAAATCCGACGACTTGGATTTGTCAAAAATAAAGTGGACGGCAGGTAAATATAAGTTGGTCTTAAAATCCGTAGATAAATATGGGGAGGAAATCCAAGCTGAACATTTATTTTCGGTAATGGAATCCAAGGGCAATGAATTACCTACTCCGTCTTCCTTATTCGTTCATCAAAATCAAACAAAATACGAACCCGGTGAAAATGCCGAAATAAATATCGGATCATTCCATAAAAACCAGAAAATCCTTTTTGAAACCGAGCATAAAAGTACGATTATCAAAAGGGAATGGTTGACATTAAAAGAACTGAAAAATATTCGGATCCCTATTGAGGAAAAACATCGGGGAGGAATGCATTACCATGTTTCGATGGTTCACGCCAATCGTCCACATTTAATTCGTAAAACGATTTTTGTTCCCTGGTCGAACAAAGAATTGAACATCGAATATGGAACATTCAGGGATAAATTATTACCCGGACAGGAAGAAGAATGGAAAATAAAAATCTCAGGCCCTAAAGGGGAAAAAGTCACAGCAGAAATGGTAGCCGGAATGTATGATGCATCCCTAGATGAATTCGCTGCCAACAATTGGAATCTCTCCCTTTTCCCCGGAGATCGAATGGCCTTGTCCCTTAATGCTTATCAATTCAATAATAATTACGGTCAAAGTTTCCCCTACAACTGGAATAGATATGAACGGGAAAAAGCTGACTACAAACAATATGAATATCGGCAGTTGAATTTATTCGGATTCCCTATTTCCGGAAGGATGGGAATGTCCGTCGGAAATTTGGATTATAGTCGTGGAGGTTTTACAGAAAGTCCCGTATCCAGCCAGCCCATAACGGCAGCTTCAGCCCCTCCTGCTCCGGAAGCAATGGAAGGAGCCGTCGAAGATGCCGCAGTCATGAGTAATGGCGGCGGCATGATGGAGGAAAAGGAAGCCGTCAAAAGAATGGACACGAATGATCATGATGAATGGTCGGCCCAAGAAGATTCCGGTAAAAGTAAATCGGATTTTTCAGATGTGAAAGTCAGAACCAACCTGAATGAAACGGTTTTTTTCCTCCCTGAATTATATACCGATAAAAATGGTGATGTCATCATTAAATTCAAAATGAATGAAGCACTGACCAAATGGAAATTCCTTGGTTTGGCTCATACGAAAGATTTGAAAACGGGCATTACAAAAAAAGAAATCATCACCCAAAAAGATTTAATGATCATGCCGAATCCGCCCCGTTTTTTCAGGGAAGGGGACGAAATAGAATTCACAGCCAAAGTGAGTAACATTTCCGATCAGGATTTAAAAGGATCAGCCGTTTTACAATTATTCGATGCAGTGACCAATGAATCTTTGGATATTCAATTAAATAATAAAAATGCGGAAATCCCATTCACTGTCAAAACCGGATTATCCGCACCATTAAAATGGAATTTAAAAATCCCGAAAGGAGGTCTGAATGCGATTACACATCGGGTCGTTGCCAAAGCCGGTGATTTTTCAGATGGTGAAGAAGACGCTCTGCCCGTCCTAACGAATCGAATGTTGGTCACGGAAACCTTGCCTCTTCCTGTGAGGCCGAATGAGAAAAAAGATTTCGTATTGGAAAAATTAAAAAATTCAGGACAATCGAATTCTTTGGAACATCATAAGATGACTTTGGAATTCACTTCCAATCCTGCTTGGTATGCGGTACAAGCCCTACCCTATTTAATGGAATATCCATATGATTGTACAGAGCAGATTTTTTCAAGATATTATGCCAATAGTCTGGCGACAACCGTGGCAAATAATCATCCTAAAATAAAATCCGTTTTTGATAAATGGAAAAATACGGAATCGGATGCATTGGTTTCCAATCTTTCTAAAAATGAGGAATTGAAATATGCATTATTGGAAGAAACGCCCTGGGTCTTGGATGCACAAAATGAAGAGGAACAGAAAAAGAATATCGGTCTTCTATTCGATTTGAATAAAATGGCAAAGGAGCAGGAAAAGGCAATTAATAAAATTGCCGAAAGACAATTAACCAATGGTGGATTTTCCTGGTTCCCCGGAGGCAGGGACAGTTGGTACATTACCCAATACCTAGTAGAAGGCATGGGACACCTCGACAGAATGGGCGTAAAATCCATTGCCAATGACAACAAAGTGAGTAACATGTTGACCCAAGCCGTTAAATATTGTGATGACAGATTGGTAGAATATCACAATAAAAAAATAAAATGGAATAAAGGAAAGGAATTGGATACTGAAAAAGATCATTTGGATAATATGATTATTCATTATTTATATTCCCGATCTTATTTTTCCAATATATCAAAAAATAAAAATGCCGATAATATTTCGGATTTTTACTGGAAGCAGGCAGAAAAATTCTGGAATAAGAAGAGTTTATATCAGAGGGGGATGTTAGCCCTTGCGATGCACCGGAAAGGGGAATTCTCAGGAACGACATCAGCCATCATGAAATCATTAAAGGAATATTCCCTTTCCAATGAAGAGTTGGGCATGTATTGGAAATATGACACCGGGTATTTCTGGTATCAGTTACCGATAGAGACCCACTCTCTTTTAATAGAAGCTTTCGATGAAGTGGCAGGTGATGAAAAATCGGTGGAGGAAATGAAAATCTGGTTATTGAAAAATAAACAGACGACGAATTGGAAGACGACCAAGGCGACTGCTGCTGCCGTTTATGCCTTATTAATGAGGGGCGACAATTGGTTACTGGCCGATAAGGATATTAAAATCAAAATCGGTGGAAAAAAATTAAATTCGGATGACATCCAAAAAGAAGCGGGAACGGGTTATTTCAAAACCGATTTTACCGGCAAGAAAATCAATTCCGACATGGCATCGATTTCTGTAGAAAATCCGAATAATGTTGTAGCATGGGGAGCTGCCTATTGGCAATATTTCGAAGAGTTGGATAAAATCACAGACTTTAAGAAAACACCTTTGACTTTGGATAAGAAATTATTCAAGGAAGTTCTGACTTCCGAAGGACCGGTCATCAAACCTATTTCGGAAATGGAACTGAACCCGGGAGATAAAATAAAAGTAAGGATAGAATTACGTGTGGATCGAGACATGGAATACGTCCATATGAAAGACGGACGAGCCTCCGGTCTAGAACCGATAAATGTTATCAGCCAATATAAATGGCAAGGCGGTTTAGGTTATTATGAATCGACAAGGGATGCCAGCACGAATTTCTTTTTTGATTATTTACCGAAAGGGACTTATGTTTTCGAATATCCTTTAAGGGTTCAGCACAGGGGTGATTTCTCCAATGGAATTACAACCATCCAATGTATGTATGCACCTGAATTCACCAGTCATTCGGAAGGCATCAGAATAAATGTGGAATAAATGAGATTACTTTTT
Source organism: Saprospiraceae bacterium (assembly GCA_020628145.1). Taxonomy (GTDB): domain Bacteria; phylum Bacteroidota; class Bacteroidia; order Chitinophagales; family Saprospiraceae; genus JAHDCE01. Next base: position 14,804 of record JAHDFN010000045.1, on the reverse strand, counting down.
TTAATTCCGATTTTATTTTTCTTGAATTGCCATCCGAAAATGCAGGACTTACAAGGACATCCGAAAATAAATTTCGATGTTTCCAGATTAGATGAAAACGGGTTGAAAGGGCCGGCTAGCGGTAAAACGACTTTGTCTTATGAATTCTGTATTCCCAAAGATAAAAAAGAGGAAATACGGAATATTGATCCGGGCATCCAAATCAGTAACAGCAGAGGAAGGATCGGTTGTTCCAAGATGGAATATTTATGTATCGGTTCTACAGGAAAGGATTATAAAAAAATCCTTTCCCAATTAATCGAGAAAGAATATATTCGGAGAATTGACGAAACTTTTTTCGAATAAAATAAAAACACTGTAAACAAAAAACCTAAAATCCCATTCCTATTACAAACCGAATTTATGGAAAATAAAAGCCAATCCATTTTCGCCCAAGAAATACATCCTAAACATCAAGCAATGGCAGCCTTTGCGGGAGTAGTCCTGATTGGGGGCTTGGGAAGCATGGCAGGGTTCGATGAAAAAACGACCGAGCAGTTCCCCTGGATGATCGGAGTGGCTTTCATGTTGGTTTTTGCCATTTTCAATTCAGTCCTTTGGCTGTCGGCAGAAAATATGATAAAATACTTTTCCGATTCGATGACCTGGTATGTTTTATTAGCTGTTGCTTCCGGGCTTTTCGCTTTTGCTCTTACCGGAAAAAACCCGAACGATGTAGGTTCCATCAAATGGATTTTTATCGTTATGACCATCGGTTATTTCGTTTTCATGGCCATCATGGGAAGCATTAAAAGATTTATTACTTTCCTTAATAAGGAACAGGAAAAAAAATTATCCGGCAAATACGATCAAATCAGAAGGAAGAAAAGGAAATAATCATCTTCCCCATTTATCCAATTGTTTGATGACCGCAGAAAAATCCTTAGGCAACGGAGCTTCAAAATTCATTTCATCCCCACTAGTAGGATGAACAAATGATAGTTTATATGCATGTAGGATAACCCTTTTTATCAATGGGGATTCTTCCTGATCCTTGCCTATCCTATATTTTTTCTTTTTAACTTCCGATAAATAAAAAGCCTCTCTTCTTCCATAAATCCCATCAACGGCCAAAGGATATCCGACCGATTCGAAATGGATTCTTATCTGATGCATCCGACCGGTTTTTATTTGGGCTTCGACCAGCGAAAACCCCTTGAACCTATCCGTCACCCGATATAAAGTCACCGAAGGTTTTCCATCTTTTGACACGACCATTCGGTGGCCGTTGCGATGTAGGATAATAGGCTTGTCTATTTCTCCTTCATCATGATGAACAATCCCGTCCAATAGGGTCAGATAAATCTTTTTTACCGTCCGTGCTTCGAATTTCCGACTCAAATCACGGTGAGCGTTTTCATTTTTGGCAAAAACCAAAATCCCACTGGTTTCCTTATCCAAACGATGGACAATAAAAACCTTTCCGTATTTTTTATTCAACCAAGCATAAAGGTTGTTTTTTTCAGGAGCATACCGATCCGGCACCGTTAAATAAAACGGCGGTTTATTGACCACGATGATATCATCGTCTTCAAAAATTATTTCCGGTTGTTTTTTCATTTTTCAATATTTAAAAATCCTCATTCATAATTCCAAACCGATAATCTTTGTTGGAATCTTTCCTCATCATAAATCCATCTCATGGGATCATAGTTACTTTCCAATTCATGTTCCAGAGCATCGGGAAGTGCAGGAAAAAAATCGATATTCGTAATTTTTTCCAATTGGTCAATCGACATTTCGAACATCTCCAACCGTTGGGTTTGCTTTTCATTCGGAATCATAAACGCAATACCCTTCTGATCCGGTTCCGTCAAATCCAAAATAACTTTATAATACGCATGAGGAACCGTCACCCGATTGACACCTATTTTTTTATTTTCCCTCTTTCTTAAAACCGGGCCTGTTATGACATAAATATGTTTGTTCGCTCTCGCCCAATCCCTGACCTGTTGTTCCAATTCCTTCCATACTCCCCTATTGAATGATTTGGATTGTGGACTCATATTGCTCATATAAAAAGACTCCGACATTGCTGTCCGGGAAAAAGTCATGTCTCCTGCAGCACACAAATGACCTCTATCATATCCCGATCCTCTGTAATCCTTCAAAGCCGCCGACCCTTTGGGTACTTTCGGATCTTCTCTGAAATCATTGGTTCTTTCTGCAATAAAACTATTGACCTTGTCCTTCGTTAATTCGAAAGCGACCCATTTGGCCTGCTCGTCTTTTTCCGAATAGGATAAGGTGAAAAAATTATGTTCGACAATGATATCGTTTTCACTTTTAGGTAAATAATTTTCCAAGCGGGTAACCTTCCTACTCGGATCATTTTTATCTACATCCTGGATAAGGCTATCCGTTTCAATAACGAAATCTTCTATCTTATCCTTGATCTGATCCATGTTCCGCCCTTCCACATATCGGAAATAGACATAAATACCCACAATGAGAAACCCTGCAATCAGGAACAAGGTAAACAATACATTCCAGAATGAATTCTTATTTGACATGAGTAAATCGTGACATGGTTAGTTAACAAATAAACGATTTTTTATATGAATCTCTGAAAAAGCATCTCATTCTTTACTTTTTAACAGGATTTTCTTTTACATTAGATGTATCTCCCACTTCCATATAAATGATAATCAATGCTTTTCCAAGAATTCTCTTTCTTGGGACAGGTCAAACATACTCATTAAGATAATCCTAATCAAAACATTTGAACACTCTGTAATCCACCCTCTTTTATTCTATAAAAGGGGGTTTTTATTAGATGTTATCACGAAAAATTGATTATAGCCAACCGGTTCTTTTGAAAATATGCCTGCGTTATTCCTCTCAACCGTAGCTAGGGCTACGCTTTTCGACGAATGCCTTGCCTATTTCCAAAATTCCTCAGTTGTCTTACATAAAAAACATCTGGTGATAACATCTATTGGAATTATCTAAGAAATCTCTTCACGGCTCTTGCGACATTTTGCCCATCCATTGCCGCAGAAATAATTCCTCCTGCATATCCGGCCCCTTCCCCACAAGGAAAAAGACCTTCCATATCAACATGCATGAATGTGTCTTTATCCCTAGGTATTTTGATAGGAGAACTTGTACGGCTCTCCGTTCCGATAACATTGGCTTCTTCTGTATAATATCCCCTCATCCTACTTCCGAAGATTTTCACAGCTTCCCTTAATCTTTCCTGAACACCTTTAGGCAATAATTGATGAACAGGAGCAGAGAACAGCCCCGGAATATATGAACTTGACGGTAAATCATTAGATAATTTCCCCTTCACGAAATCTGTCAATCGCTGGGCGGGAGCCTTCTGACTTCCATCTCCGGCAGAAAACATGGTTTTTTCTACATGTTTTTGATATTCCAAGCCGGCAAAAATGCCTTTCCCGGCAAATGCCTTCCAATCATTCTCATCCACAGCCACTACGGTTCCCGAATTGGCATAAGCCGAATCCCTCCGAGACATCGACATACCGTTAACAACAATTTCGCCTGGGGCGGTAGCTGCTGGTACGACAAGTCCTCCGGGACACATGCAAAAAGAAAAAACCCCCTTATCCCTTACCTGGCAAACCAACTTATAACTGGAAGCAGGAAGATTCTCTTCCCTTTTCTTCTGCCGGTATTGAATGGAATCGATAAGGGATTGGGGATGTTCAATTCTCACACCCAATGCAAAAGGTTTGGGTTCAATCCTGATTTTTTTCTTTTCCAGCAGGTAATAGATGTCACGGGCAGAATGTCCGGTAGCCAGGATTACTGCATCAGACCTGAATTCCTTACCTGCCGCATTCGTTACTCCAAGTATTTTTCCCTTACGGACAATGAAATCGGTAATATGGCAATTGAAATGGATTTGCCCACCTTTTTCTATAATCGTTTCCCTGATATTCCCAACAACTTTGGGTAATTTATTCGAGCCGATATGGGGGTGGGCATCTATCAGAATATCCGATTGGGCACCATGTTCTACCAATAGTTTCAATGCCTTTTGGATATTCCCCCTTTTGTGTGAACGAGTGTATAACTTACCATCGGAATAAGTTCCTGCTCCTCCTTCGCCAAAACAATAATTAGAATGGGGATCAACCGTACCGAATTGTTGAATAGCTCTCAAATCCCTTCTTCTTTCCCTAACGTCCTTGCCTCTTTCCACAATAATGGGACGAATGCCCAATTCTATCAATTCCAATGCGGCGAAATATCCTGCCGGACCGGCTCCGACTATAATACATTCCGTACTTCCGGGTGGAACAATGTTTAAAGATGAAAGATGCGATGGGTTCGGGACTTGGGGAATCCCTTTCGATATTTCCATCAATAGACGGTAAACAGGTTGCCGGGAACGGGCATCTACGGATTTCCTTTTGATTCTACATGAGATATCGGAATGCTCTTTCCATCCCACTTTTTTTATGGCTTTTGAACGTATCAAAGCCAAGTCGGAAATATTTTTGGGCAGTACACTGATTTCAACCTGTTTCACCATAGGGTGCAAAAATAAAAAGCATTCCGATGATTATCGGAATGCTTCATGTAATTTGCTTATGTTTTCTCTTATTATTCGTCCCCTGTTGTAAGCGGATCGACTTCTTCATCTCCTTTGACAATCAAATTGTCACTTTTCACCATATAATCTTCAGGGACATAGACAATGACTTCGACGGATTCATCACAGGAACCATCCTGTGTTATCACAGCTTTCCGATCCTGATCGAAAGAAGCCACTTTCAGGGTACTGCCATTTGACTCAGCAGTGAGTTCGTATCTTTGTTTCTTGATCAGATGCCTGAAAATCCCTTTGGTGGCATTCCCTAATTCCACAATGGTTTCCATCATGAGATTAGTCCCTTTCCATTTAAGGAATTTGACATCACCCTTCAATTCCAATTCAATGGATTCGATCTCCTCAAGATCATAAACGTCATGGAAAGTCTCCCTCAATTGGGCTTGTGAGGAGACCCCTATTAATAAAAATAGGATAATTGGGATTATTATTTTTGTGGTATTCATAATGCGAGTTGAATTGTTTTAATACAAAATAGGGAAGATAATTGAAAAATAAAAGGGACTTGCAACAACTTAACATGTCACAAGTCCCTTTTTAAGATAATATTAAAACAAGTTCTAATTGATCGTCTTACTATTTGCATCGGCAGACCCCAGGTCATCCCCTCCTGTTTCAATGAAGGAAACTTCAGGAACATAAATCGTAAACAACACCTCATCTTTTAAAACCTTACCCCTTACATTGATTTCTTTAGCCAAGGCAGGAGTACGCAATACTACTTTTTCATCTACGTAGTCAATTTCGATGTTATAACGACCGGCAGCCACCAAAGATTTAAGGACAGTGGAATTTATTCCATATGCCTTGATCCCTATTTCGACCTGAGCATACTCATTCCTCCATTTCTTAACATCAATCTTGCCATTCAATGCCAACTCTATATTGACATTGCCTTTCAAGTTTACCGGTTTAATAAGTGTCTTCTCAACAGCTTGCTGAGCGGACACCATTCCCATGATACACATGGCGAAAATCATAATTACCGCTCTTTTCATAATAATTTTGCTTTTCCTTAAAGTTATGTTAAAATATTTTAATAATCAAGTGTTTTACAAAAAAAAACCTACACAATTGCCTTCCTCACCAATAGCAGTTTCTCCAACAGGCTCTCCATCTTCTCTAAAGGGAGCATGTTTGCACCATCCGAGAGGGCAGAAGAGGGATCAGGGTGGGTTTCAAGGAATAAGCCATCAACCCCTACTGCTATTCCCGCTTTGGCTAAGGCCTCAATCATACGGGGTTTCCCACCGGTCACTCCTGATGACGAATTGGGTTGTTGTACGGAATGAGTACAATCCAAAACGGTTTTGGCTCCCAATTGATTCATTTCCACAATATTTCTGAAATCCACCACTAAATCGGAATAACCAAAAGTTGTCCCTCGCTCGGTGAGCATGATATGATTGTTCCCATCAAAAGCAACTTTCTCCATAGCATACTTCATACTCCCTGCTCCCATGAATTGCCCTTTTTTGATATTGACAACCTTTCCTGTTTTTCCGGCAGCCATTAAAAGCTCGGTTTGGCGACAAAGGAAAGCAGGAATCTGGAGGACATCCACATATCCGGAAGCAATTAGTGCTTCTTCCTCCGTATGGATATCCGTCAATACAGGTAAATCCAATTCATTTCGGACTTTTGCTAAAATTGTCAAGGCTTTTTCATCCCCTATTCCGGTGAATGAATCCAATCTCGTTCGATTGGCTTTTTTATAGGATGCTTTGAAAATGTATGGAATTCCCAGCTTGTCTGTGATTTCCGCCATCCTTTCCGCAATTTCCATTACGACGGATTCACTTTCAACAGCACAAGGTCCGGCAATCAGGAAAAATGCATTTGAATCTGCATTTTTGATTTTAGGAATAGTGCCGATTTCAAACATTTTCAAAAGCTTTATTATTATAACGCAAAAATAAGCATAAACGTTGGCTCAAAGAAGGATTTTTTTGAAATAAAATTCTGAAATCATCGCATATTAAAACCACACACAGAATAATATTTTAAAATATTGAATGTCACAAAATGATTACCTATATAACATTCCTGCCACAGGATACCTTTCCATTACTATCCCCATACACTGAATTAAATTGTAAAACCAAGCAAAAAGCCTAATCCGTTAATCGGATTAGGCTTGACGATTCATTAATAAATCGTCAACTCACTCGTCATATCCATATAACCCCAATGTTTCAATAATGTCAACCAATTTCCGTGCATAGGATTCATCATCAGAATATCCTGAATCCATTAATCCTTTAGCCCATGCTTCGTAATCTTTTGTACCCAATGATTTTAAATGCAGATACCTGTCTTTTTGTAGAAACCTGCTGTGATCCCGATATGCAGACCAGACACTTTCATAGTTTCGGTAAAAGTCCTTATGTGAATCCCCTTCAATATTCGTACAATGTCCTTTACTACATTTCCGACTAACACATTTGATCCCGAAATGGTTATTATGCATCCTTGCCAATTTATTTTCACCTACATTACTTTCCAAAAGGGCTTGGGCAAGAATGATACTGGCCGGAATCCCGAATTTTTTCATTTCGCTTTGAGCCACATGGTTGTATCTCCCTACATAATCCGAACACTTCCTATTATAAAAATCCCTTTCATGGGTTTTCGATTTTTTTCTACTTGAAAATAGTGGGTTTAAAAGGTAACCCAAATTGGAAATGGTGTTCGTAAAGCTAGGTATAGACGGATTCCGATGTTCCCTATCAAAATCATCTACCGGCATTGCCAGAGGTTCTTCGGCTTTTTCTTTTATTTTACCGGATTGGGTTGCCGTTTTTTGAAAAGACGGTATTGCCTCACTACCCAAATGCTTGGTTTCACTAACAGCCACAGCCGAACCAAGTTCTCCCATATTGAATGAAAAACTGATATTCTTCATATTGAGAACATAAATTGAAATGATAATCATTGCCAACTTGAATGCGTTCCGTTTCGCAAAATGATGGAATTGTCTAAAAAGCAATAAAATGTTGTGTTTGAAACCTGTCGGGCTTAAGATTTCTATCTTCTTCATTTTTTCTAAAATTTATAATGTGATTCAAACGCAATACAATATTAAACAACTTGTTTATTAATTGCAAGATATTTACATTTTTGTTTTAAAATCAATTTAAATCATGAATCCGATATAATTTGATGATGCCTTATTACTTTAGCAGATATGAATATTGATGAAAAAGCTGATATTCTTATTGCAGATAGCGGTTCAACCAAAACGGATTGGGTACTTTGTACTCAAAATGGAATATTAAGGGAAATTCCAAGTCAGGGTATAAACCCTTATATCCTTACGGTAGATCAAATCAAGATGGTTCTGGAAAGAGAACTCCTACCTGAGTTATTGGATTTGGATAATCTTATCATTTATTATTATGGTGCCGGTTGTTCATCAGCAACGAATAGGGAGAAAGTAAGAGAAGCCATACGGCTTTCCCTCCCTAACACACAATCGTATATCTCCCATGATTTATTAGGCGCAGCTAGGGCATTGTGTAAAAACTCAAAAGGTATTGTCGGGATTTTGGGAACAGGTTCCAACGCCTGTGTTTTTGATGGTAAGGAAATCACAGATGAAGTCGTATGCCTAGGCCATCTGGCGGGTGATGAAGGTAGCGGCAATCATTTGGGTAAGCTACTACTTCGGAAATATTTCTACAGGCAATTGTCTCCTGAAATGTCAAACCGATTCAAAAATCATATCGGAAAAGGAAAAAGGGAATTAGTCAAAGAGCTATATGATTCTAAACGGCCGAATGCGTATTTAGCCGGATTAACACGATTCATACATCAGCATAAGGAACACCCGGAACTGAAAGACATCCTATTGGAAAGTTTTCAAAGTTATATTGAAAATTTCCTTTTCCAATTCAAAGAAGTTAAGTCCGTTCCGATCCATTTTACAGGTTCTGTTGCATATTATTTTGCAGAAGAGTTGAAAAACATTTTGAAAAATAACAAATTGACCCCCGGTATGATTATTCGAAAACCAATAACGGGATTGATAGAATACCATACTTCTAAAAAATAAAGCATGAAAAGAATAGCTGTTTTCACTTCAGGAGGAGATGCTCCCGGTATGAATGCCGGAGTTAGGGCTGTAGTCAGAAGTGCTTCTGCACAGGGATTACATGTTTATGGCATTTATAGGGGATACCAGGGGATGATTGAAGGGGAAATCAAACGTTTGGAAAGAGAAGATGTAAAAAACATCATCCACAGGGGCGGAACGATTCTCAAAACAGCAAGGAGCATGGAATTCATGACTCCTGAAGGAAGGAAAAAAGCTTACGATTCCCTAATGGCACATGACATCGAAGGAGTAATTTCCATCGGTGGCAACGGCACATTTACCGGTGCGAATATTTTCTATGATGAATACAAAGTTCCCTTCGTCGGTATGCCGGGAACCATCGATAATGATTTATATGGAACCGATTTCACCATCGGTTTCGATACCGCTATCAACACAGCTATAGATGCTATTGATAAAATCAGGGATACGGCTGACTCCCACAACCGTTTATTTTTCATTGAAGTGATGGGAAGGCATTCGGGTTATATCGGTTTATATACCGGAATTGGAAGTGGTGCCAGCGGTATTCTCATACCCGAAAAATCCAATGATACGGAATCACTCATCAAGACATTGAAAAAAGGAGTCCAAAGGAAAAAGCTATTCAGCTTGGTTGTTGTCGCCGAAGGAGACGAAACGGGCGGAGCCATTGAAATTGCCAAAAGGGTAAAAGACGAATTTCCACAATTCGAGACCAAGGTGACGATCATAGGTCATTTACAACGGGGAGGATCACCTACTTGTAATGACCGGATTCTGGCCAGCCGATTGGGCCATGCAGCCGTTGAAGGTTTAGTCGCCGGAAAGAAAAACGTCATGGCGGGCATCGTCAATAATAAATTGAAGTTTACAACCTTCAAGGAATGTATCACTAAGGCAAAAGTCCCCCATAAGGACTTATTGGATTTATCCGAAATACTTGCATTGGGTTAATGCTTTCGAAAGACCAAAAGACACAAGGGCAATAAGGCATGAGGCAATCGGTAAATGGTATCGGGTAAGTGGATAAGTATGTCATACATGGTTGCCAATTCCCCCATACTGAAAATAAATACCGTTCGGGCCAGCGCTGTAACACATCCCCAGCTTGCAGCATAAATAAGTCCTGATTTTTCCAATTTTCCGGGAAAAAAAATCAAAATCGCAACGATAAAATCCATCATTCCCGCTATTCGTAAAAAAACAAGTGCAACTTCATCATTTACATTAAGGATGTTTTGAGTCATTTCCACAAAATGAAAAGGCATGGGATGAATCCCCCATCCTATGGCATATATTCCATGTCCGATAAAAGTTATTGCAATTGCAATTTTCATCCAAAGGACTAAATGTATGATTGATTTTTTTTTCAATGCAGAATAAATAAAAAACGGACAAGACCATTGAATGGCATATTCCAATAATTGGGCAAATTGAAAAAAATGCTCTTTGAATTCCAAAAAAAACAAAAGGCTCAACAATGCGGTTCCGAATACAAGAAAAAACGTAAGTATTTTTTGATGGATGGATTGATAGAATATCAGTAAAAATGTACAAATAATAAAAACAACACCTACGCCTATTGCCCAATTTTCTATATGTTGATCTGTTGCCCAACGGGAAACATATCCCCCCCAATTATCGACAGGTATCCAATTTTCATCCCAAAACAACGCCCTGTATGGAGTAGAAGAAAAAAGATGTTGAAAAGCCCTACCTGAAAAGAGGAAAATACCTGACCATAACAGTATTAAAAATGGTTGGGAATTTAATTTATGTTCATTCATTTATTTTCCTTTCTGCGACAAGATACAAAGTAATGGAATTAATGTTTAAATTCGTACTAGGAATGCAGTATCTGACAGAAAACGATATCAAACATGCGGCAGTAAGCTTCCTTAAGTCGCATTACAAACATCGGAGCAGGCTAGGTGAGACCACAACCCAAACGGATATGGTTACTCCGGCCGGGACAATCGCCGACGGACATATTACTTACCGTACCGGTTTTGAAAATGATTTCCTAGCCACCATCGAAGCGACTTCCTATGCACGGGCAGATGAAGTAAAATATAAGAAAAGAAATGCCCACCTGAATTGGGATGCATTGACTTTCGGTTCCATAGTTACCTTATTTATTTTTCTTTTCATTTATATCAATAAATATTTTACAATAGAGCATGAAGGTGTGCCTATTGCCATTATTTCCACCTTATCATCCATTTTGTTTTTTTCCTTACTCTATCGTTTAATATTCGGAAACATTAAAAACTACCGACAGATTTATGCTTTGGAGCAATTCAAAACCTATGCTGCCGACGAGCAATGGGTTGCCGTTGGAATTGATGTTTTTGAAAACCCGGATGACAAATATCTCACGGAATTAAAAAGACAATGCATCAATAACGGTTTCGGCTTAATGATCGTAGAAAAGGATTTGGAAATCAGACAGAGTATTACGCCGGCAAAATTACCGATGGATGGAAAAAAAAGGAAAAAACAGGAATTCCTAACAACCGGAGAAAATACAACTAGCAACAGTGATATTACAAATCGGATTTTCAATCTTGTAGGATGGGAAAAAGAAAAAAGATTCCGGTACGATTACAAGATACAACTCCTTTTGATTTTTCTTTGTTGGAGTATTTTTTTCGCATTATTATGGAAGGAATGGAACAAAAGAAATGAAATCTATGTCAACAATAAAAAATACAGAAAGGAATTATTAAAAAAGAAAAAGGAACTCGAAAGGGAAAGTAATTTTTTCATCATTGATTCGGGTTATGTAGTAGCTTATGACGGAACCATCAGGGAATATGACCTAGGTGAGTTACAATTCTACGATCAAAATGAAATCCGGAATTGGTACGACAAGAACCATCAGGATTCCCTTTGGACTTTATTAAATGACCGGGATCATAATAATCACCAAATCATCCTGGATTCCATTAATAAATTATTGGAAAAAGATAAAAGCATACAACCCGTAACCGCATCGATAAAAAAGAAAAAACCGGCAGTAAAAAAGAAAAAACCGAATTCCTATTCGGTCTGTAAAGAGTATTATGCTTGGAAAGACACAAAATTCATTCTCAAAGACGGCATGTATAAAAGTTTGAAAAATGCAGAATATCGGGTCGAACAAATAAATTTGGCCGGTGTGGTGGGTGGTATTTTAAGAGGGGGGTGTTTCAAGGATACCAAGGGATATTATATGGTATATGTCGATGTGATTTATACGGATTTAACCAAGGCGGAAAGCAACCTTCCCTATTTTAATCAATTACTTAAAGACAAGGGGTATTCTTCAGGAGAATTGGAGTTGAAAAAACTCTCTGTCAGGAAATAAAAAAACGGTTTCGGAATTTCGAAACCGTTTTTTCATGATTAGAAGTTGTTTAAAAGTAATTCGATTTTAATCCCGGATTTTAACCAGCCTCAACATCGTTTCGGATTTATCATTCGAAATCATGCGGATGTAATATACATTGGAAACCAAATCACTGATATCGATTTCCAAGGCATCATTTACATCAATATCACGTAAGTGGATACCCATTGCATTATACAACTTCATGGACTTAATATCTTCTACCAAGATATTTCTAATATAAACCGCATCCTTTGCCGGATTAGGATAAAGTACCGGCTCTACATCCTTCTCAAATCCGAAGCTGACGGAGCGGGTGGGAGAATATGAAAACTCCCCACTGTAATCCACTTGCCTCAGTCTATAATAATTAATTCCTTCATGAGGTTTATCATCCCAGAAATCATAGACCTGCACTTCGGCAGTCGTACCATGACCTTCAACGACACCCAATACTTCCCAAGATGAAGCATCCTTGCTTCTCTGCACCTCGAAGAAAGCATTATTTTCCTCGGATGCCGTCTCCCACTCCAAATAGGATTTGAAACCTCTTGGCGTAACGATGAATTTCGATAATTCAACCGGTAGTGGATCAGGCCATGAAACCGTATATACATTCGGAATCGGGTCAATGGCTCCCGCACGGTCGATAGAAGCATATTCGAAGGTAAATTGGGTAGAACCGAATCCTTCAAAACTGACTTGAAGTAAATTCGGATTGTAATTCTCAATCACATCACCTACCTGCAATTCCTCTCCGGGATTCAATGTTCCGTCATTATTGGCATCATAATATAATACATTACCATTCATTCCGGACAAATCGGTAATCATGAAGCTATCACCTGTTCCTTTCGTTCCATCTTCCGGGTCAACACCACTTATCGGATGAAGATCGCTGGTTAGTGTTAATGACCTTGAAGTATTATAAAGGCTCGTTTCATTGAGGAAATAAGTATAATCATCACTATCCGGCACCCTTTGGATACCGAAGTCCTGATTGATAACATCCAAAGCTCCGGAATAAGCATTGATCTGTCCCAAAGTCGAAGTCTCTATATAGCCATTCATATTTTCTCCGGTATTGTACCAGATTCCAGGAAGGGTTCTATCCGGAGAAGCATCTCCTATATTCACATCCGCATCGGATGCGATAAGAATGTACTGACTATTTACATCAATATCGAATTCATAATATCCATCTGAACCCACCGTATATTTTTCAATGACTTCATTAGTCATCGGATCAAACAAATAAACGTAAAGCGTATTATCGGCATTCGTAACCGGTTCGTCATTATCATCCACAACATCACCATCGGCATCATTCCAAATAATACCACTTAGAATAATACACTGATTAATGATCACTTCAACATTCTCTGTGGTAGAACATCCCGTATCATTATTCGTCACCGTTAAGGTATAAGTCCTATTTCCATACGGATAGGTGAATAATGTAGGATTCGCAATATTCGGATCATCCAAACCTGTAGTCGGACTCCATAGGTAACTGTAATTTCCAGCAGCAGGACTAACAACCGGGTTCAAAGATGCCGGATCTCCTTCACATATTTCTACGGATGGAATAGTAACCGTAGGAGCCGGAACGGTGGTTACAGGTACTGTCAAATCGAAAGCTTCCGTACAACCCGTTGTCAGATCAGTTACCACCAATTGATATGCAGTCGTTACGGAAAGACATGCCATCGGATTGGCAATACTCGGATTACTCAATCCGGTAGCCGGACTCCACTGATAAGCATAACCTGTTTCGGGTTCAGGGCCTATCTGTACACAACTTCCCATACAAATGGGTGCAGGTGCTTGAATTGGTGGAACACTTATCCCGAAAATATCGACTTCGATATCCCTAGACATTGTACATCCTCCTTGTGTTTCATCTATCGTAAAGGTATAATTACCGGCAGCCGTCGGTGTAAATACCGGCTGTGTACAGCTCGTACAACTTAATTCGGCCTGACCGTCACCCGACCAAGCAATCGTACCTGTATTATTAGGGCTGCCTAAGATGATGCCTTCGCCTACACATCCTACCATAGGGCTGGCTTCGGGTGCTTCCGTAGCCAATATGGAAATGAAATCGGAATTCGTACATCCGTTTGCATCAGTTACTTCCAATGTATAGGTTCTTTCTACTTCCGAAGATGTAGTCGGATTGGCAATGGAAGGATTACTCAAATCCGTTTCGGGAGACCAAGAATATGAGACCATACCAGCCGGAGCATTATCTCCGACATTAATGGCTCCTGCAGTCGGACAATAGGATAAATCAGCTCCCAATTCAATATTCGGTAATGGATTTACCGTAACCGTAACCTGATCTACCGCCGCAGCATTACAAGAACCCAGGTATGTCGCCGTCAAGGTATAAACCGTTGTGGCAGACGGAGCAGCCATCGGCTGGGCACAGTCCGTACAATTCAATCCGGTGGCCGGAGACCATGAATAAACCAGATTCGGGTCCGGAGCAGATCCTATTTCGATAGAACCTCCTTCACATATGGCTTGATCCGGAGCATCCGGTATTGTCGGATTATCATTTACCGTTATCAGAACTTCGTCCGTAGATGTACAACCACTTGTAGGATCGGTTACCGTAACAGTAAATGTCAATGTTGTAGCGACCAAAACTTCCGGTTCGGCAGAAAACTCATCTGTTCCGTTTTGCCAGGGAGAAGATTGGGGTTCCCATTCATATTGGAAAACACCAC
>JAHDFN010000305.1 GCA_020628145.1 Saprospiraceae bacterium | reverse complement strand
AAGTACACTTCCTAATGATTTTCAAAAACCGAAATCGGATTGCCTCTCTTTTCACTTAACTATAACATTAGGCTATACAATCCCAAAGGGATATTATCGTTATCTTTGGTAGTGGAGAACTGAGGGTATCATTCAAGCCTTCCAAAAAAAATATTCATGAAAAACCTGTTCGTTTTAATTTTATCGTTTGTAATGCTCCAATCCTTTGCCCAAGTTGCCGAAGAAGGAGGTAGCCCTTCGGCTAATCTGCTTGAAGAAGCAGAGGGCATTCTTCAGGAATTGGGAAAAACCATCCTGACCGAAAAGGATCAGGAGTTGCGTTTGGAAGCAGCAGATAAATTCAATGAGGAATTCCTCTCTGCCCTTGAGCTTCCTGATGCCTTCAGTTACCGGTTCGATTCACTTACCAATGTTTCCATATTGTATCCAAAGGACAGCACCTTCAGGGTCATGAGTTGGCAATTATATGTGGATATGGATGAGTACAAATATTTCGGTGTGATCCAAACCAAAGCCAAAAAGAAAGAACAAGGACAAATTTTCCCATTAATGGACTACTCTTCCAGGATGAGGAGTCCGGATCATATTTCTTTGAGTAAGGATAATTGGTATGGGGCTTTGTATTACAACCTGAAGGAATTCAAACATGAAGGAAAGAAGAAATACCTTTTATTCGGTTTCGATGCTTACAAGTTTTTCGAAAAAAGAAAACTGATTGAGGTATTGAGTTTTGATGAAGATGGCGATCCTGTCTTCGGTTCACCCGTTATCGAATATGTCAAGAGAAGGAACAATATTCCACCGCAGACCCTTACTTATCATCGTTTTATTCTTCAATATTCCTCCAAGACCTCTATCAATCTCAATTATAACGAATACGAAGAAAAGGTCTTATTCGATCATTTGGTTTCGATGGCTTCCGGTCATCCGGATATTCCCTATGTCATGATTCCGGATGGGAGTTATGAAGGTTTCATCCTAAAAAAGGGAATTTGGACTTATGAAGAAAAAGTATTCGACCATAAATACGAGCAGGGTGATTTCCCTCGGCCGATGCCTGTCCTAGACGCCAGAAAAGGGAAAAGCATCATAGACAAGTGATTATAATGGAATCTCAATTCCGACCAATACATTGAAGCCGGGCTTTTCCATTCCTTTACGTAATTGAGTGACAAAATCCACCCGGACCAAACGGAAAATATCCCAACCGATCTTATCAATACCGATAAATATCTCGGAATAGGCTTTCGTGCTATCGCTATAGAGGATATTCGTGCCGGCTACCAAACCCCATTGTAATTTTCTGATTCCCGGAATCTTACCGAGGATCACTCCATCAAAATGGTGTTCCCATTGCAATTTCATATAGGGTTGGGTCGTACTGTGTTCATAATAATCCAACATACGGAACTGGTCCAAATACCTAATCATGAAATTCACAATCAGGGTATTTCCATTGAAGTGATGGAAATCGGGAAAAGGAACAGATTTATCTGAGATGAACATACCTCCTTCCAAGTTGTAGCGGGAAGTACCGGCCATACCCAATTTTATATTATCCCTCATCGCCAGAGAAACAAAATCAAAGTCGGTATCACCGCCCAGAATGGGAAGCCCCCTTCTGTATGAAATATAAAAAGTAGGAAAATCAGACCCTAGAATGAATTTTCGATCCGGATAACTCAGATAGCGTTGTTTAATACGGAGTCGGATATCCAATCCGATAGTCAGTGCCTGATGGGGTTCAAAAGGAGCTTCTCCGTAATTCATCAAATCCGTAGGGTTATTGGAGAAATATTCTCTTGATTCCTTGTAGAAATAACTATGATCCGTTGTATTGAATAAGGGTTCACGGTGGGCATATTCTATATGTCCGTTGACAAATACGCCATTGAACAATTCTGTTTTAGCTCTGATTTTGCCATAAGACTTATCATAATATTTTGTTCGGTTTCTTTTGAAAAATAAAGATGCAATTGTGTTTTGTAGAGTGGACACCGGTTCTTCTTCATTGAATTGCACTGCTTTCCTTCCCCCTTCTATTGAGAAATTGGTGTACTTCGTTTTATTGACATTATATTCGACTCCGAAATCCCCCCTTACCTGCTTATCCGAAAAACCATAACTCACATTAGCATTGACATTAGCATAAGAATTGCCGCTGCGGTCGAATTGTTTTTCGAATGTGCCACCCAGATTTGTAAAATATCCTTGGACAGTATTGAAACTCAAAGCCGTCAGGGGAGAACCGATGGATAAATTCCATTTTTTATAAGAGCGGCTATAGGTATAACCCGTCAGAGCATTCATTACCTTGAATCTATTGTTTTTCTTATCCAAAGAATCCAGGTAATCCTTAGAAACCCAAACCTTTTGCAAGCTATCTTTTTTCACATAATCCTTTACTTCTTCTATGGTAAGGGGAATGGGTCTTACTTCTTCCCAATATGAAGAATCCCTTTCGTTGGCATCTTCCTTGACCTTTAGAACTTCATTGTCAAAAAATCCTTTGGGAAGATTGGGTTCAATATCGTAGTTGCTATATACTCCTGTAAAATCTCCGCCGATTTTAATACCGAATATTTTCAATTTAAAATAAACGGCACTGGAAAGTACCCGCCAGACATTCGGCTCCTTTACCGGAACATACACCTGCTTTAAAGACATCGTATCCAATATCGGTTGGCCGAAAGCCTCTCCATTCGTCCACATATCTACACTGTGGATATTCCAAAAATCTTCAATGATATATATGTATCCCGACAGGGATGGATCCGTATCCCTTTTACGGATCACTTTTATTTTATTAATGAGTCGGCCACCTTCATCCAAGAAGGCTCCTTCCAACTTATACCTGTAGTAGGCAAATGCATTATTCGCTATGGGAGATACGATTTTACGCCCTAATTCGCCATAGGTATTCTTATAGAAATTGAAATCCATGACATTGGCCTGATTAAAACTGAAACCGTTATCATTTCCGCTGACTTTCGAAGAAATCATTTCCTCCTTATAAAGATTGGGCGCCCTGTGGTGTAGTTTGGAAACACTTTCGGAAAGGTAAACGATACCCTGTCCGGTACTATCCAGTATCCCACCCAAGTCTCCTATTTCCACTCCCATGAATTTTTCAGGAACATCGGCCACTTTCTGATTCCCCTTGATGTAAACATCACAAGTATATTCCTTCACCTGCTTGAGATAATAATCCCGTTTGGCAATGGCCTTACGGATAATTGCATAAGCAGGATCTTCCCCGTCTGCCGTAACAACGACTTCTTTTAATCCTACGGATTGCTCTTTCAATACCACATCCATCTTTAGTCCTACATCGTCCAATTCTACCACTTCGGTTTTCTGTTCATATCCTACATATTGGAATATGATTGTATAGCGGCCCGGAGTCAAATCCAATTCGTACCTACCTTCTATATTAGAAGTTGTTCCCTGGGAAGAGTCCTTGACATAAACGGTGGCAAAAGAAAGGGGTTCTCCTTTATCATCGGTTATTTTACCTGATAATTGGGCTTGTAATCCACTACTTTGAAAACAAAAAAATAAGAGAAGGGTTAGGTATATGGATTCCTTGAAGAATATGATATTTTTGTGAAACATTGCTAGAACGATTTAAAAAGATTCCTTGGCCATTATATATATGTTATCACGAAAGATTGATTATAGCCAACCGGTTCTTTTGAAAATATGCCTGCGTTATTCCTCTCAACCGTAGCTAGGGCTACGCTTTTCGACGAATGCCTTGCCTATTTCCAAAATTACTCATTTGTCTTACATAAAAAACATTTTATGATAACATCTATTTGATATTCATTTTGTTTCAATACGGATAAACGGGTTGGAATCTATTAAGAGTATGTTTAAATTTTAATAATTGGTCTGCGAAACTCACTTTATTGCTT
>JAHDFN010000304.1 GCA_020628145.1 Saprospiraceae bacterium | reverse complement strand
ATTCGGCGAGCATGTTCCTACCTGTAGTTCTACCAAAGCTTTTACAGGACACACCCTCGGTGCGGCAGGTGGATTGGAAGCTATCTTCTCCATTTTATCGGTACAACATCAACTGGCTTTTCCGAATCTGTTTTTGGAAACACCCATTGCCGATCATAATTTCGTTCCGACAAAGGAACTTGTAAATCTGGAAGTGAGCAACGTCCTCACCAACTCCTTGGGATTCGGAGGCAATTGTTCTACACTCATTTTTTCCCAATCATAAACAGAATTGCACATTCATGAAAATCCGTATCAGAGGCATCGGCATCATATCCGCACAGGCGACCTTCGACAAGGATAACTTCCTGAATGAGATTGTTCATCATGAAGGCAACAGGCTGAATGTCGTTGATCCTCCCTATAAGGAAATACTCAATCCCAGATTGATGAGAAGGATGACCAAAATCATTAAAATGGGTGTAACGGCGGCTAAAATCTGCCTTAATGAGACGGATATAGAAAAACCCGATGCCATTATTACGGGAACGGCTATGGGATGTGTAAAGGATACGGAAACCTTTCTTCTGGCTTATGGTTCTGAAGAATCGACCTTGCTTACGCCGACAGCATTTATCCGATCCACCCATAATACCGTAGGAGCACAAATCGGTCTTCTTCTAAAATGTAATCATTATAATTTCACCTATGTACATCGTGGGTTTTCCTTTGAATCCGCCTTATTGGATGCCGTACTCAAACTCAAGGAAGGCGAAGGCCGGCACATGCTTGTCGGTGCGGTTGATGAAATGACGGACACTTCCTATCAAATCAAATCCCATTTGGGTAAATTGAAAAACGGGTTGGAAAAAAGTACCGATATTTTCACTCAAAACGGTAAGGGCGTTTCGGCCGGAGAGGGGGCCGCATATTTCCTACTGTCTTCAACATCCCATGAAAATGATTATGCTGAATTGTCTGGATTATTTATGATTTACAAGCCCAAAGATCAACAAAGCATCCAAGAAGGATTACAACATGTCCTATTTTCGAAAAATATGAAATTGGAAGATTTGGATGCGGTTGTCATCGGAAAGAACGGAGATGAAACCGAAGATAAAATATATGATCAATTCGTGGAACACCTTCCACAGGACATTCCAATTTTAGGTTATAAACACCTATCCGGAGAGTATGAAACTTCTTCGGCATTTGCTCTTTGGATGGCCTCCAGATGTATCAAGGAACAACGGATTCCGGATGCTGCGGTTTTAGAGAAGAAACAAATTCCTTCCCAGCTTAGGCATATCCTTATCTATAATCATTATAGAGGAGTGAACCATACCTTTATGATGGTTTCCGAGTGTATAGATTAAACCAACGATTTTGATTCAGAAATATCAATATTTCCTCCTTGCGGCCCTATTGGTTCTCATCCTTTTATCCATTTTCGTTTTCAGTGACCGGATATCCTACTTCTGGTTATTGGTTCCCATTCTATCCTACATTCTATTCATGTCCTATGGTGCAGGAATCATTCAAGCCCGGATGTTTACTCCTTCCATCTGCCAAGGAGAAACTTCAGCTAGGGATATTGCCATTACTTTCGATGACGGCCCTCATCCCGAAATCACACCGAAAGTGTTGGACCTTTTGGATGAATACAATGTGAAGGCATCCTTTTTCTGCATCGGAAATCAAATCAGCAGACATCCTCAAATGGTAAAGGACATCGATCGGAGAGGACACCTTATCGGTAACCATACCTTTACCCATACCCGTAAGATGGGATGGCTTTCCTATGAAAAAGTTTATGATGAATTGGCGAGTACGGAAAAAATCATCTACGATACCCTCGGCAGAAAATCACGATGGTTCAGGCCTCCATTCGGAGTAACCAATCCGACCATCGGGAAAGCCATACGTGTACTAGGATATGAATCCATCGGATGGAATATCCGTTCCTTAGATGGGAGGCTCCAAGATGAGGAAAGTATTTTTAAGAGGATCAAAAAAAGATTAAAACCCGGAGGAATCATCCTGATGCATGATATTTATCCGCATGTACTTCCGGTTTTAAGAAATCTTTTAGAGTATGCCAAAGAAAATAATTATAATATTGTACCACTAAACAAACTCATTGACAATAAGCCATATGAATAAGTATTGCTACATCATATTCTTCGTATTGATTTCTTTTGTTTCCTCCTTCGCCCAATTGGATGGATTTTCCAAAATGGCCGATTCCGATTCCTTCAAGGCCCGCATGAGCCAAGAAGCAGAGAGGACACATTCCATCAGTAGTGATTTCGTTCAGAAGAAATTCCTCAGCTTCATGGAAGAGGAAATGGAATCCTCGGGGATTTTCAAATTCAAGAAAGACAATCGACTCCGTTGGGAATACATCTTACCCTATCCTTATGCCATTGTCCTGAAAGGAGACAAAGTGAGGATCAAGGAAGAAGGAAAAAAGGTGAATGAATTCGATATGTCTTCCAATAAGACCTTCAAGAAAATCAATGACTTGATGTTGGATTGCGTAAGGGGGACGGTATTGGAAAATGACGAGTTCGATTTGGCCTATTATGAAAGCAAAGGCGAATACCTGATTCATCTGCTGCCCAAAAGCAAGGAAATGAAGAATCTCCTTCAGAATGTCTATATCTATTTCGGCAAGGACGATTATCAGGTTGCCTCTATTCACATGGCGGAAGAATCGGGAGATTACACCCATATCACTTTCAAAAACAAGAAACTGAATGAGGAGCTTGGTGAGGGGCATTTTGATCTCAAGTAGTCTGTTATTTTTTTCCGTCTGCCATCCCGGCCAGTACCATCAATTCAACAAATCGGAAATAGAGGATGCCGTTCTCACTCCTTTATTCAATGAGAACACGAAATCCCAATTCTATCGAGCGGGGATGAAGTTCAGGGATTATGAATTCGGCGGCCAATTGGTTTTCCGACAGATGAAGGAGGATGTGTTCCGGATTGTCATCATGTCCGAAATCGGTATTAAGTTTTTGGATATGGAATTGACACCGAAGAAAAGGATCGTACATCATGTCAATGACCAACTCAACCGCCCCATCGTCCTCAAGGTTTTCGAAAACGATTTCCGGCTTTTGTTGATGAATGATATCGACTCTTACAAATCTTCCATAAAAAAGAATGTTGATTATCCGATTATTCATAAATTGCGGAAAATTGGAAAAGGTAAGAGATATTATTTCATTGAGGAAGACCGAGCAAAACCCGGCAGAATTGAAAAGGCAAGCAAATTCGGGAATAAGAAGGTCGTAATTGATTTGGAGGATTACAAAGAGGGTGTTCCGCACAAAATAAACATCAGACATTTGAACATCCCCTTGAGTTTATCATTGGATAAGGTGAAATAATCCATTTCGTTTACCACGAATCAGGATAAATCATTTAATACTATGTTGATTGATCAATTTTTCACCATTACTGAAAAGCACAGGGAAGGCAATCATTTGGAATTGAAGGCGGAATTGAATCCGGAACATGATATTTTCAATGGACATTTTCCCGGCGATCCCATCGTTCCCGGCGTTTGTCAGATACAGATCGTCTCCGATATCCTAAGTACGGAAGAACAGGCTACTTACTATCTGTCCTCATCCAATCAGATTAAGTTTATTTCGGTTATCAAACCTCAGGAAACCCCCTCTTTCCATATCAGCTATACAATGGAAAAAAAAGATGGGAATATTGTAGTAACAAGCAAATTCTATAACGAGGGGATTATCTATTTCAAAATGAAAGGGACCTATTCCAAATCCATTGGATGAAGTATCCCCTAAAGGGTCGTAAAAAATAGGCCATCTCCAATAGAACCCGGCCCTATAACCAATCTATGGCTATTTTTGAATAGGGTCAAATTAATATTTCATAAACCTCCATTTTGGTAATTCCGCACTTTTAAGATACTGTTTTCG
>JAHDFN010000044.1:2748-23811 GCA_020628145.1 Saprospiraceae bacterium | reverse complement strand
CAATTCTTTCCAGATCCTTGTCTTCCCAAAAAACCCTTCCAACCTCACTCCCGTCGATATCATCCTTAGGTGTGGGAATGCCGAAAATATGAGTCAACAAACTTAATTTAGTATAGGCTTTGTAATCCCCGAATTTCCACAAGGTCATGGTGTCTATGAAATAATTCAACTCCCAAGGTTTTTTCCCATATATATTCAATAAACGGGGTAGGGGGATTCCATTCAATAACATCCTCCGACAAGTATAGGGTATGTCGAATTCCTTAATGTTATGACCACAGATTAAATGCTTAGTGGGGTTGTTGTAATATTGATTCAACAGATTAGCGAATTCCTCCAATAGGATGGATTCATCCTCATTACAATAAGATTTGACCCTTATACCCAACCCATTTTCCTTTTGTACTACAAATCCGACTGAAATACATACGATTTTACCGAATTCGGCAAAAATGCCAGCCCGTTCTTTATAAGCTGTCCTGATTTCTTCTTCCTCCAATTCCCTATCATAGACCTTT
Source organism: Saprospiraceae bacterium (assembly GCA_020628145.1). Classification (GTDB taxonomy): domain Bacteria; phylum Bacteroidota; class Bacteroidia; order Chitinophagales; family Saprospiraceae; genus JAHDCE01. The sequence goes on along the minus strand of JAHDFN010000044.1, from coordinate 23,293 downwards.
AAGGCAGTCTTTGCTTTTTGACCCCACAATTTCTTCATTTCTTCAGAAAGGGAATCGTAAGTATCACATCCTGAAACGGTTTCTATATCAAGAAACAAAGTATCAGATAAATTTATATTTTCAAGCATTGCTTTTTTGCATTAAACTTTGATGCAATATAAAGATATTAAATTTATGTATGTCATTGATTTCCGATTGTAATTCCAATTTTTAGTAATTACAGAATCCATCTAGTGGATATGATGAATAAGAATTGGGTGGTTTTGTTTTTCAGTAAAAGAAAACCTTAACAATAAATAAGAGTGGAAACTACTTTTAAATGAGATTTTTTTCTTAAAATTATGGTGCATTCCCCCGTGTCTAAATGAGATTTCTCTAATAATTCCATATGCCTTTATTTTTAATAATGGTGATATGGTGGAAAAAGAGAATCTGAATTTTATTGGAACACAATTATTTACAAGGATTTGAATAAGTTGTGTTGATAAATTAAAATATTAAAAGAATGCAATTAGATAGACATAAAACACTACTGCTACTCACTTTTTTTGTTTTATTTTTTTATGCATGCAATGAAGATCCGGCCTTGCCTGATGAGCAAGGGGTTGATGGGGAATTAAAATTGTTATTAGAAAGTTTGGGAGGAAGTGAAACTTTCTTACTTCCTAACAGCAATGATTATACCAATATTCCCCAAGATCCTAACAATCCGTTGAATGCAACTAAAGTTTCTCTTGGTGAAAAATTGTTTTTTGAAACCGGCCTTGCGATTAATCCAATGAAACCGGAAAGCAAGGGAACATATTCCTGTGCCACTTGCCATGTGCCGGGAGCCGGATTCCAGGCGGGAATAAGACAGGGGATAGCAGATGGCGGCATGGGATTCGGGCATGAAGGAAACGGTCGTTTTGCCAATCCCAATTATGAAGAATATGAGATGGATATCCCACCCATCCGTGTTCCGAATAATATGAATATGGCATTTGTAGAGAATACGACTTGGAATGGTAAACTGGGAGCAATGGGATCGAATTATGATACTGAAGCCCTTTGGGTAGATGATTTGTTTCTGGAGACGAACCATTTGGGATACTCCGGAGTGGAAACCCAGGCCATCGCCGGATTGGAATTCCATAGAATGGGAATTAACCAGGGTTTGGTGGAGCTGACTTACTATAAGGATCTTTTCGATATGGCTTTTCCTGAATATCCCGAAGAAGAGCGTTATACCTTTGAGACCGCCGGCTTGGCCATTGCTGCATATGAAAGAACCATGATGACGAATCAGGCACCTTTTCAACAATGGTTGAAAGGTTACAGGGATGTGATGACAATGGAACAGAAGGAAGGTGCCCTGCTTTTCTTTGATAAGGCGGGATGTGCGGATTGTCATACCGGTCCGGCATTGAATGCGAATGAATTTTTTGCTATCGGAATGAATGATTTGACCGGTCCGGATATATTAGGGGAATTCGAGAATTTTGAGCAGATACAAAAGGGCCGGGGAGGTTTTACTCAAAACCCTGCTGATGATTATAAATTCAAAGTACCTCAGGTTTATAATCTCAAACACACCAATTTCCTTGGACATGGAGCTACATTTACAAGCATCAGGGAGGTGATAGAATATAAGAACGAAGGGGTTTCCCAAAATCCGATTGTACCTGCTTCACAGTTGGCAGATGAATTCAGACCCTTAAATCTTACTCCGACTGAAATTGATAAATTGACAGACTTTGTAGAAAATGCACTATACGATCCCAATATGGATCGCTTCGTTCCCGAATCGATTGCGTCCGGTAATTGTTATCCGAATAACGATTACCAATCGCAGGAGGATATGGGCTGCGAATAAATCAAATAAACAGAGCCTGATGAAACACATCAGGCTCCGTGTTTTAGTTCATTTTCCGGAAATGGATTTTTCTAATCTTTTCTAGTATTAGCCGTAATAATGATGTAACCGACATCCAGCATTGATGCATTTAGGATGTCTTTGTTTTTTTTCTTCCAATTTCCGCTTTTTATATCTTTTTCTAATTTATTCAATCCTATTGATAAGTTATCTAGTTTGGCAAAAGTTGAAATGGATTTTCTAATGTCTTCGTTCAAATATGCTTCAGGGCGTTTCCAATATGCTGCCAGGAACCCATCCTGACAATCTTCAGGAATCAGTAAAGGACTTACCTCAACATCATCGAAATACTGATGGAATTCTGATAGATAGGGAAAGATTTTCTTATCTGTTTCAAATATTTCAGGAAAATAATCCCTAGTTAACCAAAACGGAGCTGCTTCCGGGTTCCAGGTAACAGCAAGGAATCCCTCTCTTGCAACTCTATTTATTTCATTAAATCCCTCCTTGCGGTTAGCCCAATGATGCATGGAAAGTACGGTCATGGCATGAGAAAAACTATTCGTTTCGAATGGCAATTCCTCTGCAAAAGATTGGACCACCGGGTGAGCGTCCGGTTGTCTTTGGGAAATCATTCGGGCCGAAGGTTCTACGGCTACAAGACTTATATCTTCAGGTTCATATGAGCCTGATCCTGCACCGATATTTACAATCCGTGTTGCTCCTTTCAATTTCGAATAAATCTGATGGGCAATCCTTGGATCGCTTTTTCGATTGGAAGAATAATCGATACCTATTCTATCGTATTTGACATTCATTGCTCTCTTGTTTGAATATAATATTGTTATCCCAAACGTTCTTTGATATCCAGTCTGTGTTTTCTTGCCGTATCTTTTGCAATATCATATCCTGCATCGGCATGTCTGATGACACCCATTGCCGGATCATTGTGCAATACCCGTTTTAAACGGCGTTCCGCATCGTCACTTCCATCTGCGACAATAACCATTCCTGCATGTAATGAATAACCCATTCCTACGCCACCTCCATGATGGAATGAAACCCAACTCGCACCACCGGCGGTATTGATTAAGGCATTGAGAAGCGGCCAATCCGCTACGGCATCTGAACCGTCTTTCATGGCTTCGGTTTCCCGGTTGGGTGATGCGACAGAACCCGTATCCAAATGATCCCTACCGATGACTATCGGAGCCTTTACCTTTCCGGGTCTATTCATTAATGGCCAACCCTGCTTTTTCCCGCGCTCCCATTCCAATCCAACAAATACGGCTGGGGAGTCCCTGCCAGGCGATTCTTTCCTGGGCCATTTTTATCCAACGAATCATTCCCTTGTTTTCCGGGAATAATTCCATAAGTAATTTATCACATTCATAAATATCCTGTGGATCTCCAGATAAGGCAGCAAACCTGAAGGGGCCTTTCCCTTCACAGAATAAAGGTCGGATATAGGCCGGGACGAATCCTGGAAAATCAAATGCATTTTTCACACCATGTTCAAGGGCTCTTCCTCTTATGTTATTTCCATAATCAAAGGTGATGGCTCCTTTTTGTTGTAATTCCAACATGAGTTGGACATGTTCGGCCATCGAGGCCATCGACAATTTCGTAAATCCATCAGGATCGTTTTCCCTCATTATTTTAGTCTCTTCAACTGTCATGTTTTTTGGGAAATATCCCCAAATCGGGTCATGTGCAGAGGTCTGATCCGTCAAGGTGTCAGGTGTGATACCCCTATCTATCAATCGTTGTAACAAATCAATGGCATTGCATAAAACTCCGATTGAAAGGGCCTTGCCTTCTTGGGCATACTCCAGAGCCTTGTCGATGGCTTCGTCTATATCCGTATATTTTTCATCTAGGTATCGGGTTTCCAAACGTTTGTCAATCCTCCATTCTTCCATTTCGGCGGCAAGGCAAGTGCCTTCGTTCATTGTGATGGCCAAGGGTTGAGCTCCACCCATACCTCCTAATCCGGCGGTTACATTCAGTTTGCCTTTTAATGTACCTCCGAAATGCTTATTGGCCAAAGCCAAAAATGTCTCATATGTCCCCTGAACGATTCCTTGTGAACCGATATATATCCATGAACCGGCCGTCATCTGGCCGTACATCATCAATCCTTTTTTTTCCAGTTCCCTGAAATGATCCCAGTTGGCCCAATTACCTACCAGATTGGAATTGGCAATAATGACTCTAGGGGCGTCCTTATGGGTAGGAAGGATGCCTACCGGTTTTCCGGATTGTACCAATAGTGTCTCATCTTCTTCCAAATCCCTCAATGCCTTTACAATCAAATCGAAAGATTCCCAATTCCGTGCCGCTTTTCCCGTACCTCCATACACGATCAGATTTGAAGGATCTTCAGCTACTTCGGGGTCTAAATTGTTGAACAACATTCTTAACGCCGCTTCCTGTACCCAACCTTTACAATGGGTTAATTCAGTTCCTGCTATTTCTTTTACACTAACTAATTTGGTACTCATATTCTTGATTTTAGATTGGATATTATTCTGAAGACAAAGGTAAAGAGAATTCGAAATATAAATCCCGATCCAATCTAAAAAAGAAAGGCTGCCTCATTGAGACAGCCTTTCCCGTAATAAAGAATCCGATATCCATCATTCAAGGAAATTATTCCTTGATGAATCGGATAACATCTGTTCTAGAATCAGTTTCCACTTTCAGGAAGTAGATGCCGGAAGACAACTCGCTCAAGTTGATTTCCGCATTCATGTTTCCTAAAGAATTGTAGGTTCTCAATGCCTTTCCTGCCGAATCGAATACGGTTATGTATTTAATTTGGCTAGCTGCATTGATAAACAACTGTCCTCTGGTAGGGGAAGGATAGGCAACGGTTTCCTGATCCTTCTCAATATCAATGGCAACAACATTGGAATAAACATATGTTTCATCCCTGTCAACCATTTTCAATCTATAGTAATTCATCCCATCAAAAGGTTCCTTGTCTTGGAAATCATAATCCAAGGATATATCACTATCTCCGGCTGCTTGACGGGTTCCTATTTCCCTGAATGATTGGGCATCATTACTTCTTTCAATAACGAAATAATCACTATTGATTTCCGTAACTGTGTGCCAATCCAATTGTACGTAATCGTTAATCAATGTACCGGTAAAGTATAATAATTCAACAGGTAGTGCCGGATCATTATATCCGAAGTCGGCATTGTCATAATCCTGACCGGCAGCCAATCCAATATTCCCTGTTGGATTATTAGCAGTTGTGATACCTGCTGGTTCACCACTGACAACGGCTACTTCATAAACTCCGGGAGGTAAATTGGTGAAATCATAACCACCTCCGCCGGTCGTAGTTTGTACAGGATAAACATAATCATCAGGAGTACCGATCATTCCGTCAGGGCCGGCAAAAGTCAGTTCTATACCTACGCCATCTATACCGAATTCAGGCCCTCCATCCTGCATGGCATCACCATCTTGGTCGAACCATACGAAATCACCAATTGAACCTGTTCCGGTAAATCCTGCGTCCTGCGTCAAATCATCTGCGGTAGCAGGGAAATTGAAGTCGGCAGTACATGTAGGACAGTTACCGGCTGTCGGGTCAATATTATTCTGGTTATCACCAGAACCGCTTGTAGCAGGTGTCAATCCTGAACCGGCAGGAGGTGTATATTGGATATAGTAATCTCCCGGCGGAATATCGGTGAATAAGTAAGCACCCGTTCCATCAGTAATCTGAGGAGCGACTCCTACTACAGGCATATTAGTTACAGCATCATAAAGGATGACAGTAGCTCCGGGAACAGGATATTCTCCGGCATCGAAAACACCATCATTATCCATATCGGTAAAGACGAAGTTTCCTATATCTGCAACGGGTTGATAACCGAAATCCGCATCGTTATAATCCATTGTTCCGGCAGGATCCAAAGTAATAGTACTTGTAGGATCATTAGCTGTAGTCAGATTGTGATTGGCAGGTTGGCCACCGATCACATCAACACTATAATCTCCCGGAGGGAGATTGATGAAATCATAATTTCCACCACCTGATGTCATTTGAGTAGGATAAACTACATCATCTGCTGTTCCTGCTACTCCATCAGGGCCATACCAGGTCAATTGCAATATTACATTGTCTATACCTGTTTCAGAACCTCCATCTTGAACGGCATCACCATCCAAATCAGTCCAAACAAAATCACCAATGGTACCTGTACCGGTGAAACCGGCATCTAAAGTAAGATTATCACCCAGAGTAGGATCAAAAGTGAATGTGCTAGTGGTGCTGGTCGTACCTGCTACAGCATCATTAGCACCTGAAATATTGTTCTGGTTATCTCCTGTTCCGGCAGTAGCATCCTGATATCCGGAAGGAGGAGCGAAATCAACAAAATAATTTCCGGCAGGAACATCCATGAATAGATAGTTACCCAAAGCATCGGTAGTAGCCGTGAATGAAGTAGGTAAGCCGGTATCGGCATCATATAAAGTGGCCGTAACGCCTGCTAAAGGAACATCATTGTTATTATAGATTCCATCATTATCCAAATCGATGAAAGCGAAGTTTCCAATATCTGCTGTTGCAGCAGCACAACCGGATAAGGTTTCCGTTCCGGAAGCAGCACAGGTAGCTTGTAGAGAAGCCGGCATACCATCCAGATAAGCACTCCATGCAATCATATCTCCATCACTATTGGTCGCAGAGAAATCGATAGCATTAGCTTCGGAACCATCGGCGATTACATTACCATCAACTGTAAGTGTAAAGTCGGTGATATTACATCCTGTGGCAGCGAATGTCAACTCACAAGTTCCGGAAACGGTAATCGTTGGAGTCGGATATACAATGACTTGATAAGCTACATATGGGAAGCAGTCATTTGCAGTTGCATCAGAACCATTGCCATAAGTAGTAGCCGGATGATCAGCTGCAATTGCATAAACATTATAAACTTGAATACCACAAGTATTATTTGCGGCGAAATCCGTACCTGAAACATCCAATTCAACTTCACCATCACCCAAAGCATTTTGGGTAGGGGAAACAAATCCTAGAGAAGTAGTCGCTCCGTCATACGCAATGGAACCGTTAGCCGCTGCTTGGGCGGCAGCAAGAGTTGTATAGGCCATGTTCTCGATAACGAATTCAGCATCCGCATTGGATAAAGCAGTCAAGGTTGCAATATCCGCAGAGCCTGTACAGAAATTAGCCGGTTGGGCAGCTCCGTTTACAAGAGGAGTTTGAAGTTCTGCCGGGAATAAATCGACATAAATATCAAAGAAACAATGTTGTCCTGTAAAACCATCGATCATGATATAGTAATCCGTAAAGGAAGATAATCCTGAAACAACTATTCCACCACCGGCTGTTAATTTGTCAAAACAACCGATCATATTATAATCACCTGTGGCAGCTCCATCATTACTATCATCCCAAAGTGTTCCGTCAGCAGCACAACCGATAGTTGCTCCCGGAGTCCCTTCCCACATTACGAATTGAATTCCATTATCATCAGCTCGTTCATTCTGGCAGGATAGGTAATTCAAGTATAATTGTAAGTTGGTTAACTCTTCGCAGATATCCGGAGTTTGTAGGTGATACCAAATTGTATTTTCCAAACGTGTGATATTAGAGAAAGCAGTTGCATTACCAGCTGCATCCAAACAACCGGAAGTATAATTACCGCTTACTTCATCCAAATCCGTTCCATCAGGATTATAGGTTGCGTCATAACCATCACCATAATCATCGTTGCTGGTGCCGGCCCAGAAACCATTCTGAGTGATTTCAGTAGCAGTAGCACAATCCGTTCCGCCACCATTACCCAAGTCGCACTCAACACATTCTATGGGAATGCTATAACCTGTTACGGTATTGGTCCAATCCGGATAGTTCGTATCATTATTCGTTACCAATTTGAAAGTCATACATCCTCCGGTATTTGCAGGTGTATAATCTTCAAATGCGGTAATACCTGTGATATTAGTCAGATTTTCAGTTCCGGTAAGGTCATTATCACCTGAACCTGTGAAGATAGCGATTGGAGAAGAGGTATCATCTACCCCATTGTAAACATAGAGATAATCTACATTCTGATTCAGGCTAAGAGGAATCAACCCACCGAAACTCCCTGCAAAAATACATGCATCCGGATCGTCGGGACAATAAGTAACGATACTTTGGGAATTCATCGTATTGGCCGGTTGTGTATATGTCGCTCCGGCAGCACAACTTACTGTAACTGATGTTGCTGTAACATCCGGAATACATTCCACATGTGCTTCCCATCCTTCTTCTTCAATTTCGGTACTGGATTGGAAATTTACGGTTAGGCATTCTCCACTTGACACGACCGTTCCCGGAGATGGATAACTTAATGTTTCACCTGTATATACGGAGATAACCGTAGCACCTGAACTGTTTCCGTCGTAGAATGTCAGATAGTCGGCTAAATCCCCATCAACCGTGGTACTATTGCCACCCGCATCAACATCCAAGGCGTGTGTTCCATCACATCCGGCAATATAATTCGTACCTGATGAAACCGTACTATTGAATTTATTCAAAAAGGACAGGCGGACAACATTTCCAGGTTCTGCACAGAAAGTTATCGTATAGTTTTCACCCGCACCGTAATCCGTAGCACCATTTACCACTCCCGGTCCACCACTATCGTAGAAATCGTAGGTTGTTCCACAATCAAGATTTACCGTAGTACCCGTAGTGGAAAGATCAAGTAAAATAGGAGCAACGGTAGCTTCCAAAGTATAAGTAGCTCCAGGCTCATCACAGGCAAAATCCCATATTCTTACATAAATGGTTGATCCGGGAGAAAGACCTGTCATGCTAAGCAGTGGAGCACCACCCGGGCCACCGTCATCATCACAATCCAAAAATATCAAATTACTGTTATCACATGTCGTAGGACTAAAGTATGCTGCCATTGTAAGGTCAAAACCGGTAGTTACTTCTAATTGTAGTGTACCATCCGAAGGAACGGTAACCGAATACCATGCGTCCCTACATCCGTTACCACCTACATAACCTGTATTTGATGAATTAGTACAAGTATTAGGAGGGTCGGAAGAAAGGCAGGTTTCCGTATAATCTCCAATGGTTCCGGAAGCACCGGCACCACCTACAGTGATAGCAGTTGCCGTACAAGGCTCGTCATTTGTTGCTGCAAGAGGTGTTTCAGTCATGGTATAATTGACTACGGGAACACTAGCAGAACAGTTATAATCCCCAATCATAACGTAATAGGTTCTATTGGGAGCCATATCGGCGGAAACCTGAATACCTCCCAAGCCTTCCCGCTCACAATCCAAATCGGTTAAATTGGCCGGATCGGTTGTGGAACAATCATCTGCAGAAAATAACACGGCCCAAATGTCCTGGTCCGACATATTGGATTCGAAATCCAAAGTAACAGTTGCAGGATCATTTACTGTGATGTAAAACCATGTAACATAACAGTTTGGGGATGTATATCCTGTTGCTAGGTTACATGAAAAGGTAATATTGGGTGCTACTCCCGTGTTGGAAATAGCAAAACTACCGGAACCGGCAGTCATTTGTGTAGCTGTAGCCAATGTATTGCCTTGAGCCGAGGAATTGAATCCCAAGAACAATAATGCTACAGAAAATATGATAGATAATAAATATTTCATTTTTCTAGTCTTGAGTTAAAAATTGGTTGAATTATTGCTTTGACAATTGGCCTAATTTGGCAAATTTGTTAGGAGGGATAATCCTTTGGAGCTTTTTCATTCTCCAATCATAGATTTCCTTTTTCTCCCTGCTGAATTCAGCGGAATCGGCACCATACTTATCCTTCATCTGTTTAAGCATGTTGGAAGCCATGACATTCAGGTTCCAGATGTCGATTTTGTAGAATTCATTCAATTGTACCTTGCCTGCAATTTCATCCGTCCATTTTTTAGCGGTAGCGGCATCTTCTGCCAGATTTTCCTTAACAGGCATGTGAGACTTCGCCAATTTCATATCTGCACCATGATCAACCAATAAATCAATTGTGCTTTGATTGGCATTCATATGAAGGGCGTGGAAGAGGTAGGTCTTGTTCATCCAAACACCATTAGGGTGTCTGCTTCCTTTTTTGAACAGTAATTCAACGATTTTGTCATGACCATTTTTGATGGCATGAATCATCGGCGGCATTTCCTCTTGGGTCACATAGACACCTGATTCCATTTTTGATTCTAGTAAAATAAAATATTCTACAATTTCATAGTTCCCTAATTTGCTAGCCAAATGTAAGGGGCGTATCCCTGTAACAGGATCTATGCCTTGGACGGCAAAATGGGAGTAAGTTTTCTTTACCGCCTCCAGATTACCTGAACGGACGGCACTTGCCAACTGTTGGGTTTGGGCAGAATGATCCAAACCTCCTCTTTGACCATATGATGCGGTAAACATCATAATAAGAACAAGAGTAAGGATGAGAGTGAAACTTTTTCTCATGTGCAAAGATTTTTTAGTGAGTGTGAATGATTTTTGTATTTGGATATAAGTTCATATATAGCTGAAAGAGTAGGATGTATGCCCCAATGGTCAACCAAAGGAAGAATTACATACGTGACTCTTTGATTTTATAGAATCAACAATAAAGAAAACTAACTTGATGATAGGGAAAACACTTGATCAATAAGTGTAAAAGGATGGTGTAGGATTTCTATTTCCATTTGGGTTGAATAGTTTAAGTTTTCTATTTATAGTATAGCCTCAATATTAGACTAAAAAGACATATATGTGTAGTAAAGTTGGTTTTAGGGGAAGATTTTGTTATTGCTTCTGTAAATATAAGAATAAAAGTTGTTGGTTCGGTTAAGTGTCGAAATGAATATTGCTTATTTAACATTATTTCGCAATTAATTTATCGATATGTGTGGTTGGTAGATATAAAAAAACTGATAAGCATGTACTTATCAGTTTTTTGAAGGGAGTAGTGCTAATCGGATTCGAACCGATGACCTCTGCCCTGTCAAGGCAGCGCTCTAAACCAACTGAGCTATAGCACTGTATAATGTCAGCGTTGCAAATATAAATACACTTTTGATTTTTTCAGTTCCTTCGTAAAATCATTTTTTTAAAATTTCGAATTTTCTTGAAATACTATTCCCGTTTTCATCAACGATGGTCAAAATATGAGGCCCTGTATCCGGAGCCACTTTCAATTCATGGAATGTTTCCGTCATCCCAATAAAATCATTATTCAAATGCCAATATAATTTAGCCTTACTATCTCTATGTGTGGCCTTGAAAATACTTTTTGATTCCTTGCCTTTCCAATCTACGGGGATATAGATTTTGGCTTCATATTTAGGGTAGATGAACTGCATCGGAGATTTCGAGTTATTGGAAAAATTATCTTTACAATCTTCTCTCATGGGAGGTAGTGCCTTGTAGGAAGGGTGCTTGGATTTATAGTAGTGTTCTAATAACGGAGGAAGAATAAAATAGGAGATTTGCCGAATGGTATGTGGAGGCTGGCATAAGGCATTAACCCTGTTACCTTCCTGATCGATTTGTATGATTTTATGATAAGGGCAAGAGGATATGTTCATGGATTTGAGAGGTAATCTCAAAGTATCCTTGATTTCGCAATGAGGTAAGGCAAGATAACCGGAATGATGGCAAATGCCAATTTCCGAATGTTCATCTTCAGGTTTATCAAACCAATCGGAGGAAGGGAGGAAATCGAAAATGTCGAACAGGATAGGTGCAGAAGCATGGATGCCTACCAAGCCGGGTCTGCCTTCTCCGTCAGCATTCCCTGACCAAACACCTACGGCATATTTGGGGTTTACCCCTATGGCCCAAGCATCCCTGAATCCAAAACTGGTTCCTGTTTTCCAGGCAATCCTTGATTCTGAACCGAAATCTTCCCAATTACCCTCGGAAGAAGGTCGTTCCAGGTGTTGTATGGTATGGAAAGTTTGCCAAATTGCCGAAGCACTTAGGATAGGCGGGTTATCTTGAAGCCTAGTGTTTTTGGGTTTCTGATATGTATTCCCATAAATATAGTTGGGGTTTCTGATATCATTAGGGTCGTATCGGCCATTAAAATCATAGAAATGATTATTGATTCTTGCCATAGTAGCATACATATTGGTAATATCCCAAAGACTTCCTTCCGCCCCGCCCAAGATTAATGTCAAGCCGTAGTGATTCGCTGATTTGTATAGTGTATTCATTCCCAACTTTTTGAGAAGGTGGTGGAATTTAACGATGCTGTATTTCTGTAACATCCTGATGAAAGGGACATTCAATGATCTGATCAATGCCCTGCGGGTTGAAACGGCACCATCATAGGTTTCCAGATAATTGAGCGGACGATAATTCCCCATTTGGGTCGGAATGTCGGGTATGAGAGAATAAGGAGTGATTTGCCCCTCATTGATCATCGCTGCAAAAAGAATGGGTTTGAGTATGCTGCCTGTACTCCTAGGTGCCTTGATAATGTCCACATCAGGAGCATGTTTTTTAATGGTTCCCGGCATATTGCCAACATAGGATAAGACATCACCGGATTCAACATCGAGGATCAAAACACATGCATTGTGAATGCCATTGGCAGACAACCTATCCCGGTGCCTTTCCAAAACCTTGATGGCCTGTTTTTGATAAGTTGGATGGATGGTTGTTTTGATCTTTGATAATCGGTTTTCTTTATGCTTACCATATTCGGATGCTGCCTTGTTTAATAAGTGGGGGGCGAGCCGGGGCAGAGGATGGGGTTTTTCAGGGAGTGGTTCTTCCTTGGCCAATTCACAACTTAATGAGTCTATAACGCCTGTATTCATCAGCCTATCCAATAGTCGGTTGCGTTTGGCAAAAAGTGCATCCCTGTTCCTTCCGGGATGAATCAAAGCCGGACTATTCGGTAGTACAGCGAGTGTGGCGGCCTCACCCCAGGAAAGCAGCGCCGGTTTCTTACCGTAATACCGCCATGAAGCGGCATCCAGTCCTACTACATTCCCCCCAAAGGGAGCATTGGATGAATGGAGGGATAATACTTGGTGTTTGGAATAGGTGGATTCCAAGCGGAGTGCCATAAAAGCTTCAATTATTTTATTGAAAACATTCCGCTTCCGTTGGCCTCTTGCCATTCTGATGACCTGCATGGTGAGGGTGCTTCCGCCGCTTACGACTTTTTTATTCTCGATGTTTTGTCGGATGGCTCGGAAAATGCCGATGGGGTCGATACCGAAATGGGAATGGAATCTCCGATCTTCGAATTCGATGATGCATTTTTCGTATTTATCCGGAATATCTTCAGAGTAGGGAAACCGCCATTGGCCATCCTTTGCAATACTTGCACCCAATAATTGACCTTCCCGATCTTCAAGAACGATGGAAGTAGGTACTTTGAACAAAGGGCGGGGAAGGCAGAAGATGAAAAGGAATAGAAAGGCGACGGAGAATCCGAAACAGATTTTCCAATTCTTCCTGAATTTGATTAGGATTCTTACCGGGATATTCCTTTTTTCTTTCATCAATACAAATATATGCCTGTTGTAAATGATTATCTTAGGATAAGGTTTATTTTACGGTATGTATCGAGTATTCGTAATAGATTAAAAACAATTTGATATAGATGGAGATCCTACTAGAACCTATTGCATATGTAAGGAATGTAAGGAAAGAAATGGAAGATGATAATTGGGGTGAAGTTGTTTCCCGAATAGAATTGGCCGCAGGAATCATCCCTGATGCTTTGAATGGTATCGAAGCATTTTCACATTTGAATATTATTTTCTTTATGGATAAAGTGGATGATGGAAAGGCTAGGCCGCAATACCGGCATCCGAGGAATGATGAATCCCTCCCCAAAGTCGGAACCTATGCCCAACGCAACAAAAACAGACCTAATAAATTAGGATTGACCATAGTTGAACTTATAGAAAGAAAGGGGAATGTCCTTATTGTAAGGAATTTGGATGCTTTTTATGGGACGCCTGTTTTGGATATCAAACCGGTGATGAATGAATTCCTTCCGCAGGGGGAGGTCATTCAAGCTGATTGGACCCATGATAAAGAATTATTGGAGAAATACCTAGACGAGAGGCTGTTTCATTCAGTATAATTTACTCAATGCCTTTCGGTTGATAAGGAAGAATGAAATCCCCGAATAGACCGTGATGCACATAGTCCAGAATATCAGGAGGAAAATAGTATTCCGAATGATTTCATGTTGGACGAGATCTTGCAAGGGAGCCTTAAAGATAAAGATAAGGTAGATGATAGTAAGGACACTACATTGGGTGAAGGTCTTGAATTTCCCTGAAATCCTAGCAGCCAAGACTACTTTTTTGGGTAAAAGCATCAGTCGGACGACAGTGAGTATGATTTCCCTCATTGCAATGGCAATTGTCATCACGATTGGTACGATTCCATTATAGGTGAATACAAAAAAGACCCCGAGGATCAGGATTTTGTCGGCAATGGGATCGACGATTTTTCCAAAGTTCGATACGATGTTCCATTTCCTTGCCAGGTAGCCATCCAGATAATCGGTAGCTGAAGCCAATACAAAGAGGATCAACGAGACCGTGAGGGACAAAGGCTTCATTGTTAAAGCGAAAAAAATGCATAGGAACGCCAAAGGTATTCTGAGGATGGTGAGTATGTTGGGTAATTGCCGTTTGAATTCGCTCATGGAACCTAGTAATTGATTTCTAATACAAAAATATGCAAAACTATCCAGTTATGCCCGATTTAATTGGACAGCCTTTATTTTGAGTTAAACTATATGACCGGAATCCGTCCTTTTGATGTTGTGAGAAGATGGATTCCGGCCATTTATAAACATTATTGGAGAAGGCTTCTAGTCCTTGACGTCCTTTTTTTTCAGATATTTATCCAGGAAAGTAAGTACTTGTCCGTAACCTTTCTTTTCATTTTCCTTCTTTAAGAAACCGTGTCCTTCATCTTCGAAGACAACATATTCAACAGGTACATTGTTCTTTTTAACGGCTTCTACTATTTCATCAGATTCTATTTGGAGAACCCTGGGGTCATTAGCTCCTTGTAAAACCATCACCGGTTTTGTAACATTACCGGCATGGAATAAAGGTGAAATATTATATAATCTCACAGAGTCTGCTGTATTAGGATCTCCCAATTCCGCATAAAGGGCTTCCCTGAAAGATTCCCAATAGGGAGGGATTGATTTTAACGTTCTCAGCCAGTTCGTAACACCGAAAATATTTACGCCCACTTCGAATTCATCCGGAGCAAAAGTCATGGCAGCCATTGTCATATACCCTCCATAGGAACCTCCTATGATACCGATTTTATCCGCATCGATATAATCTTGGGACTGCAACCATTTTTTCCCCCAGATACAATCTTTCAAATCCTTGTCGCCATGATTAAGGTCATCCATTTTATAAAATGTTTTTCCATAACCGCTGCTTCCCCTGTTGTTTACAGCCAATACCGCATAACCATGATTGGTTAAATATTGGATTAATGAAAAATAACCGATACGGGATTGACCACCCGGGCCGCCATGTACCCAAACCAATGCAGGCACTTTATTATCTTTAGAGGCATTGATTGGCTTGTAATAAATAGCCGGAATTTCCAATCCGTCAAAAGAAGGATAGCGGACGACTTCCGCATCTACCAGATGTTCGGGATTAATGTCGGGATTTAATGATTCGGTCAGTCTTTTTAATTCTTTGGATTTTAAATTATAATAATAAATATTATTAGGAGATTTGGAAGAGCCTATGGATAAACGCATTTTGTCTTCACTGTCGGAAATGGAAACGGCTAAAACATCGCCCTCGATTTCAGGGAATGGGATTTCCTTCCCTGAAGATAATTCATAAATTTTCAATGCATTTTTTCCGTCTTCGTTAATACCCGTTACACGGTATTTTTCATTTTCGGATAAATAGCTGTAAATAACATCCCAGTTGGTTTCGAATAGGGTGGTGCGGGTTTCGTTTTCTATATCGTACTGAACCAAATAAGTGAATTCCTTACCTTTATTAGTCGTGTAATAAAAATATTTTCCATCCTTACTGAATCCTTGTCCACTATAGCTGCCTTTTTCATTCGGATCTGAAATTTCTACTTTTTTATTATTTCTTTTATCCAGGAGGAATAATTTATTATTACTCGTAGTAATGGTTTTAGAAATGGCAATAATATTTTCATCCCATGAAATATCGGAAATATTCTGCCCGTCTTTATTTTCATAAATCATTTCGGGGGTCCATTTTCCTATTTCCATTTTGTACATGTCGAAATATTTCGGGTCTCTTTTATTCGACATGAAATACATGTGTTTTTTGTCTTTCGACCAACCTGCGAAATTTGCTTTCTCCTCTTCGCCGGGGGTCAAGTCGGTAGTTGATCCATCCTCTTTTAATAAATAGATGTGGTCGATTTCATTCCCTCCCTTATCGGCAGAATATAAAATATCATTACTGCCCGGTACATAATCGACGGCGAAAAAAGATTCTACCTCACTGTTGGTGATTTTCTTTTTTTCTCCTGAATTAATATCTATTTCCTGTAAATTGAATATGCCGGATTCATTGGTATGGACTAATAATTTATTTTCGTCTTCAGACCATCGTCCTCCACCTATTCTGATATTGTTGTAAAAGTCGTCTATGGAATATTCTTTTATATCTATAGGTTCAGGTGGTTTTTCAGTATCACAGGAAAATTGAAGAAATAATAGTGAAATGAAAAAATAAAATAAAATTCGATTGTTCATGGTTTTGATTTTAGGAATGATTTAATTAAAAGCTATTTCTATTTTAACCGGTTGATGATCCGAATATTTGAAATCCATATTGATTCCCTCCACTGAATTGATTTTTAAATTAGGGGAAACCAAAAAGAAATCAATCAGATTGATTCTGCTTTCTCCTTTTTTGTAAGGATCTTTTAAGGCCCGGTTCGTAGGGGTGTCCGGATCGAAAACCCATTGCCAATCCGAAAAATAATTATTAGGGACTATCATGCCTTCAGGGTTGGAAAGACTTTCTCCTCCGAATTCAGAAGCGATGGCTTTTGCCGGCCTTTGATTCCAATCACCGCCGATGACCAGATAATTTCCGGTTTGATATTCTTTTTGGAATTTGTTTTTTAAATAATCCATTTGCTGTTGTTTCAAAGTACCCCCTTTGTCATAAGCTGAATTATGGATGTTGACAACAATTAATTCCTTCCCACCCTGGATTGGGAATCTGTGGAAAGCTGCACAACGATCCAAATGGAAAATACGATCCGGCCAAGGATAATCTCCGGGTAGTTGGTAGCGAGTGGCTTTTGTAGGTGTGTATTTTGAATAAGTGCCTAGTCCACTTTCCATTTTCCCCATCACGTTCCACGGTTCGAAAACGGGAAGTGGAACCCGTGGGGCTTTATAATTTACAGAAAAGGTAGAAGAAAATCCGGGTAGTATCTTTCCATATTTTTCATATTGATTGATTTTATAACTCCGTTTGGATTTGAAATCCACTTCTTGTAATAAATAAAAATCGGCCGGATTGTTTTTTAAAAAATCTACGGCACCGGCTATGTTCTTTTCAACATTTTTTTTCGGCGGATTGACCATTTTACCATTGGAAGTCAGAAAGCCGCCATTGTCATAAAAAAAATCGGATTCTTCCCCGAGTCCACCATAACCTACATTCCAAATAATAAAGGACAAAGTACTGTCGGAAATGGTTTGGACAGTATTTGCATTATCAATATTCAAGGCAATGGATTCTTCCGGCTGGAAATCGGTCAATGTACCATGAATAAGGCAGGCAACAACATAAAGGATGGGGATGAGGATGAGCCATAAAATAAATTTCAGAATCCTTTTGACTATTTTCATGGTTTTGATTTTGGATGATAAAAATCTCTTTCAAATATAAACTAATTCGAATCACTTCAATAATAAATCTGCTCCTTCAATGCCCACCAGGGAACCAATAGCTACACCCATCCCCCCCATTCTTACTGAAACAGCCAGATTATCCGATATGTATTTTATGATGGGTTTTTTGACTTGACCGACACCTAGGATGCCACTCCACCACATATCTATTTCATATGTGGTATTCGGAAGTATGATTTCATCCAACATTCTAAGCAGCCCTTTCCTGATGAGAGGAGTCGTGCCGAATTGATCCGTTTCTTCATTTTTAGGAGATAAATTCCGACCTCCACCGAATAGGATTCTATTTCCTACATTTCGAAAATAATAATAACCTTTATCGTAATGAAAAGTACCTTTTATTTTCAAATCCGGAATAGGCCGGGTTATCAGTACCTGATTCCTGGCAGGGGTCAAATCCAAGGAGGATAACAAACGATGGGTGAAGCCATTGGTGGCAATGAGACATTTCCGACCTTTGATTTTCCTTCCGTCTCTTAATTCTACATGAATATGAAGTCCGTCATCGTCTAAAGAATCCACATCGGCTCCATTATAGATATGGACACCTCTTTCATGGGCTTGAGCCAATAAGGCTTTCATCATTCCTCCCGTATCGATATGTCCTTCGGCCTTATTTACAATTATATGATTCACGCCTCGGAACCCAAAATGGGAAATGCAATCATCTGCATTTTCATAAATGGTCTTTTCCCCTATGATAGGCTCCAGTTTTTCATTGAAGGATTCAAGGGCTTCCATACATTGGATGTAAGAACCGATATCCCTCCGGGTGAAAAGCTCATAGCCGCCACATTCATCATATTTTAATTGAACGCCGGTCAATTGTTGGAGTCTTTGGAGACCTTTCCATCGTTTTTCCACCAAAGCGAGTACTTCGTTCTCCGGAAGATGTTCCAAGTCATCCAATAGCTCGGAAATACTACCGAAGCAGGCGAAACCGGCATTCCGGGTGCTGGCTCCGGTGGGTAACATTCCTTTTTCCAGAATGATGACATGGGCATTCGGAACTCTTTCCTTCATATGGATGGCCGCATTTAAACCGACTATTCCACTGCCGATAATGACATAATCGACTTCCTTGAAAAATGTCTCCCTTTCCCAGAAACTCAATCCGGGATTAGCATTTGAATCCATAACATTTTGACCTTATAATGGGAGGCCAAGATAGTGTTTTGCATGATAAATGCCTGATTTTTATTACCTTTGGATGCACTTCTCGTTAATTGAAGTAAAAAAGCGAAATGAAATTCATCTATTGTTTTACCGTTTTAGGCCTGTTATCCTCTTCGATCTTTGCCCAGGATCTGGCTGAAAAAGGAATTCTGCTTTCTGATGAAGAGATGAAGATCTCTCCCGATTATTATCTTTTGAATCCTGATGATGTAGGAAATCTGAACGAGGAGGGGCAAATCAGATTGTATCAATATATTGTGGAGGAAGGAGAGTATAAAAGAGAGGAAAAATGGGTGGAAAGAGGTGAGGTCAGGAAACTTTATGTATCCTATACCGATGATAAACTGGGTGAATTTCCTAAAGAGGTATTTGAATTCGAAAATATACAGACGCTTGTTATGGCCAGTTGGCAATTTGAGAGCATTCCTTGGGATTTGGCTGTTAAATTACCCAATATCCAATATCTGGATATCCAAGGAGCGAAAGTAAGGACTTTACCGGATAATTTCAGTGATTTGAAGCATCTGAAATATCTGAACCTATCAGGAACGTTGATTTCAGAAATGACCAAGAATGCCCTCAGGGAAATGTTGCCTAAAGTGACATTTTTTTAATAGATATACATGTAAGGCTAATAGAGGTTTTCAATTGAATATATAAAAAAACGCCTATGGGAATCAGGATTCCGGTAGGCGTTTTTTTAACATGTACCCGTAGGTTTAGTCGATAGTAGGACTATCTACCGTGTGTATCATCTTTGTGATAGCTGTGTCCAACGAAAAAGTAGGACAACCCATGCCTCTATTGCATGAAGTAAGTGCTACTCCGAATGCAGCAATGAGAGCGAAGGCATAAATCGATTTTTTGATACTTTTCTTCATGATTCCGAATTTTATGCAAAAGTAATGAATTTATTAATGCTTGACAATCTAATTAACGGTGTTTTACCCAAGTTGTTTCAGAAAACCAGGTACAAAACCCCATGAATATTAAGTAAATAGAATCGATATGCTATAGTTTTTTCGTTTGGCATTCAAACGCATGTGATTTTATACTTATTACAGAATTGTAAAAACTTCCCTACATTTAACCTTGTTTTAACAATTAAAGGATAATCTTCCATTATCATATCGAAATGAAAATACATTTAATTGCCATTGGGGGAGCTATAATGCACAACCTTGCCATAGAACTCAAACGCAAAGGTCATACCGTTACCGGATCGGATGACGAGATTTATGATCCGTCCCGTTCACGATTGGCGGAAAACGGCTTGTTACCGGAATTCATGGGCTGGTATCCTAATGAAAAGATCACCAAGGAACTGGATGCCGTCATATTGGGTATGCATGCCCGGGAAGACAACATGGAATTAAGGCAGGCTAAAAAGCTGAACATTCCCGTTTATTCTTTTCCTGAATTCATTTATAATCATTCCAAAAATAAAAAGAGGGTCGTTGTAGGAGGTAGCCATGGAAAAACGACTACGACCTCCATGATTATGCATGTTTTGAAAGAACAGGGTTTGGATTTCGATTATCTGGTCGGTGCTCAATTGGAGGGATTC
>JAHDFN010000044.1:0-2738 GCA_020628145.1 Saprospiraceae bacterium | reverse complement strand
TGAGTGATGCTCCGATTATCGTTTTGGAAGGTGATGAGTATTTATCTTCTCCGATTGATAAACGGCCTAAATTTTTGCATTACAAACCACACATAGCCGTATTGACCGGCATTGCCTGGGATCATATCAATGTATTTCCGACTTTCAGGGGATATGTAAATCAGTTTAGGAATTTTATTCAGGGAATGCGGGATGCGACAAAATTGTTTTATTATGGTTGGGATGAGAATTTGAGGGAATTGATTTTGGAGAAAGAGCATTATTGCGATGCTCAATTATATACTGCTCCGAAATATAGGGTAGAAAATGGAAAAACAATTTTAATGACCGGTTTCGGAGAATTTCCTTTAAGGGTTTTCGGAAAACACAATTTGGAAAATATAAAAGCCGCTTGGCGTGTCTGCAAAGAATTGGGAATAGGTGATGAAGATTTTGTAAAATCAATTTCAAATTTCAAGGGTGCTGCAAAAAGATTACAACATTTGGCAGGAAATGATTCTACCGATATTTTTTCTGATTTTGCTCATGCTCCATCAAAAGTAAAGGCAACAACGGAAGCGGTAAAATCCCTTCACCCTGATCGGAAATTAATCGCTTGTGTTGAACTGCATACTTATAGTTCTTTGAATAAGGATTTCCATCCGGAATATCGAGGGACACTGGAAAAAGCAGATGAAGCATTTGTTTTTTATTCTGAACACACATTGGCTATGAAAAAACTACCTCATTTCAAACCCGAGGAATTAGCGGCACATTTTAATCATCCCAATTTAACCGTAGTGACGGACAAGGATGATTTATTCCGGAAATTAGGTGTGAAATATTATGGCAATTCGAATTTATTATTCATGAGTTCGGGCCGTTTCGACGGTTTGGATTTGACAGCATTAACCACTAAGATTCTAAAGGGATAAATAAGAATGAAACCGAAGGTTAAGTGCTTGGATATTGGATTGCGTTCATATCAGGAAGTTTGGATTTATCAAACAGAACTTCATGATGAATTAAAAGCAATAAAAAAACACAATAAGGAAATTCCTGAAAATACGCCTCTGAAAAAACAAAAGAATTATTTTATTTTCTGCGAACATCCCCATGTATATACTCTAGGTAAAAGTGGAGCTAAAGAAAACCTTTTGTTGAATGAAAGAGAATTATCCGAAAATGAGATTGATTTTTTCCCAATTAATAGGGGAGGGGATATTACCTATCATGGGCCGGGGCAGATTGTCGGTTATCCTATTTTGGATTTAGATCTTTTTTATAATGACATACATCGTTATGTCCGAACGATTGAAGAAACGATTATTCGTGTTTTGAAAGAATATGGAATTGAAGGCGGAAGGATAGAAGGTATGTCCGGTGTCTGGTTGGATGGGCATCCGAAAAGAAAAATCTGTGCTGTCGGAATTCATTTGAGCCGATGGGTAACCATGCATGGTTTTGCATTTAATGTCAATACTGATTTGGATATGTTCGGGCATATTATTCCCTGCGGCATTACAGATAAGGATAAATCCGTTACGTCCCTATCCAAGGAATTGGGTGTGGATAAAACGGATTTGAATGAAGTGAAAGAAAAAATAAAAAAACATTTTTCCTTATTGATGAACTTCGACTGGGTATTCTAAGTCGTAAAGAAAACTTTCATTGAATTGTATTCCGAATTCCATGGCCTTTTTGACATCCCCTATTGCTTTTTGATTTTCTTCATTGAACTTAAAAGCATATGCTCTCATCTGATAATATTTTCCGTTTTTTGGATTGTATGAAATGGCTTTGTCTAAATCGGAAATTGATTGTTTGATCTTTCCCATGTTCAAGTAACAAATACCTCTATTGTAGAACAAATCGGAATTATAAGGTTCTAAGGTTTCGGAAAAATTAAAATCGTCTAAGGCTTTTTGATACTTTTTTTGAGAAGCATATAGGACTCCTCTGTTCAGGTAGAGCGTGCTGAAATTTTTTTCTAATGAAATTCCCTTGTTGTAATCGGATAAGGCATTTTCCAAATCCCCGTTTTCAAAATAAGCCGCTCCTCGGAGATTGTACGATTCATAATCGCCGGGTGATATTTCTATTGCCTTTGTATATGCTGAAATGGAACCTTTGATGTCTCCTAAATGAAATAATGCGGTAGCTCTTTTCGCAATGGCAAAATGGTAGTCAGGGGATATCTCTAAAGCCATATTCAGGTTGGATAATGCTTTTTGATATTTATTTTGTCTTAAATAGTATAAGCCTAAATTCGAATAGGCATTTCTGGCGTCCGGCTTCTTTTGAATTAGATTAGACCATAATGTTTCATCATTTTTCCATACTTCGATTCTGGTAAAACTTTTGAATGCTAAAAGTGAAATGATAATAAGAGGTATGGCTATACTTGATTTGTTTTTTTCGAATAAAATATAGGAGAAGTGTCCTAAAACAAAATAGAGGCCTATGTATGGAAGATATGTATATCTTTCAGCAATTATGGCACTTCCTGCCGGAATTATTTGTAACATTGTCGAGATGGAAATGAAAAAAAATAAAAATCCGAAAGATAAAAATCTGTGTTTTTTTCCCATTTGATAAATCAGGTAGCAAAGACCGATTAAAGCAATGGGTGAAATCAGATATTTGAAGTTGAGTGGCTGGTCTATGGGAGGGTAGTGGTAGAAATTATATTGATGGATAGGGAGGATTAATTTATATAAATAATGAAAAACATTGTGGCAGGCAAAAAATATCCTGTC
>JAHDFN010000303.1 GCA_020628145.1 Saprospiraceae bacterium | reverse complement strand
CGAATGCCTTGCCTATTTCCAAAATTCCTCAGTTGTCTTACATAAAAAACATTTCATGATAACATCTATTACTGTCCGACCATAATATATACTGATTGGCATGGCTCAAAAAAAAGAACAGATTCTCCGCCTTCATGCGGAACAGGCATACAAACAAGAGCTGGATGAGCTCAAGCGTGTGGATGATCGTCACAAACCCACTGGATGGCAATTGTCTCCTTGGGCCATTGTCACCTATCTACTAGGAGGGCAATTGGAAAACGGTTTTGAAATCGAACCCAAATATTTTGGGAACCGCCGTCTCATCGAAGTAGCTGTCGCTACACTTGCTACCGATAGGGCATTGTTGCTCATAGGCATACCCGGCACCGGGAAAACATGGGTAGCCGAACATTTATCGGCTGCCATTTCGGGCAATTCGACTTTGCTTGTACAAGGAACTGCCGGAATGAGTGAAGATTCTATGCGATATGGTTGGAATTATGCACACCTATTGTCTAAGGGGCCGAGTGAGGAAGCATTGACTCCAAGTCCAATCATGTATGCCATGCAGCAGGGTATGATTGCCCGGATTGAGGAATTGACCCGAATCCCCTCTGATGTCCAAGATACCTTAATCACCTTGTTATCTGAAAAGATATTACCCATTCCCGAATTAGGGAGCGAAGTACAAGCCCAGAAGGGATTCAATGTCATAGCTACGGCGAATGATCGGGACAAAGGGGTTAATGACCTATCCAGTGCTTTAAGGCGGCGGTTCAATACCGTCGTCCTTCCTCTCCCGGATTCATTGGAAGAAGAAGTGAAAATTGTAAAAACCCGTGTCGATAAGATAGGACGGACACTCGAATTACCGGCAGATGCCCCTCCGGTGAAGGAGATCAAACGATTGGTAACGATTTTCAGGGAACTAAGACAGGGGAGGACCGAGGATGGAAGGACCAAACTCAAATCGCCTTCTTCTACATTGAGTACGGCCGAAGCCATTTCCGTTATCAATTCAGGGCAGGCCCTGGCAGCTCATTTCGGAGATGGTTCCTTAAAGGCCCATGATTTGGCCGCAGGAATTACGGGTGCCATTATCAAGGATCCCATACAGGACATGAATGTTTGGAATGAATATCTGGAAACCGTTGTCAAGGAAAGGAAGGACTGGAAGGACTTGTATCGTGCATGTAAGGAAATGATATGAAATACGATTGGATACTTTTCGATTTGGACAATACCCTCGTCGATTTCAAAGAAGCTTCGCTGAAATCCTTCCGCTCCCTATTGGAATCCTATGGCATTTCCCATGCGGATGAATTGTATCCGATATATCAACAAATCAATTTTGAAGTTTGGAAGTCATTTGAGCAGGGACATCTATCCGCTGTTGAATTGCGTTCAAAAAGATTCAGGGATTTTTTTTTAAAAACAGATATCCGGCACATCGACCCATCGGAAGCCAATGCATCCTACCTCAACTATCTTATCAGCTATACGACATTATTGGAGGGGGCTTCGGAATTATTGAATCTCTTGCACAAGCGAGTCAGGATGGGTATCATTACTAATGGACTCAAGGAAGTACAACGCCCTAGGCTCAAAGCCTTGAATATCATCCATTACTTTGACTCGATCACGGTTTCTGATGAAATCGGAGTGGCAAAACCCCAAGCTGCCTTCTTCGATCATACCTTCGGTATATCTCCATTTATCAGTAAAGAACAAACATTGGTTGTCGGCGACAGCCTTCGTTCCGATATACAAGGGGGATTGAATTACGGATTATCTACTTGTTGGTATAATTTATCCAAGGAAAAAAATGAAACCCAATTCACTCCCAAATACGAAATCCATCATTTATCAGCACTTAAGGAAATTATTTTTTAAAAATCCTAAAAAAAATCATCTCTTAAAACACCCTTTCTGAGATCCATTCAAAAAATTTATCTTCTACATTACTATTTCAAATCATATATATTCCATTGTAGAAATTCCATTTTCATATGCAATAAAAAACACAGGTATTCCAATGGTGAAATAAACATAAAACATCTCCATTTTTAAGATTTTACGGCGTGGTTTTTGTTGAATAAAAACCCATTTTTCTTTTCGGATTTCAGTTCTTACCTTTGGATTAGCACAAAATCACAACCTCCCCGGCTATATCCTTATTTCTCCAATTCATCCCCCCATTTTTTCAGAATTGGCATTTTTAAATAACTAATCTTTCCCTTTTTTCATTTTACGATTCTGTAGGATGGGTGATATCCTACATGCAAAAACATTGGACTATGAAGGTATTTACCTTACCCTTATTTCTATTGCTAAACGTTACGGTTACATGGGGGCAGCAGGCCACACAATCCATTGCGGAAGCCGAAATCACAACAACAACACAAGAAATGGACGAACATTTCAGATGTGGTTTTTCCGGAGGTGACCACGAAGAACATCATCATTTCGAATCATGGATCAAAAGGAAAAAAGAAGAACTTTCCGAAGGAAACCGAACAGATGAAATCCTTACTATTCCTGTAATTTTCCATATCATCCATTTTGGAGAGGCTGTAGGTACAGGAACGAACCTTTCATCCGATTTCATAGAAGCCCAATTGGAACAAGCGAATAACGACTTAAGAAAAACCCTGGGTACCAGTGGTCACAACGCAGATAGCAGAGGAGCGGACACCCGCATAGAGTTGCGTCCGGCTACCTATGATTCCGATTACAATATATTGGATGAACCCGGTATCAATCGTATCCATTCAGGAGATTATGGGTTTTCCACGACCACCACTTCTTATTCCAAGTCATTTATCAACAACACTATAAAACCTGCCACCCAATGGAATCCCAATGACTATCTCAATATCTGGGTCTGTAAATTATCCGGCATTTTAGGGTTCGGGCAATTCCCCGACATCAGCGGCACGACATTGGAAGGTGTGAACTTGAACGGTACCGCCTCAACCGATGGTCTAGCCATAGAATACAGAGCCATAGGAAGCACAGAACGCCCAAACCCCAATGCTACAGGAGCTTACTCACCTTATGGCTTGGGTAGAACCCTAACCCATGAGTTAGGCCATTTCCTTGGATTACGCCATATTTGGGGAGACGGTGATTGTTCGGTTGACGACTACTGTAACGACACTCCTGTTTCCGACGGAGCCAACTATGGTTGTCCGACCACACACCAATCCTGTGGGACATTGGACATGGTTAGGAACTACATGGATTATACCTATGACAACTGTATGAATATTTTCACCCATGACCAAAAAGCAAGAATGAGAACCGTACTATACAATTCTAGCAGAAGAGTGGAACTTCTTTCATCGGACAAGGCCGATCCTCCTATTCCACTGCCTGTTGAACTTTCAACGTTCAATGTAAGGCGGGTAGGTAAGGATGCCCATATCCGGTGGGAGACCTCTTCGGAGTACAACAATGCCCGATTCATCCTTAGTAAAAGTGATGATGGCATTAATTTCATGGAATTGCATACTGAAGAAGGAAGGAGTAACAGCAGTACTCCATTGAGCTATGATTTCATCGACCCTAAGTTACCAATGGGTACGACTTATTATAAATTATCCCAAATCGATTTGGATGGAAGAATCACCGAGCTTGGCACCCGCAGTCTGGAAATCAGCTCTAACACGATTATAACCATGTATCCTAATCCATGTAAAGGTGTTCTGAATATCGAAGTTGATGAATCGATAAAGAACAAGGATTGCACCATCTCTATTTTTGACATGACGGGTCGGCAGGTACATTCGGAAGAAAATGCCATAGGCCAACTCATCAGAAAAATCGACATTTCTCATCTGGAGTCGGGATTCTATATCCTACGATACAATTACGACAACCGTACTGCCTTTAAAAAATTCAATAAAATATAACTAAGTACAGGACAAAAAACAAAACCAGTTGCCGTGCGTGGTGTTTGTTCACCT
>JAHDFN010000043.1 GCA_020628145.1 Saprospiraceae bacterium | reverse complement strand
GGTTAAGCAGAAGAGGAGAAAATGTTTTTGATAAAAAACCTACTTTTTTAATGAGTACGTCTCCCGGAGCAAGAGGAGGTTCGACCAACCTGAAATACCTGATTCATTCTTTGCCATACCAAGGGGCAACAATAGCTGCATCTTTTGCACTTCCTTCCTTTTATGATTATTTTAAAGAGGGGGAATTAACAGGTGACCACTTAGGGGAATTGATAGAAAGTATAGGAGAATTTAAAGAGGCATTAAATGGATAGTGGTAGGTTGGAGGCATTCAGCGACGGGGTTCTTGCTATCATCATTACGATTATGGTTTTGGAAATGGAAGCACCTCACGATACTACCCTGAATGCATTGCTTCCTATTGTTCCTGTATTCATCAGTTACCTTATTAGTTTTATTTATGTAGGGGCGTATTGGAGCAACCACCATCATTTATTGCAAATAACAGAGCAAGTAAATGGAAAAATCCTTTGGGCAAATTTGCATTTGCTTTTTTGGTTGTCTTTAATTCCTTTTGCTACTTCTTGGGTTGGCGAAAATCATGTTGAATCATTACCGGCAGCATTCTACGGAATTATTTTATTGATGAGTGCCATTGCATATCATATCCTTCAGAAAGCAATTATCCAAAATCATCATGATGATTTCGCATTAAGGAAAGTAAAGGAGGGGAGTAAAAAAGGAATATTCTCATTAGTTCTATATATTCTTGGAGTTGCACTGAGTTTCACACATCCTTGGTTAGGGGTATTCTGTTATATTATTGTTTTAACCCTGTGGCTTATTCCTGATAGGAAAATCGAACAAAACTTGAATAATGAAAAATAAATCCATCAAGCAAGTTATTGCTTCTCAAAAAGTAAATATGGGCGGACATATAATAGACCAGCCCTTACCTAATAAATTAATGGGACAGTTGGATCCGTTTTTATTAATACACCATGCGGAATGGGAATTGAAAGGTAATCAGAAACAACAAGAGGTAGGCATCGGTGGACATCCGCATCGTGGCTTTTCCCCGGTTACTTTTGTTTTTCAAGGTGATGTACAACATCAGGATAGTTTTGGAAACGATGTGATTGTTGAAGCGGGCGGCACTCAATGGATGCATGCAGGTAAAGGAATTACTCACAGTGAACGTCCTAGTGCAGAATTAGCACTAAAAGGAGGTACACAGGAAATCATTCAATTTTGGGTGAATACTCCATCAAAACATAAGATGGATGTCCCCTATTACCTTCCGCTTACAGAAGAAAAAACGCCGATAATCGAATCAGGAGATTATAAGATCCAGATAGTAGCAGGGGAATATAATGGTATTAAAGGGCCTGCAAAAACTTTTTCACCCATGCTTTTAATGCGTGGGAAAATAAATACCCAAGGATCGATTGATTTCGAAATCCCCAATCATTATAACACCTTAATCTATTTGTTGGATGGCGATTTAGAAATCAATGGGACATCTGCAAAAGGAAAAGATCTTATTTGGTTTGGCAACGATGGCGATAGAATTGATATTTCAGCCAATGCAGATACAAGATTCATCCTTTTATCGGGTGAACCTATCAATGAAAAAGTAACATCTTACGGCCCTTTTGTAATGAATACTCAAACAGAAATAATGGAAGCAATCCGAGATGCACAAATGGGAAAAATGGGGGTGTTAATTGAAAAGTTCAGCTAAGTATCAGGAGGCATATTTTCAAAAGAACCGGTTGGCTACAATCAATTTTCCGTGATAACATCTATTATTCGATCATGAAGTCGGCGGTCTTAAAAATGATCGAGAAGCAAAAATTTTGGTATTGAGAGTTGATATCCACTAAGATAGGATATTGCTTTGCAGGGTGACATCAAATGCCTCAGGGCTTTTGATACAGGGCACTACTAATTGATTTAATCAATGGTTCGCAAGGAACTTTGTTATGAATTTTACACAAGGATGCAATGCTGAAGGTAGAATGCTGGAAGGATGGGATTGACAGAATCATCAATCATGCAGACTTCAAATGAGTCGTTGAAAAACACTGGTGTTGTTGAGTGGATGAATCATCCAAGCAACAACACCTCAAAACAATCATTCCTTGTCATCCTGCTTGCCCCCGGGCTCATAGGGAGGAGGGCAGTTCTTATACTCGCCCTTTGCTCCTGAACCCCATCCTCTTCCTTTGATGTTTGACATTTCATTAGTGGAAATCAATTTCCAGTTTTTGGATTTTAAATTCGATTTTCTCATGGTAATAGTATTTATAATATGATTAATGTTTGTTTGTTCTATGGGAAATACTCATAAACGAATGCATTTTAAATCAGATCAACATTCAAATCAAATCAGCAGAAGTGGAAAATGTGACATGTTTTTTTTGTTTGCAAAAAGCCGTTTTCATGTAATGATGCTTTTTGAACCTACGGTTTATCTAGAAAAAAGAACAGGGAAGGAAAGACTGAATAGATATATTATGAAGTATTTGTATCAGTTTTTGTAGTTGTATTTTCTATTATTTATGGGAAAAAAGTAGCTGTAGTATCTTATTGGAATAGCCGGCATTAAAATTGAAATAGATAATTTAGAGAAGAGGCAATCTTTTTATTATTTAAATTAATAATCGAATGGTTGTTTATTTTGTATATCATCAATTTATTTGATATATTTGGATTTAACGGATGGACATTGAATTCGTTACTACCCATTCCCATTTGAAATTTATAGATTTCCCTTTCCAAAAAAACACAAACGGATATCCTATTATCCATTTTTTTTAAGGCAATAAAAACTGATTAGATGTTGGTATTAGTAGTAATGGCTTTGGTATTCCTTTTTGGAGGAGGAATGCTTATAGCGTCTAAACTTTCTACAGGAAGTAGAAGGTGATTTTTTTAACCACGGGCAAGATAAATTAAAGTTGTTTTTAAATTGTGATTGAAAAAGCAATGAGATTCGTATGCTTTTATTTTTTCAATCAAGAATTTTTACTTGTTTCCAATCGTTTACATAAGTCGGGAATTAAAAGAAGATGATTGTTTTACACAATCCCTTAGGGGTACGGCACATATCGTATCCTATTCTTTGATACATCTCACCCCTGTATCTTTTAGAGATGTGCCGGATGCCGATGTCGCCTTCTTCTATAGCAGGAATGCCGTCAAGTATTTTTTTGAAGGATTGAAAAACAACCCGAATAAAATGGAATGGGCCTGTATGGGGGAAGGAACGGCCTCCTATCTCAAACACTTGGGACACCATCCAAGCTTTATCGGTTCCGGTAACCCCTTGCAGGTAGCTTCCGGATTTCTGCCATTGGCTGAAGGGAAACGGATCCTGTTCCCTCGGGCAAAACAATCCAAAAAATCTATTCAAAAGTTAATAAGCCATAGGGTCGATGTGGTGGATTTGGTAGTATATGATAATTCGAAATTGACGGATTTCGAAAATCCTAATGCGGATATATTGGTCTTCACCAGCCCGATGAATGCAGAAGCTTTTTTTGAAAAATACCCCTATCGGGGAGAAAAAATCATTGCGATAGGATCGACAACCGCTAAGAAAATATCCGAATGGGTGGCTATTGAGGTTAGGGTTGCCCAAAAACCTACGATAGAATCATTGGCCGAAGCGGTTTTGGATATTATAACTTGAAAAATTTTGAAACCACTGAAGTAGGCTGTGAAATGAAATACCACCCTGTTTCCAATTGGCTAACATTATTTTCTCCATTGCTAATATGCATTATTTTTTTCCCTTCACTATTAACAATGGAAAACTCTACCTCTTGGGTATGTTCAATAATGATTATATCCTTTACAGGATTGGGATAAATATTCCATCTTGGAATGTCATGGGTATTTTTTATAGGAACTGTTCTGTCGGGCTTTATTAGGAAAACATCGTAGTCTCCATCGCTTGGGAATATCCCCTCATCCAAAATCAGGTTTCCCCTGAAATCACCACCAAGACATATGTCCCCATCAGGCTTGAACCGGACTCTTTTCCCTATGGTGAAATCATTTCCATGAATAGGATTCAGATTGATAATATTGCCGGAAAGATCAAACAATGCCAGAAAAGAATTGAAATTCCCCTGGGATTCCATTACCCAGCCGGACCAATTCGTTGTACCGTTGAAATAACCGGTCAGGGCGATTTTACCATCACGGATAGCAATGTCGGTAGGGAAATCATCATCTGTACCTCCAAAGGAATATCCGAAAGCCAAATTTCCGCTTGGTTCCAAACCGATAAGATATGCGGCCTGGTTGAAGCCCTCCGTTTGGATGCTCCAACCCTCGTTGTCAGACATGACACCCACATAATTGCCTGTAAGGAAAATCTGTTGGCCATCTAATGCCAGACCTCCGAATTCCTTTTCCCAAACACCTCCTAGTTTCTTCCCCCACAAAAATACTCCGGAAGGATTGAGCTTGCACACAAACACATCATGGGTGGCAGTGTTGGTCATTAAGGTATCTGAAGAAAATGATGCTTTCCCCTTGAATGTCCCCCCAATGA
The DNA here is from genome assembly GCA_020628145.1 of Saprospiraceae bacterium. Classification (GTDB taxonomy): domain Bacteria; phylum Bacteroidota; class Bacteroidia; order Chitinophagales; family Saprospiraceae; genus JAHDCE01. The sequence continues at coordinate 19,576 of JAHDFN010000043.1, read as the reverse complement.
TAATATTTCCATCTTCATCAAGTGCAATATCCCTAGCACGGGTAATTCCTTCCAGTCCGGCTCTTTCCATCCAAATCAGTTCCCCTATGGAATTGAATCGGGCAACAAACATATCCCCCTCGTCACTTTTTCCGGCAAGTACTTCGTTTCCGATTTTCAAAGTATCCGAAAAATATCCACAGATATAGATGTTTCCTGATTCATCCGTAGCGATATCACCTCCCACATTCAATAAGCGACCTTCGATAGTCCGGGCCCATTTGACATTTCCTAAGGTATCCGAAAGGCAGAGGAACAGTCCTTGGTTGCTAAAGGAAGGAGTTAGGGATGTGGTATCCAATAAGGTTGAAGAGAAATAACCACCGAAAAATGCAATGTCGGAAGATGCGGTAGTGGCCATTCCGATAAGGGTTTCCTCATTTCCCCCTCCTAGGGAAAATGAATTGGTCGCCTGCCCTGAATGGTCGAATAAAACGGCATAAATATCTTCAGCACCCATTGATTCGAGAAGTATTCCTCCCATATCCAATCCGGAAGAATAGACCCCTGAGGCCACCAACCCTCCATTGGGCAGATATTCCAATCCTACCAATGACTCATTTTCCGGACTGGCGATAAATTCAATATCCCTCCAGAGCTGACCCGAAAGCAGAAAAGGAATTACAACTAGAAACCCTGTTATTAGCTTTTTCATAAATTACTTCAATGACAATAGATGTTATCACGACATGTTTTTCATCTAAGACAACTGAGGAATTTTTCGTGATAACATCTAATAACCATACTGTCACCAATAGAACTTTTATTTTTTATTAATATTCATATCTTAAAGCTAATTAACGACAAATTGAAAATAATAGAAAAACATTCGACTTATGAAATATGTGTACACCTCCATTTTATCGCTCATTATTTTCCAGGTTGCTTTTTCGCAACAAACGCTTGTGGGAGAACTCGAACATAACGGGGTGACTCGCTCCTATCGTTTATACCTTCCTTCCGGGTATGAAGCAGGAATGACCCAGTTGCCTTTGGTTTTTAATTTGCACGGTTATACTTCTAATGCGGTTCAGCAAGAACTTTATACCAATATGAATGCATTGGCGGAAGCTGAAAGTTTCATCGTTTGTCATCCGGATGGTATCAACGAATCATGGAATGTAGGATTTGGGAATTCTGTTGCGGATGATGTAGGCTTCTTGGATGCATTGATTAGTATTTTCCATGCGGTTTATGATGTCAATTTGAGAAGGGTATATTCTACGGGAATGTCGAATGGCGGATATATGAGTTACAAATTAGCTTGTGAATTGACTGATAGGATTGCGGCCATTGCTTCGGTTACAGGGAGTATGGTTCCTAATCAATTGAACCAATGTAATCCGTCTCGACCAATACCTGTTATGCAAATTCATGGAACGGCGGATCCGACCGTACCTTATTCGGGGTTTGCTTTGGGTAGTCCAATCGAGCCTCTTGTAGATTGGTGGGTGACTCATAACGGATGTGCTGCGAATGCAACCGTTATCGACATTCCTGACTTGGATACGACAGATAATTGTACGGCAGAATTATACGAATATGTAGATTGTGATGGGAATACGAAAGTTGAATTTTATAAAATAACGGATGGAGGACACACTTGGCCAAGTGGTCTTATAGACATCAACAATCTCGGACCGACCAACCGGGATTTTTCTGCTAATGAAGTCATATGGGAGTTTTTCAAGCAATTTGAATTGCCGGCAGATGTGGTTCCGGTGAAAAATGTCTTGGAAGATCATCCAAGGTTAGATGTGTTTCCCAATCCTTCCGGAGATTTTTTCAATGTCCGTTTGGATGATGGAGATTTTGAAAATTTGGAAATATTTGACATCACCGGGAAATCGATTTTGGAAATTCAATCAGGGAATGAAAATATCATTTCGATTGATGCTTCCCACTGGAATGTCGGAACCTATTTTATAAAAGTCAATACCGCAAAAGTAGTTCTGACAGAAAAGATAATGAAGAAGTAATTTCCTTACATATTTTCTAACAATAAATTCCCCAATTCCGGATCGGACATGATGGCCTGAAGACTTTCGTTTCCATCCATCAACTCACGAGCCATCCCAAATCTCAAATCATTGGGGATGAAATCTATTTTGAGGAAGGACTTGATATTCCCCAATTGTGTTGAATCGGGTTGGATGTCATGTTGTATCAGGTAATTGACCAATCGTGTACCTAGGGTAGAAAGCAAATCTATCCTCAATGTTTCCTGATGGGTCATTTCCCTGAGAGGGACAAGGATTTCACTTTCAAAATCTTCCGCTTGGACAATAGAAGAAGGGGAAGGTATCTGACCGAGTTTGTCATTTATGAAAGTAATGAATGCCGTTGCGGTTGCTTTGTCCAAGCAGGAATCTGCCAAAATATTGACCATGCCGATTTCTTTTTCCAAGTCTTCAATGTGTTCGATACTTTGGAAAAAATGAACCAAGGAACGAGGAGTGGAACGTTCACCCGAATTAATGATTTCAGGATAGGTCAAAACGAAATTGATACCCCTTTCATCCACTTTTGATTTTTCAGCCCACTTGGCCCATTCCTTTACATCGAAACGCATGGTGATATGCATCATACGGGTAAGCATGGCATCATCCATCGGAGTAACGGAATAGTCTCCCCCATCCGGATTAGCCGTTAAGACGATGTGCCAACCTTCCGGCAACGCCCAACTGCTGAGTCGGCCATGTTGTAGCAATTGCATGATGCCCCGTAGAATTCGATCATCCGCCCGGTTTACGTCATCTATTAGAAGAATACCCGGGCCTTTGTGCTGTGGAACCCATTCCGGGGGAACAAAAACGGTTTTTCCATTGGATATTGTAGGCATACCCAATAAATCACCCATCTCTTCGAATTGTGCCGGAGCGATATAAGACCATCCGAAACCATTGTCTTTGGCAAAACTTTCAACCAGCTCCGTCTTGCCGATTCCATGAAAACCCCAAATGCACACAGGGGTTTTCCGTTTATGGGCTTGTTCGGATAACTCATTACTCCTGATAATGTGTTGGAGAAATAAACCGACTTCCGAAGCAGAAGCTTCGGTTCCGTAAAAATTATACTGTAAGCCTTCTTTCAAGTATCCGTATTAATTCTGTCCTTCGCTCTTCTTTCTGAGTTCCTCCAACAATTGATCGGCAGGTTTACCCAGATTGTCTAATGCGAATTGTGCAGATTTCGTAAACTCATTGTCCGGATATTTAGTTATAAAATCCGAATATATATCCTTGGCCTTATCCAAATCCCTCAACTCGTTTTCATAAAGGTATCCCGTAAGGAACATTGCCGTAGGAGCTTTGGAATGTTCCGGGTAGTCCTTATATAATTTTTCAGTTGCTGTAGCCGCTTCACGAAACATTCTTACCGAATTGGCAATTTCATATGTGTCATAAAGAAATTGTGGGGATTTCGGACTATCCGGAAGAAGGCTGGCGTGAAGTAAATGCAAGTCCACAAGTTTTCTAGCCTTATTCGGATTAACTCTCGTTTGTGTGGAATCCATATAGATGTCCTGCTTCAATTCTTCTATACGATCTGCCATCGATCCGCCGGCTCCTTTTAATTGGGTCTTGGCCTTTTCTGCGTATTCGTTTCCTGGAAATGCTTCTGTTAGTCCTTGGTAATACAAGTTCGCCTGATCGACCTGTCTGAATTTGTTCTTATAGGTTTCTGCCAGGAGATAAAGACTATTGGGCGTGGCACTCGAACTGCCATGATTCTTCACTGCTTTCCCCAAGGATTGGATGGCTCCACTCACATTATTGGTTTGGAGTTGACAGGAAGCAGCCCTATAAAGATAACGACCGTTCCATTCATTATCTTCCGGGTTTTCGTTGACGTATGTGTTGTATTTATTGATAAGGTCCTTGATTTTTTCAGCACTAGGAGCCTCATCCATACTTTTTTCCAATTTTGTAATTTCACCGGCAAGTCCACTGTCGGGTTGACAGGAAAGAATAAAAAGGGATAAGGTGATGAGAAAGAAAAATTGTTTTTTCATATCAATGACTTTTGTATAAATGCTTTGTTACTTTGTTATGAACAATGAGTCTTCAATTAAGAAGTACTTTTGTTCGGAGTCGGATTGCAAAATTAAGTTACTTTTCTGATAATTAGGCATGAAAGGAAAAGCAAATTGATACAATTGGCCATCCCTTTCCTTGAAAATTGGAAATTAAATGACAAATCATACCATGAATTATTATTACTTAGTATTCCTGATATTTCTAATCCCCTACATTTCCTGCTCAAAAAAAAATACGGATTTTGTAAAGGAATCCCAAGTGAAGAAGGAGGCCGTTGCCGGTAATACAATCAGTGGTTGCAAAAAATGGGAAAATTATGTCCCCATAGTCCGACAACCTAATTTATCTCCGACAAGGATGATTAAAGTCAATTTCCATATCATGCAGAGGGCAGATGGCACCGGAAATTTTGATGAAAAACTAGGTCGGGAATATGTTAAGAACCTAATCTTCCAATGTAATAATACCCTCAACGGAGGAAATGCCAAAATGTACCTCCCTGCGAATAATGACATCCCGGTTCTTCCTCAGCGTTATCAATATGTACTTACACCTAATCCGGAAGTCAAGGGAGATGATGGTATTTATTTTCATCGTTCGGATGAGCATTATTTTATGGTTAGTACAGGAGGAAACAAGAATAATTATGATAGGAAGACCTTGGAGAAATATCTGGTCGGCAAAGATGAAGTACTTAATGTATTTCTGATGGAACATCATAAGGATAGCCTGAAATCTCCTAGATATAGTAAGAATGCCACAGGAATTGCAATGGGGACCTGGATTAAACTACTAGGACTTTATACGGATTATAATAAGGCAGTACCGGGGACCAACCCACCGGAATATCCCTTACGGGAATGGTATCAGAGAGGGTTGCTGAATCATGAAATAGGCCATGTACTCGGATTGGGACATTCATGGGTGAGGAATGATAGATGTGACGACACTCCGTCACACCCCAATTGTTGGAATTTCGGTGCTCCTCCATGCGATAAGGTTTCAAATAATTTTATGGATTACAATACATATAGGGATGCCTGGACGCCTTGTCAGTTGGGCATTATCCATAAGAATTTTTCCAGGAAAGAATCCAATCAGCGAAAGCTGTTGGTTAAGAACTGGTGTGATTTGGACGAAACCAAGAATGTAAGAATTTCCAAGGCACAGGTTTGGGGAGGGGCCAAAGACCTCACCGGACATCTGATTATAGAAAACAATGCAGAACTTACCATAGAATGCCGGGTATCCTTGCCTAAGGGAGGAAAGGTTATTATCAAACCCAAAGGCCGCTTGATTTTAGGGCAATCTGCTGTATTGGAAAATGATTGTGGTGAAAAATGGGAAGGTATTGTTGTAGAAGAAAAAAGTGGTGTACGGGGGGAAATCGTCATGGTAGGAAAACCGGAACTGAAGCAAATGGTTTACCCTTTGGATAGGAAGTAGAATCTTTTAAAAATCGAACCAATAATTAGCTTTCAAAACAAAAGTCCAATTCCGGGTTGAAAAGGGATCCGTGAAATAATTATTGGTTATAACAAAATATAAATCCGACATAGGGGCGATCCTCCATTGGAAACGAGTATTCAGGTTGAAGTTTTCCTTTTGTGTATTGTATTGTAGGAATGTAGTCCAGAATATATCCCTGGAAAAGGAAATTTCTGCACGGGGACCCAGCAGGAAAAGATTGGCCTCGCCATACTCTTCAGGGAAATTGTAGAGTTTCTTATTAGACATGTTGAGACCGAAAGCACCCCATTTGGAAATCCTGTAATTCAATTCTCCTTCAATCTTGAATTCCTTACCTAGGTATTTTTGCCCGATTCCGATTTCTGCAGATCCATTTAGTCTTTTTCTTTTGCCGGTATCATATTCCAGGCTGAAGGCATTCTCGTGGTAATTCCCGGGAGAAAATGGGATGTCCAAACCACTCAGCGTGAAATCATAGAATAGCACGGGGTTGCTTTCAGTAAAGGTTGCACGGAAAACATTCGTATTCATGAAACGGATTTCCCAACCCAATTTGGTCTTATGTTCTTGGTAATTCCATGATTTTCCGGTAAATAAATCAAAGCCGAAAAACGGCCCCATATAATCCAGAACGCTTGAGTTTTTTTGGAAAAACCAATAATTCCCATTTGTTCGGAGTTGGTTGTAACCAATTCGCTGGGTTGCTCCTTCTTCATCCGTGTGATAAAGTCTAGGAACAAATCCCATTTCGGTAATGTAATTCTCTCCTACGGCATCCAATCCGAGAAATACATTTATTTTCGAAGTCCTATATCTGGCTTTGGCACCGTAGGCAAATGCATTTTTCAATTTTTCTTCTGTCTTGGCAACATGGAGATAAGAATGGGCCGTAATGGTGGATTTTTTAGAACGATAATCCAGTTCCACACCTGCTCCTCTATTGTAATCCTTGGGATCGTCTCCATTGAATGCACTCTTATTCGTAAAGAAGGCCTTGACCTGAGACCCCGTTAATATTTTTCTAGCGACAGAGACGACCATGTAATTTTGTGCATCGTCAACATCTTCTTCCCTCTTTGTCTGGACGTCGAGAAAGCCTACCCTCCAGTCCTTGTTGATTTTTCCACTGAGTTTCACACCTCCGAGAATCGTTACAGGATCACTTCCGACACCTCCAATCCGACGGGAGAAAAAGGGTCTTACACGGCTGTTGCCCAAACCGGCAAACATATCACTGTTTTCCAAAAAGAAGAATCGCCTTTCGGGAAAAGAAATTTCGAAGCGATCCAGATTCAATACTTGTTCATCTACTTCTACCTGTGAAAAATCAGGATTGATGGTGACATCCAGCTTTAATGAAGTATTTAAATCCAATCGGGCATCCAAACCGGCATTGGGCTTAAATCGAACTTTTTCATCTCCGTTTTCGATGTCTCTTGTAAAGGATAGGGCGGCATAGGGACTCAAAGCAGTCTTGATACCTTTTGTAGCACGAGGTGTTTTGTCCCAAGCAACTTCTCCATAGTATGCCATCGTGGCTACATTGAAGCCACGGGGTACCGGTGCCCAGGTGGAAGTCTCATTCCGCTTTAAATCGTTCCGGGCAAAATTGATTTTCCAGATATCCGTTTCCGATTTGAACCTTAGTGTCTTAAAGGGTATGGACATTTCAAGTGACCAATAACCACTTCCTCTGAATACTTCGGCATACCAAACGGCGTCCCAGCTGGTTGTCACACCTCGTGTTCCACCCGAACTGATAATGCCATCTCTTTGCACACCAAAGGGGTTGACAGAAAAACTCAAGCCGTTGGCTCCGTCACTAAAGGCATCGAAGAAAACGGCAAAAGCATCATTGACAGGAAATGAAAAATCCCTTTTCAGGGATTGTGCGATATAGTCTCCGTCAATCTCATCATAACAGATCGCTCCAATGTAAAGACTCTTATCGTCATAGGTGATTTTGACTTCTGTTTTGGAAAGCGCTGCCAGTGTATCATGGGGGTAATTCATTTGAAAATTATCAGCTACATCTGCCGTCGCCCAATCCTTTTCATCCAGAATGCCATCTATCATAATAGGAGATGCCGTCTTTACGATGTTGAAAGACGGTGCTTGGGCATAGGTTCTGATACTTCCTATGAGCAACAATAACGTTAATATGTATTGGACGAATAGTTTCAAATCCCCTCCTTGGTTTCCTATTGTTTTATTGTGATTATGAAATGGTTTTCAGTGTATGGTTTGTTGATGAATTGTGTGTTCTCGTTGTATTAAGCAGTTGTGTTCAACTTCTGAAAAATTTCCTCATTCCAAATGTGAATAACAATAAGAGTCCGATGAAAATCAACAGAAGGAAAATAAATGGTATCCTGACAAAACCAAATATCATAATCTTGTCGAAGGCTAACATCAGGACGATAATAGCTGCAATAGACATTAATAATCCGGGGATTTTCCCAAATCCCGGAATGTCTTCCAAATCGGCTACACGTTTTATAATGGCAATGGTAGCAACCATTGAAATGACCGGAAGGAAATAAACTAGAAAATTCAATTCCCTTAAATCATCATTGTGGAAAATCGCAGCATATATGGTCATCGTCAGGGCAAATATGCCTGGAATCGAAGCTAGAAAAATCAGGAAAGAATAAATATATGAATAAGGGCTTTTGGTACCTTCTCCTGCACCTATCCAACCCACAATTGCAGCAATAATGGGAATAAGGACAAAGAAGGCGATAACCATTATCGGGTTATCAGCGGCAAGATTGAAAATGTCCTGAAGTGTCATTTATCAGATTCCTGTTTTTGTTCAATTATTTGGGCAGCAAAATGTTTACCAAATATCCTTCCGTTCCCAACGAAACGGAAAGATAGATGATTATTTGATAAACAGGAATAATTAACTACCAAATAACGTTTTGAACGCTATGAAAAAACAGGGGGGAATTATTTTCCAACTCAAATATATATTTTTTTTGATAATATGAAAATTAATTTTCAATATTTTTTTCAAATAAAATTAATGTTGCATTTTTTCTTATTTTAAGAATTATGTTTCTTTTATGTGTAAAGTTGTTGTTAAAAGTGTTTTTGTCGGTTTGCATCAATCAATATTTTGCTTCAAATTTGCATTGTCATTCGGAATTATTCATTTAAAACCAAAGCCTGAAATCATGGATGATTTGTTCAAAAAATTCCTTTATACCGGAATCGGGATAGTATCTACAACAGCAGAGACAATCCAACAATCGGTGGATGAGTGGATAGATAAGGGAACAATATCCAAAGAAGAAGGAAAGAAGATTGTTGAGGATTTTATGGCGGAAGCCGAAAGTCGGAAGGGACAGGTAGAAGGAAAGGTTAAAGGACTGGTTGAAAAAACAATGAATACCCTTGATTTCCCAACGAGGAGTGAAATGGAACAACTGAATGCAAGGATTGCAGAATTGGAATCCAAATTGGCTAAGAACGCCAAAAGCAAGAAAGATTAATTTATTTACTTACTGTATAAAATCGTAATACGATGGCTACTACCGAATTGTTTAAAAAAGTGTTGTACACTGGAGTTGGAGTTGTATCTACTACAACTGACAAGGTTAAAAAATCTATTGATGAAATGTCCAAAGTGGGTGAGGATGCTCAAGTGGAAGGAAAGAAAGTGGTTGAGGATTTCATGGAAGATGTGAATACACGTCGTGAAGATGTTGGGACACGTTTCCAGAAAATCATAGATACTGTATTGAAGCAGTTGGATTTGCCTAACCGGACAGAGGCTGAGAAATTGAATGCCAAAATTGCCCAGTTGGAAGAGAAATTGGTTGCCAAGCAAAAAGAGACTGCTAAAACAGCTAAGACAAGAGTTGCCAAAGTCAAAGAGGTGGTTAAGAAGTAATCATCCCTCAGTATCATACATTAACTAATATATTAGAATAGTATATCATGGAAAATATGTTGAAAAAAGCCCTTTATACTGGTGTAGGACTAGTGACTGTGGCTTCAGATAAAGTACAGGACACCGTTAAGACATTGGTTGATAACGGAAAGATGTCAGAAGAGGAAGGTAAGAAGGTTGTAGATGAATTCATGACTGATTTGGATTCCAAGCGTGAAGAATTTGAAGGAAGAATCAACAAGATTGTCAACAAGATTGTCAATACCGTTGATTTGCCTAGCCGTTCCGATTTTTCTACTTTGAAATCCCGCATCAAAGAATTGGAATCTCAATTGGAAAGCAATGAAACTACCCAGTCTGTGAAGAAAGTAGTGAAAAAAGCTGTAGCAAAGAAGACCGTTCCTACAAAAAAAGAAGTGGTAAAGAAAGTGGAAGCTGTGAAAAAAACAGTGACCCAAAAAGCCGCTCCTGTAAAGAAAATGGTAAAGAAGGTTACTGATAATTAATCGGTACTTTACAAGACTTATATTAGGTAAGGTTTGGTTTAATAAAAGGGTTGCTCCTATTTGGAGCGACCCTTCTTTATTTTAATTCTGACGATTTTTCACATACCTCGTTTTTTTCTTGGCATAACCCGATTTTTCATAAAAGGAGACAGCTTCCCCATTGAAATTATAGACGGTTAATTCGAATTGTGTACACCCCATAAGAGCGAGTTCTCCTTCCAAATAATTCATCAATGATTTCCCTAAACCTTCTTGCCTTCTTTTTTTATGGACAATCAAATCCGTTATTTCTCCAATGATGGAATCTTTGAAAACAATATGATTGATTCTGCGATTGACCATTCCTAAACCGGCAGCGACGACTTTTCCTCCATCTTCGACAACAGCAAGTAATTTATCCGGCTGGTCGAAAATTTTTTCCAATAAATAATTTTTCCGGTATTCCTTTTCTGCCACAATCGGCTTGATTTCATCCGTCTTTTCCAAGTGGTAGATATCGAGTTGGTAGAAGAGTTCCAGTAGGTCGGGCAAGTCCGTTTTTCTTGCTTTTCTGATTTTCATTTCGAATGGGTATTAAAAAACCATCCTCCACAATGAAGGATGGTTGGTTTTTCCGGTGGATGCTTTTTATGCTGAAAAAGCTCTTTCCACAATACCCTTCTGTTCTTCATCATGTCTTCCTTTATAACCGGTAGCCGGGGAAGCGGAAGATTTTCGGGCAATCAAATCTATAGCCTCATTCCTATAGAATGCAAGGATATATTGCCAAGCACCCATGTTGGAAGGTTCTTCCTGTACCCATAACATTTTTGCTCCTTTGTATTTTTCATTCACCATCTTATCTATCTCGCCCTTAGGGAATGGGTATAATTGTTCAACCCTGACAATGGCTACATCCATTCTGTTATCGGTCTCTTTTTTTTCTAATAAATCATAATAGATTTTGCCGGTACAGAAAAGTACCTTTTTAATTTTTTTGGCCTTGGCCTTGGTCGTTACTTCAGGGTCGTCATATGTCTCACGGAAACTCTCTTTTTCGGTAAAGTCACTAATAGGAGAAATGCATTTAGGATAACGAAGCAGTTTTTTAGGAGACATGATTATCAGCGGTTTTCTATAAGGTCTGGCCAATTGTCTTCGTAGAACATGGAATAAATTTGCAGGAGTAGTAACATTGGCTACCGTCATATTGAATTCGGCACACATCTGAAGGAATCTTTCCATCCTTGCACTCGAATGCTCCGGGCCTTGGCCTTCATAACCATGAGGGAGCAACATGACCAAACCACTCATCCTTCCCCATTTGGATTCGGCTGCAGAAATATATTGATCGACAATCGTTTGGGCTCCGTTATAGAAATCTCCGAATTGAGCTTCCCAGATGACTAATGTATTAGGAGATGCCAAAGAATAACCGTATTCGAATCCTAAAACGGCAAATTCCGAAAGCAAGGAGTTGAAAATTCTGTATTCCCCCTGTTTTTTGGACATTCCACTCAGGCGGTTGTATTCCTTGTAATTCGTAGAATCATTCAGTACGGCATGTCTATGGGAGAAGGTTCCCCTTTTCACATCTTGCCCACTCATCCTAACATCCTTGCCTTCGAGAAGGATGGAACCGTATGCCATCAACTCTCCCATGGCCCAATCCAAGACGCCATTGTCCAGCAATTTTTGTTTGCCTTTGAGCAAACGACCTATTTTCTTATTGGGAGTGAAATCATCCGGGATTGTCATGAGGTGGTCAATGATCTTATCGATTGTTTTCTGCTTGATACCGGTTGTGGGGGAAGGGAAGAAATCTTTAGGATCCTGTATGCCGGATTGTAATTCCTGCCACGCCTTTTCCACTTCCTGATAGATATAGGGCAATTCCTTTTCCTTGGCCATGTCAAGACGGGCTTGAAGTAAATCATTGAATTCCTTTCTCATTTTTTCGGCTAAGGCCCTTTCTACTTCTCCTTTTTGATCCAGGAGGTCAACGTAGATTTCCCTTGGATTCTTATGGGATTTGATGGACTTGTACATTTCGGGTTGGGTGAATGCCGGATCATCTGCTTCATTGTGTCCGTGTTTACGATAACAAACCATATCGATGAAAACATCGGAATTGAATTTTTGACGGTATTCTACGGCCAGTTCTGTAGCGAAAATCACAGCTTCTGCATCATCTCCATTCACATGGAAAACAGGTGCTTGGATAACATTGGCTACACCGGTAGAATATGTTGATGAGCGTGCATCATCAAAATCGGTGGTAAATCCGATTTGATTATTGATGACAAAATGAATGGTTCCCCCTGTATGGTATCCCTCCAATTGACTCATTTGTGCTGTTTCATACACTACGCCTTGACCCGCTACTGCTGCATCACCATGAATAAGTATCGGAAGGATTTGATCGTAATTACTTTTGAAATTAATATCTGCCTTGGCTCTGGCAAATCCTTGAACTACCGGATCTACTGATTCCAAGTGGGAAGGGTTGGGAGCCAATTTTAGATCTATCATGGCTCCGCTGATGGTTTTGACTTGGGACGAATATCCCAGATGGTATTTCACATCGCCGTCTCCAAAACTCTGCTCGTTCTTAGCAGTTCCTTCAAATTCGGAAAAAATATGTTCATAGGTTTTTCCCATGATATTGGCCAATACGTTCAGCCGCCCCCGGTGGGCCATTCCTATAATGACTTCCTTGACGCCTAACTCTCCGGCTTTATTGATAATCGAATCCAAAGCAGGGATGGTTGTTTCACCGCCTTCTAGGGAAAACCTTTTCTGCCCTACATATTTTTTGCCGAGGAATTCCTCAAATACAACGGCTCCATTCAGTTTTTTTAGAATTCTTTTCTTCTTATCCATAGATAAGCCTTCGTCGTGGAATGAACGTCTTTCGATCCTTTCCCTTAACCATCTCCTTTTCTCCCTGTCTTGGATACTGTGGTATTCATAACCAATGGATGTGGAATATATTTGTTTAAGCCGGGCTTCGATTTCCTTTAGGGAAGCGTTTTCCATACCGATCTCCTTGCCGATCATGAATTTCATGTCATAATCTTTGGCAGAAAGATTGAAATCCTCCAATGAGAGCATGGCTTTCCGATCCTTTCTTTCCCTTATCGGATTGGTCTTGGATTCAAGATGCCCTCTGTTTCGGTATGCCTTGATGAGAGAGAGTACTCTAAATTCCCGACGGTCCAATTTACCGGGAGAACCGGCACTTCCGTTCGAATTTGTGGTATCGTTGCCATTGGAGGAAATATTTGCAAAATCGAATCCTTCAAAAAACAATCTCCAATCTTGCTCTATGGAATTCGGATCGTCTTGGTACTGTTTGTACATCGCATCGATAAATGATGGATGTGCATTGAAAACATGAGAGTAGTCGCCCATTATTTTTAATACTTTATAATTCCTTATTTATATAGGTTCCTGGGTGGAGTGTTCTAATACAACCGACAAATATCGTTGAATTTTTTATTTATTGCTAGGCAAAATACATGCTAAATCTCCAAGAGGCTTTTTTTCTGTCAGATAGTATCTGTTTAAGACTGAAAATGATGTGTAAGACATTGATTTTCTTCTTATTTCTATTGTTTATAACTAAATTGGGGATGCAAAAACAAAAAGTCATGAAATTCAAAACACTCTTTATTAGTATTTTGGTTATTTTCCTTTTTCCTTATCTTATGAAGGCTCAATGTGATGGGGGGGAATCGGTTTTCATACTCAATATCGTTCCGGATGGTTTTCCGCAGGAAATTACATGGTCCCTTACAGATAGTTCCGGGTATGTAATATATGAGAGTATTGCCCCCGGAGAGGATTTGACCTACATCGGATGTATTCCCGATAATATTTGTTACACTTTTACAATTTACGATAGCTTCGGTGATGGTTTTTTAGGAAATGATGCCTATTACCAGGTTTATATCGATGCTGAAGAATGGATTAATAGTGGAGGGGGTTTTGGTTCGGAAGAATCGACAACCACCTGTGAAATAGATAGCGGAGGGGGCACATCCTTGGTGTGTGAGGATCCTCTCATTTCCTTTGAAGTCTCTATCACACCGGATATCTACCCTCAGGAAATCACTTGGGATTTGAAGGGGGCTGATGGGAATACGATTTTTGCCTCATCCTCTCCCGGCTCCGATTTTGAATTTTCAGGTTGTATCGAAGATGGGGAATGCATGACATTCACCATATATGATTCTTATGGGGACGGGTTGTCGTTGGGAGGAGGCTATCAGGTTTACATTGATGGAGTCTTGATGATAGAAGGTGAAGGGGATTTTAGTTATTCAGAATCGACAAGTTTCAATTGTCTTCCCGGTTCTGATTGCGGAAGCCCTTTTATGGCTGATGGAGGAGTGATAACATTGCCTGCGGGCAATTCATGGTGGCTTTTCATTCCCGATTCAACGGGTATGTATGAATTCAATGCTTGTTCCGATAATAGTTGTGGCGGTTCTACTATTTGGATTTATGATTATTGTGCCGGATTGGAATGGAATGAGACGAATGAAGGAACGATTTTTTATTCCAATGACGGATGTGGTATCGGTTCGGAGTATTCATTCTTGAATATTCCTCTTGAGGAAGGAGCCACTTACTATATTAGGATTAGGTATGATGATACCGGATGCACAGATACATCCATGGAAGGAACAATTTCCTTCAGCGGACCGGTTATAGGGTGTACTGATCCCACTGCTTGTAATTTTTCACCTTTGGCGACAGCCAATGACGGTTCCTGTATTTATCCGGGAGATCCGGAATGTCCGGACGGGCCGGATTTGACCATAGAGCAGGGAGTACTGGTTTCTTCCATGTATGTGGCTTCTTTGGATAATTCAGATGCCTGTCTGATTCAGGAAGGTTGTGTGTCGGGTTATGGACAACGGGAAGTAATACGGTTTACGACCCATATCAAAAATATTGGGAATGCCGACTATTATATCGGAGAGCCACAGGAAAACAATCAATGGGAATGGGATCCTTGCCATAATCATTGGCATTATGAGGGATACGCAGAATATGTCTTATTCGATATGGATGATGGGACGGAATTGCCTATTGGTTTCAAAAATGGTTTCTGTGTGATGGATTTGGAATGTGATGATGGAGGAACATACCAATATGGTTGTGACAACCAAGGGATTTCCAAACAGTGTGGAGATATTTATTCATCAGGGTTGGAATGCCAATGGATTGATATTACGGATGTTGAAGAAGGAGATTACATGCTTGTTGTAAAAGTGAATTGGGACCAAACCCCTGATGTCTTAGGCCGTGTCGAAACGGACTTTGAAAACAACTGGGCACAGGTTTGTATCAACATTGCAAGGGATCCGGTTTCAGGGGAAGCGTCTTTTACGGTATTGGAGAAATGTGCTCCATATGAAGATTGCCTCGGACAAATATTCGGGAATGCCCAACCCGACTGTAATGGAGAGTGTGCAGGCGTATCAATGATGGGAGACATTAATATTGATACATCAAGGACATTAACGGATATGACCATTTATATGCTGGAAAGCCTTTTGGATACCATAACTCCAACAACCTGCCTTGACCTTAATAATGATGGTGAGATTACAGTTACCGATGCCACCTTGTTGTTCGATTGTGTTTTGCATGGCTCAGGTTCGATTCCGGCTGATCATCAACATACGCCTTGCGAATTTCCGTATGGAGTTTTGAACCCCAATGATAAGGCAACATTACAGTTGGCAGATTTGAATGAGGAAGAACAATATGTTGACGTTCATCTAAAGAACCCCAACGGACGAATACTTTCCTTCGAATTCGATATGGAAGGGATTGTAATCGATTATGTCGTTCAGTTCATCCCTGATTATTATCCCAATATCCTATTTGATGAAAATGAAATAATTGCTGTAACTTATGATGAAAGTTCCATAGGTAAAAATGCTGATTTCGTTCCCTTCCTACGAATATATTATACGGATATAGATGAAGAAGGAGTTTGTCTGGGGCATATTACCGATTTTGTGAATGACGATCATGAGGAAATATTACATGCGATAACAGGAGATTGCCTTGTCCCGATGATAATAGATGTCAATGATCTAAAGGATAATCCTTTTGCTGCATCCGTTGTACCTAATCCTGTAAAGAACCGGGCAGTTCTTACTTTCCAAAACGAAAATAATGCCTTGTTCCGATTGGAGGTTCTAGATGTATTGGGTAAAAAGATTTTCCAGGATGAAATCAAGGAAGAGAATACTTATGAGTTGCCTGTCGCTGAGTTGGGGAGCGGAATTTATTTCTTTGTTTTGAAAAACAATGGAAAAATAAGTGCCGGGAAATTCATCGTAGAATAAAAAATCATCCCAGTACTTCCCTGAGGATGAGATGGGAATTCAATTGTTTGAAATTCTCAATATGGTATTGATAATAATGTAGGATGGCATCCAGGATTCTTGTTCTTGATTTTTTCGGGATTTCTATTTCATCCAAATAGTCGATATCTGTATGGAACAGGGATTGGAAAACAATGCTGTTGTCCGGAGATAGGAAATAATTATCCGGAGCTGATTGGACAAAAAGACTTTCCTTGATGTCGAAGAAGGGTTTGCTTTCCGACCACTCATTACCGGGAGAAAAACCGAGAAATGGCATTAATAAAATAGGAAATGCCAAAGGGAAAAGTGTTGCTTTTTCGGCTTGGTCCAAGGCAAGGAAACTCCTTTCCAGAAAATCGAATAAAACCTGATTCTGTTCGGATTCCTTGACTGTTTTTTCTATCAGTTCAATCATGAAGAGAGCAACCGTCCCTTTGACAACATTAAAAGGGATCGTGGTGTAAATATGAGCCGGCCGTATTTCCTTAATCCGATTCAAGTCCTTATTGTCCCGATGATAAACGACCAAATCCACAAGAGAGGAAATATTCACCAAGCTTTGTTTTACACGGGATTTTGCAGAGCGTACGCTATTGATGATAAATGACTGCCGACCTTTATCCAAAGTATAAATGTCAAGGATAAGACTGGTCTCACCGTATTTTGTACTCCTGATGATGATTCCCCGTGTTTTAAGCAGCATCTTCTGATTTGTCTAAGGAAGGATTGCGAATGTAGCCGGCGAGGGATGATATGACCATTTGCACATGCCGGATATGTGACTTTTCAACATGGAAGATTTTATATGCCCAATTATAAAGCCGGTTTTTAGGTAGGATATCAATCTCAAAAGCAATGACGACCTTGCCATCGTCGGCTTCTGTAAAAGTCCAAACGCCCATTCCCGTATGCATCCCTTTGTAATAATGTATGATGATTGCCCTGCCGGGATCATAAGAGTGTAATTTCCATCCGACATGGACAAAGGGATAAGGGCGAATCAATAATTTATCTCCAATGAAAGAGTTCTTATGTTCTTCACATTTGATAGGGAGGGCGTTGGGCCACCATTGATGGTAGCGATCAAAACGCAGCATGGCATCGAAAGCGTCGTCGGGGTCTCCCGGAACAACATCGTCAACTGTAACTTGTATCCTTTCCATGTTTGTCTATCAGTGATAAATTGATATCGCCATGATAAATATAATAAAAATTGTTCCTTCGGTTATTAGATGTTGTCACGAAAAATTGATTACAGCCAACCGGTTCTTTTGAAAATATGCCTGCGTTATTCCTCTCAACCGTAGCTAGGGCTACGCTTTTCGACGAATGCCTTGCCTATTTGCAATATTCTTCATTTGCCTTACATAAAAAACATTTCGGGATAACATCTATTGAATGAAGTTTAGAAAAATACGCCAGCCTTTGGGAAGGAAAATGATAAGGCCGACGATGGCCGCCCCCATGGAAATGAGAAGAACACCCCCCGCTGCCACATCCTTGGTCTTGCCGGCAAGTTCATGATAATCCGGAGAAACGAGATCAGTGAGGTATTCCAAAGCAGAATTGAGGGCTTCGGCCATCAGTACCAAAGCGATACAGAGGACACAAAGGCACCATTCTGTAATGGAAATCCTGAAAACCCATCCGCAGATGGAAACGGCAATGGCCATGAAAAGATGGATGCGGGCATTCGGTGTATTTCGAAATAAATCCGCAATGCCTTTGAAGGCATACCTGAAACTATTGAATCTTTCCCGAATCATCAGCTAAAGGGGTATTCTTGAATTGTAATTTGACCTTCAAACCAATCATACTGGAGCCATCTTCCGTGTACAATTCTCCGAAATTGCTACACTCCAAATGGGTTGAATGAAAAATATGCTCGTAAGAACCTTCATTCAAGGGGTTGATTGCCCTTTTGCTGTTCCGGAGACCCAGGGCGTTTGTGAAATATTTCATTTCCGGGGTCCATGCCTTAATATTATAAGTGCCGATAGCAATTCTTGCCAGATTTTCCTTTCCACTCAATTTGTTGATGATTGTTGTGAAGTGTTCCTTCAGTTCTTCATAGAATTTGTTATTATCGAAAGAAGGGTTGGTGTAGGTCGTGACAAAACGGATCCGTCCACTATTGCCTTCCCCAAGACTAATCATACCTGTCAGGTTAGGAATATCATTATGATAAAAGGTATCTAAATCGGAAAAAGGGAGCTTGGAAAAAACAGCAATTCCGTTAAAACTGATGTTTGCAGCAGAGCTGATATAAGGGAATGAATCCTTCAATGTAGTTTTCAAACTGAAATCCCAATCCGGAGTGACTTCCTGTATGGAAACGAGATCAGCAGAGGAGTTGATGATGATGTCGGACAATTCCTCATAGGCTTCCCAATCATGATTGGATATGTTAACATGGATGACTTCCAGCGTCTTGGCCATATTGGGCTTTGCGTAAACGGGAGCAGTATTCGTACTCGAACGGAGAAAAATACAAAGGAGTCCCGTATATCCGAAGGCGAAAAACATCAATCTGTGCCATTTGGTAAACAGGAATAACATCCCCAGCCCAAGGATGCCGAACATGATTTCAGGGGCATGGTTGATGAACATCCTGAACTTCGGACTTTCAGGTTGTAGAAGGATAAGGGCTGTGGCCAAGGTGGTCAGAGCGACTACAGGATAAAAAACAAGATTATGGGATCCTTGGTTGACTTTCATATATTCGCTCCTCTAATGTTTATTCTACTTAGGTCGGGTAAAGATAAAACGCTTTATTTGGTTACACAACAGAACCGTAGATGTTAATACACTTTGATTATCTTCGTTGAACGGTTGGTGCTATGATAACGTTGAAGTATGGTACGATGTTAATTTAATAATCAAGAATTCTTAGATAATGGGATTTTTAAAAAATTTCAACAAAGACAAAAATAGCGATTTACATAAGGATTGGAAAGAACTGGTTTCTGAGGAACAGTTGGAACAGATCATTTCCGATTCGAATTCAAAACCTACAGCTATTTTCAAGCATAGTACCCGTTGTGGAATCAGTACAAGGGCCAAATTCATATTGGAAGAAGATTGGGATATTAATGCAGATGCATTGGATTTTTATTATCTGGATTTGTTGAAGTACCGCTCGGTTTCTAATAAAATTGCTGAACTGAGAGCAACATCAATCAGGTTATTGTATTAAATAACGGAGAAGCGGTTTATGACGAATCCCATCATGATATCAATGTATCGGAATTA
>JAHDFN010000302.1 GCA_020628145.1 Saprospiraceae bacterium | reverse complement strand
CGGCAGCACCACCTACGATTTCGGAAAGCTCTTTGGTAATCGCTTCCTGACGGGCCTTGTTGTAGGAAATTTTCAAATCCTTCAACAATTCCTCTGCGTTTTCGGTAGCATTATCCATTGCCGTCATACGGGCACCATGCTCGGAAGCATGAGTATCCAGCAAGAATTTATGGAACGTGATTTTTAAAATACTCGGAATTAAATGTTCCAATAAAGAATTCTTGTCCGGCTCGAAGATATAATCTGCATTTCCCTTGGATTCTCCTTCTGCTTCTATTTTGGCTACGGGAAGAAATTGTTCGGTTACGGGTTCCTGAACTACTGCATTCTGGAAACGTCCATAGGAAACAGAAATGGAATCATAGCTTCCCGATGCGAAAGCATCCATCAATTCCTGCGAGACTTTGGAAACATTATCAAAACTCAAATCGTCGAACAGTTCCACATAGTCGGAAATCAATTTCCCACTCGGATATCGTTTCTTGAAAAAGTCATTGGCCTTTTTACCAATGCACATGATTTTCAGGTTTCCTTTGGCATCCACATCGGCATATTTTTCACGGATGGTCGCCAATGCGGCTTTAATGACATTATTGTTGAATGCTCCGCAAAGACCTCTATTGGAAGTCACCACCACCATCAAGGCGTTATTGACTTCCCTTTCGATACCGAAAGAGGAATTCACATCACTTCCCACATTGGAAAGGATATTCCGCAACATGTCATTCAACTTATTAGAATAGGGACGCATCTGCACAATGGCAGACTGGGCTCTTCTCAATTTCGCAGCAGAGACCATTTTCATCGCTTTGGTAATTTGCTGCGTCGATTTGACAGAGGTAATCCGTTCCCTTACTTCTTTTAAATTTGCCATATATAATAGTTTGTCAGTCCACTGTCGATAGTCAAAAGATATATTCTATTGACTATCGACCATGAACTATGGACTAATTTATGCGAATTGTTTTGCTACGTCCTGAGCAATCTGTTTTGTTGTTGCCTGATCAGCCTTATCCCACTTACCGGCAGCGAAATTAGCCATAACTTCAGGATGCAATTGCTTCATTTTCAAAAGGAATAATTCTTCGAATTCCTTCACTTTATTTACAGGCACTTCACGTAGAAGATTGTTAGTACCACAGTAAATCATGGCAATCTGTTCTTCCACACGCAATGGTGAATATTGTCCCTGTTTTAGGATTTCCACGTTTCTGGAACCCTTATCCAATACCAATTTGGTAGCGGCATCCAAGTCGGAACCGAATTTGGAGAAGGCTTCCAACTCACGGAACTGGGCCTGATCCAATTTCAAAGTACCGGATACTTTTTTCATGGATTTAATCTGAGCCGAACCACCCACACGTGATACGGAGATACCTACGTTAATCGCAGGACGTACACCGGAGTTGAACAAGTTGGACTCCAAGAAAATCTGACCGTCCGTAATGGAAATCACGTTTGTCGGAATATATGCGGATACGTCACCTGCCTGCGTTTCGATAATCGGAAGAGCCGTCAAAGAACCACCTCCCTTCACAATACCGGCATCCTTTAGCGAAGCAGGCAAATCGTTCATATCGTTAGCGATGCCATCATTGTTGATAACCTTTGCTGCACGCTCCAATAAACGGGAGTGAAGATAGAATACATCGCCGGGATAAGCCTCACGCCCCGGAGGACGACGCAACAACAAGGATACCTCACGATAGGCAACCGCCTGCTTGGACAAATCATCATATACAATCAAGGCAGGACGTCCCGTATCACGGAAGAACTCCCCGATAGCAGCTCCTGCAAATGGAGCATAGAATTGAAGTGGTGCAGGATCGGAAGCGGAAGCGGAAACGATTACCGTATAATCCATCGCTCCGTTGGCCTCCAATGTACGGGCGATTCCCGCAACGGTAGAAGCTTTCTGACCGGAAGCTACATATATACAGTAAACAGGCTCTCCTTTTTCGTAGAATTCCTTCTGATTGATAATGGTATCGATGGCGATGGCCGTTTTACCGGTCTGACGGTCACCAATGATCAACTCACGCTGTCCCCTTCCGATTGGAATCATCGAATCAATCGCCTTGATTCCTGTCTGTAAAGGTTCTGATACGGGTTGTCTATAGATTACACCTGGAGCCTTACGCTCAATAGGCATATCATATTTTACTCCTTCAATCGGGCCTTTTCCGTCGATAGGTTGTCCCAAGGTATTCACTACACGCCCAACCATTCCTTCTCCTACTGGAAGAGAAGCAATACGACCTGTACGACGTACAGTTGCTCCTTCCTTGATACCTTCGGATGGTCCCATCAATACGACACCTACGTTGTCTTCCTCAAGGTTCAATACGATAGCTTGAACACCATTGGCAAACTCTACAAGCTCACCCGCTTTGGCATTGTTCAATCCGTAAACACGGGCAATACCGTCACCGACCTGCAATACCGTACCGACTTCTTCCAATTCGGTAGCTGTATTGAAACCGGACAACTGTTGTTTCAGTATCGCACTTATTTCATCAGGTTTTACATCAACCATTTTCCGAGTATTTAATTAATTATTAAATAGTCCTCAACCGATGGCCTTTTCCCTGAGGGCCATCGGTTGGGAATTAAAATTCTTTTACATATTGGTTGCCTTCGAACTCTTTTTTCAACAGAGCCAATTTGTGGGCAACACTGGTATCGAACCGTTTATTGTCGAATTCGATAACGAAACCTCCCATGAGGCTTTCGTCCACTTCCACTTCCAAATCCACATTGTCATCCGTAGCATCGGAAGCTTCTATTTTTTTCTTAATGGCGGCGACGGCATCATCTGTCAGTTTACGAGCCGTAATGAGTTTAACACTGGAAATGTGCTTCATCGTCTTGTATTGCATACGAAACTCCTTGGCGATGGCCGGCAACTGTGATTCCCTTCCTTTTCTTAGAATGATCTCGAAGAAATTGGAGGTCAGGACATCCAGTTTTCCGGAGAACAACTGATCGAAAATGGCTTTTTTCTTATCCCCTTTGATAATCGGACTCTTCAACATCAGTTTAAACTCCCTATTATCAGTTACTTTCTCAAAGCTTTCCAAATCAGCCAGTATGGTATCCAACTTACCTTGTTCAGCAGCCAAATCAATCAAAGACTTCGCATAACGGGAGGCAATTCTCTGTACACTCATATTATTAGATATTGAGATTTTAGGATTTCAAGACTACATCTCAAATGAGTCTCTACATCTCCTAATCCAATTAGGATAATTTGATTTCGTCCACCAATCCCTTCACAAAGGATTCCTGAGCCGGATCACCTTTCAACTCCTTATTTAGGATCTTTTCGGCGATATCCAATGCCATCTGACCGGCATCATTCTTAATGGTGATCATGGCCTCCATCTTACGGTTTTCGATTTCCTGCAAAGCACTGTCCACTTTCACACGGAATTCATCATCCGCCTTGGCTTTCTGCTCCTTACGATACACTTCGGCAGCTTCCTTGGCATCCAAAAGAATTTGGGAACGTTCTTCTTTTGCCTGATCTAATAACTTCTCATGCTTGGCTTCCAAATTCGCGATTTCCTGACGAGCCTTCTTGGCTTCATCCAATGCATCCTGGATATCGTCCTCTCTCTTTTTCAACGCCTGAACGATAGGTTTGAAACCGAATTTCCCTACCAATCCCCAGAAAAGCAGGAAAAACACACAAGACCAAAAGAATAAACCGATATACGGTTTGATAGGATTAAAATCAGCTAGAAAAATCATATGGATTCTTTTATATGTTGATTATAATTTTTTTTTCAAAAGGGGAAGGACAGCAACCAACCGTTGATCTATCCCTCCCCGACTCTTTGAGTTCGGCTCTTCTTATGCGAAGAAAGCAAGGATGATAGCGATAAGTGCAGCACCCTCTACAAGGGCAGCCATCAAGATCATATTTGATCTGATATCACCTACAGCTTCAGGTTGACGAGCGATGGCTTCCATCGCTTTTGCTCCAATG
>JAHDFN010000301.1 GCA_020628145.1 Saprospiraceae bacterium | reverse complement strand
TGGAAACAGATGAAAATGGATATTGCGAAAAGAAGGGCGGAGAGTCTTTCCTAATGATCTATCCGCCTTCCAATCCAAAAGCCATGAAGAATCCATAATTTTTTCTTAAACCAAAACCCTTTCCTACTGTTAACCCTTTAATGGAAAAAATCACCGTGTTTTGGTTCAGGAGGGATCTGCGTTTAAAAGATAATGCAGGATTATATCACGCTTTGAAGCATAGTCATTATCCGGTTCTTCCTCTTTTCATATTTGACAATAATATCATCGACAAGTTGGAAAACCGTTCTGATCCAAGGGTTGGGTTCATACATGGTTCCCTTGATAAGATTTCTTCGGTTCTACGAAAATCCGGCAATGATATTCTGATTAGGCAAGGTCAACCGCTTGAAATCTGGAAGAACCTCATAGGGGAATACGATATTCAATCCGTTTATACCAATCGGGATTATGAACCTTATGCTCTTAAAAGGGATCTTCAAATCTCTGATTGGCTTAAAACAAAAGGAATCCCTTTCCACTCCTACAAGGATCATGTAATCTTTGATAAGGACGAGGTGATGAAGAATGACGGGACTCCTTATACGGTTTTCACACCATATAGTAAAAAATGGTTGGGGAAACTGGAAAGTCGGAAATCCGAATGGAAAGGAGAGTCGATTCCTTATTATTTGAAGTCCTACCCTAGTTGGGAATATTCACATCGTTTTCTGAAGACCACTCCCTTTAAAAATCCTACACTTCAGGATATAGGTTTCCTAAGCAACAATATCCCGATTCCTTCGCCCTTTGTCAAACAAGGAATCATCAAAGAATACGATAAGACCCGGGATTTCCCCGCCATTGATGGAACATCCAAACTAGGTATCCATTTCAGATTCGGAATAATAAGCATAAGGGAAAAAGCATTAAAATCGTATTACCTCAATAAAACATATTTGAATGAATTGATTTGGCGGGATTTCTATTCCATGATTCTTTTCCAATTCCCTCATGTGGAAAAACATCCTTTCAGAAAGAAATATGAATTTATTCAATGGTTGAACGATGTAGAGGATTTTCAGAAGTGGTGTACCGGGCAAACAGGGTATCCAATGGTAGATGCCGGAATGCGGGAACTGAACACCACCGGCCATATGCATAACCGTGTTCGAATGGTTACGGCCTCTTTCCTAAGTAAGCATCTGCTCATAGATTGGAGATGGGGAGAAGCCTATTTTGCCTCCAAATTATTGGATTTCGATTTGGCGAGTAATAATGGAGGCTGGCAATGGGCTGCCGGATGTGGTACAGATGCCGCACCCTATTTCCGGATTTTCAATCCTGAATCGCAACAAAAGAAATTTGACAAGGATTTCCATTACATTAGGAGATGGGTGCCGGAATATGGTACAAAAGATTACCCCCAACCTATGGTAGATCATAAATCAGCAAGAGAACGTTGTTTAAAAACCTACAAGGAATGACTGGCTGAAGCAGAAACGATTTAGGAATCAATTGGATTCTCCATCCATACCGTTTGAAATCCTCAAATCCAGAATATTGCCCATTTGATAACAAGTACGGCAACGAGGCTCATATGCGTCCTTTTCTCCCAAAAGAACGGTTTCCTCATTGACTGCCAAACGATAGGAATGGGTCGCCAGATTACCGCAATGCGGACAAATGGCATGTACTTTGGTAATATATTCGGCTACGGCCAACAGATTAGGCATCGGGCCGAAAGGAATCCCCCTGAAATCCATATCCAAGCCGGCTATGATAATCCTTTTCCCTCTCAAGGCCAGTGTCTGGCAGACTTCGATGAGTTCCATATCGAAAAACTGGGCTTCATCAATTCCTATCACATTGAATTTATCAGCATATCGAAGGATATCCATCGAACGGGCTACAGGTGTGGACAAAATGGAATTGGAATCATGGGAAACCACCTTTTCCTCATCATAGCGGGTATCTACACGGGGTTTGAAAATACCTACACTCATATGGGCAATCTTGGCTCTTTTCAATCTTCTAATCAGTTCTTCCGTCTTTCCTGAAAACATGGAACCGCAGATGACTTCAATCCATCCACTTCTTTGACCTTTAAAACTTGGTTCTAAGAACATCCGTTTGGTATAATTTTTTCTTTTATGGTTAAACAGGGTAGCCTAAACATGGGAATATTGGGAAAATCAGTGATTTTCCTCACTAAATCCGGTGAATTCATTTACTCTTATCCTGATATATGATACTTTTGGGATATGTTTTATCGTTTTCTCAAATATCCTTTCCTAAAGGTAATGGATTAAAAAGAGATGATCGTATTATTTTAAAAAGAAATTTCATGAACTTCCACAAAGCTAAAATCCTTCTTGAAAAAATCAACAGGTTGTATGCCGGCATGAGCCTTGATTCTGACAACATAAGTCCTATCGAGCGGGATCTAATGATGAATTACATCAGAGAATTCTATGAGGTATTTTATATGGATAAACAGGGAACCAGGCCTGTTCCGACACCTCCGGTGGTTAAAAAGTCACCCGTAGAACCCATTGTTAAAACAACTCCCGTTACTCCACCACCACAACCCGAAATAAAAGTTCAAGCTCCTCCGGTAGCTCCTCCTCCGAAACCCGAACCTATTGCCAGAGTTCAGAAACCCATTGTTCCTCGTCCTGAACCCGTAGTGGTCAAGCCGGAACCCATAACTCCGCCACCGCCACAACCCGAGGTGAAAGTTCAAGCCCCTCCGGTTGTTGAAAAACCCGAACCTCCGAAACCACAAGAACCTCCGAAGAGGGAAATCAAGAAATTCAACTTTATTCCACCACCACCCCGCAAACCGGCAAACCCGACTCCTCCCCCCGTAGCAAAACCCATTAATACGGGAAGCGTTTCCGAATCCGATTTATTCGATACCAAATCCTCCAATGATTTATCATCAAGGTTGGGGCTTTCAAAAATAGATGATTTGAAAAGGGCTTTCGGCTTGAATGATAAAATGATGTACACTAATGAATTGTTCGGAGGAAACAATAATGTGTTCAAGGAAACAATGGACCAATTGAATTCTTTTGTCACTTTTAATCAGGCGAAGGATTATCTGATGAAAAATATTGCGAATAAATACAATTGGACTGCCAAGACAAAATCCAAATTGGCAAAGGATTTCATCAAAACCATTTCCAGGAAATATATATGAATCCCTTCTTCACCATCCAATATGATTATGAAATTTAATTGGTGGATATTGATTTTTTTCCTAGCAGTACAAGTACAGGAAAAAGGATGTAAAAAAGAAGTTCCCGCTCCCCAAGAGCGGGATTTTTCCGTTTATGACAATTACATCCTAGACCTTCCTAACGATAGGAAGCTGAATGCTCAGAACAGTGTCAAGGAAAGAAAAATGCTATTATTGGAATTGGTGGATCTCCCCATAGAGGGGGAAAGTTTAATCAGGAAGGATTCTTTTGATCGGGAAGGAAAGATTATGAATACCCGATTCCTCAAAGATGATTTTACTGATTCGTATATGTATGAATATACGCCTATGGGGCAAATCGAAAAAAAACATATTTTCCCGTTGGCCGATAAAGATTCCACTACTACCCAATATTATTATAATCCGCAGGGAATGATGAATCAAATCATTCATTACAAAGACAAGGTTACAGCTTACGACACCTATCATAACAGTCATTACAAATTAACGGACAAACGTGTTTCCGAAGAATCCCCCACCTATTCCAACACAAGGGAAATTTACAAATACGATTCTTGGGGTCGGATGAAGGAAAGATTGATCCTAGTAGATAATGTTCCGACAAAAAAAGAAAAAAGATTTTACGACGGGAACAACCGAATATCCAAGATAGAATTCCTGCATCAGGGAGTGGTCATGCATACTATAGAACTGGTATATAATGATAAAGGGTTATTAACCGTAAGAAAGGATAAGATGCGATTGGCCAAAGATGAATATGATAAAAAAGCGTATGAGTTCATCTACACT
>JAHDFN010000042.1 GCA_020628145.1 Saprospiraceae bacterium | reverse complement strand
AGGAGGATTGCCCGGATCGTAGTTCAATGCATGTACCTGATAGGAAACCCCTACAGCAAACGAAGTCGTAGGGAAAGTCCCTGTATTGTTTTGTGCGACAAAATCCCCATTACTGTCAGCAAGGACATAAACCTGTGTGTTACCCGAAGTCGAACCGGATGATGTTGCCGTAATCGGGGCTCCTTCACAGATGTCGGTAGGAGTACAACTGCAAGCTATAATGTTGAAACATATATAATCTGTTAGGAAATCAGGATTGAAACACCCTCCGGTGATATTCGATAACGGAGCACCGACACTCAATCCCGAAGGTAGGGGAGAGGGTGGATTAGCGGGGTCGTAATTCAAAGCATGTACCTGAAAGGCATCTCCGGCGGCATAAGATGTCGTAGGGAATGTCCCTGTATTATTCTGGGCAACAAAATTTCCACTATCATCAGCGAGTACATATACTTGTGTATTCCCTCCGGTAGCTCCGGATGAACTGGCGGAAATAGGGTCGCTTTCACAAATATTCGTTGTTTTCACACATGAAGGATTCGTACAGTTCCGTGTAACAAAATCTGTCAGGAAATCCGGATTGAAACATCCGGTAACCGTACTTCCTACATTGCTTGCCGGCTGCCCTATTAATGCTGAGGGCAAAGGACTGGGTGGATTGCCCGGGTCATAATTCAAGGCGTGTACCTGATAAGAACCGGTGGCCACTCCTGTAAAAGTTCCCGATGTATTTTGTGCTACGATATTACCCGATGCATCAACCAATACATAAACCTGTGTGAAGGAGGCGTTTCCTCCTGATGAAGTTGCTGTAATTGTACATTGTGCAAATGAATTCTGATGCATTCCTAAAAAGGAAAACAATAAAAAAATGGATAATATGTCTCGCAATCGAATCACTGGATAATTTTAGTTTTTATGAATAGGATTCGATTATTCCCAAGTGCCATTGTCGGCCGTACAGGACGATGAACAACTGGCCGGGGCGGTAAATAAACTGTTTTGTGTATCCATACAAGTACCATCTGCCGAAAATGAAGCCGTAACATTGACTCCACTGCCATTCGCAGTCAATCCGGTCAAAGTAACGGTTTGAGGGCTTGTTCCAATTGGAAAAGATTGTCCGTTTACGTCCAACGTACCTGAAGCAGGAGGATTGGTATAAGTAACGGTTACGTCCTGAGTGTAGGTGTTGGTAGCAGGTACACAAGCTGTTTGTGTTCCGGCAGTAATATTGTCTATGGAACAATTGACGGGGCATACATTGGAGACTGCTAAGGGATTAGGGCATCCGCAAAAAGCAACACCAGCCTCATAAACACAAATTCCACCTCCATCTGAATCATGGCCTACCTCAATATAATAAGCATTTCCAACAGTACCGGGATTCGCATCTAAAACAACATCTATGGTAAAGCAGTTTTGATCACCAGGAGAAATGAAATTAATGGGAGGGCCGGAAATATTGACAACTCCTGTCCCCATTCCTGTCACATTATTCCAAATAGTCCCGTCGTCAAATACGAAGGTCGAGGGAGTAACACTGTTTATATTGGCTCCTGATTGGGGGAAACTTAATAATAAATGATCCGCATCTCCTGCAGTTCCATCTCTAGTCTCAAAACAAACTTCCATATTGTAGGTGAAAGTACCATCGCAGTTGTCAACCAATGAATTAAGATTGAGCTCTGCATTATCACACGCCTTGGAATAGGATAAGGAAAAGAGGATGAAAAACGAAAGAATGAATAATTTTCTCATAAGTCAGAATGGTTTGAGATCGAAACACCCATAAATAAAAGGGAAAAAAACGCCGGAAGGAAGGATTTAATAGTAAATTTATGATTTTCTTTTGAACTCTAAATTTAAATTTTTTTATTTAAAAATTTGATAAATAAAGTATTAAGTGTTTTTTTTTGGTGTTTTTTTAGGGAGTCAATGTCAGGTTTGGAAAGGTGTTCTTCTTTCTTTTTTTATGGCGGCAAAAGGTTTTTTTTCCAACTTGCTGTCAATCCAAGTTAGGAAGTCGAAGAACTCCAAGACATGGAGTTCTTCCGGTGTTTCTTTGAAAAACTTTATAAGCTCCCTCTTCTTTTGAATGAGTATATCCTCCTTTTCGATTTTATTCTTCGCTTTGGGTAAGGACTTGAGGGTTTGGAGAATCATATATTCGAAAGGATGGAGCAATTCCCTTTTCTTCAGGAACTGATATACTGAACGCAGGTAATAGGAAATCAAAGAATAGTTCCCCAGTTCATAATGAATGATAAGGTTGAAAATCCGAGCAAAAGAATAAACGTCTTTCCTATCATCCTCATGGTATTCGTTCAGGATCTTATTGATATATTTCAAGGCTGTTGTGAGCTCCCCCACACCGAAATGAAAATAAGCGAATTTATATTCGAATGTGATATGGATGGAGCGGGGGGTTAATTCCCCATGTTTTTTTAGAATAGCTTGAATGCTAGGAATCAGCTCTATACCTTTTTGATATTCTCCCTCCTCTAGTAATTTGACTGTATTCGTGCTATGTCCCAGACTGTAAATCCTTGCTTCTACTTTTCGTTTATCCTGTTTGGCGGTTTGTGCCAGTTGTAAAAAAGCAGTTAGTTTTTCATCATATGAACCTGGTGCGACATTTTTACTCAATCGAAGGGCATGGCTAAGGAAAGTAATGTATTCGAAAAAATTTTCCTGCTTGAAATCAGGGTGGGAATCCATTATTTCGATGATTCTATTGATGGCAGCGTATTCCTTCTCATGCTCATTATTGGTGAAATGGATGACGGCCTTTCCCTGGTATTTTCGGATAAGGGTATGCGGATTGGAATTGTCAGATATGGATTGGATGGTGTCGAGTAGTGAAGAAGCATTCGTTTTTTCTTTTTCACTTCTGTTTTTTCCTTGTTTCAATACATCATTTACGGCTAATCTATAAAAATAGTCTGCATTGTTGAAAGATTCGATCTGTCGAAGGTTGTTCATCAATTCTTCTTTGGAAACATTCAATTGTTCGATATCAATTCCCTTGTAGGAAATTAAAATTCTTTCGGCAAGCAGAATGTCGGGCATCAAGGACGTAAGGTGAAATTTATCTACTATTTTTTTTGCCTTTATGCATTCTTGCAAAGCCTGATCGACCAAACCTTTTCTAAATAATATATTACAGATGTCTAAATGGAATCGGGCCTTGGATTTTGCCGAATTTTTCTGATGCTGAATCCTCAAAGATTCAAGGATCTGATGGTAAAGATAATTCTTGTCACTCCCTTTATGGGCTATTTCATCCAAACCATGATTATGTAAGGCATTTTCAAGGTTTTCAGCCTTGTATTTTTTTACAGATAAATAAGCGTCGAATAATTTGAGGTAATTTTTCTCACGGGCTTCACCGGTCAATTGGCTATAGAGTTTGAAGAACCTCTTTTCAGATTTATTCAAGGAATGAATCAGTTCGTATAGTTTATCTCTCTTTGCCATATTGCCCTTTAAATTGCCGGTTCCCCCTCTTTGGACATTTCAAGATATGATCATCTTTATCCTTCTAATAATTTACTAGGACTTGTAAGTTTATTAAAGATAAGTTATGTTTCCAAATTTAATGATGAATTATTGTTGGTTAATTTATTGTAAGACAGTATTATATGTATTTGTAGGTTGGCTTTGGAGTTTATATAGATGGCTAATTTTCGATTTGCTTCTCGGATTTGCTTCGTTAACTTTAGCTTATCCTATGATTGAAGTAACTCCAAAATTTAACTTTCATGGGTATTACAATTACAACAACTAAATATTTACAAGAACTAATTAATTAAAAGGTATGGAAAAGATTTTTACTAAGAATCTAGGATTGGCTATCCTATTTTTGATGATGGGTACATGGCTGTGGGGGCAATGCCCACCTCCTGCTACTGTCGGTACGTTCTCCGATGTGCAAGGATTCGAAACTGGAGACCCGACCGTTACATCAACTTTAGGGACATTCTGTGATTCGGGAACAGACGGTTATTATCATGTGACCAATTCCCCGGGTTTTGGTACTTATACCGGAGTTTCCGGCAATGTCATGGCCTGGCACGACAATGATGACTGTACCGGTGATGATACTTGTTTTGAATTCGAATATGATGTATCAACTGCACCTACGGGAGATTTATTATTTGCCGGGCTGTTTGCCGGGAATCAGGTCATCGGAACAGGCGGTGCAATAGAAGGAGTTGAAATCAACTATTCACTGAATGGAGGAGCCTTAATGCCGCTTTTGTCCTTCAGGTATAATTCAACGGATGCTGCAATAATGGAAACAACCGTTGGGGGGGCAGGATTGGCACTTAGTTCATTAGATGCTTCATGTGTCGTATCTCCCAATACCATACCTGAACCGGCTTTGGGCTGGTCTGATGCTTCAACATCTTTGGTGATTAATATCTGTGTGGAATCGGATCAGAATATCGATCATTTCGTAATGGACGATCTGACGGTTTATTCCCAAGCATCTTGTAGTATTTCTTCAGTTACCTTTGGTGCATCCACTTGTACGAATGGAGGTGAAAACGAATACGCTTTGGATGATTATTATCTCGCTGACATAACGGTGAATTATGCCAATATTCCGGCAACAGGTACACTAGACCTTAGCGGAGATGCGACAGAATCAGTCAATGTTTCTTCACTTTCCGGTACATCATATACCTTTACAGGAATACAATTGCCTGCTGATGGAACAACGGCATCAGTAACGGCTACTTTTTCGGATGATTTGGCATGTACCAATTCGGCAACAACAGCATCAACTTTGGATCCTTGTTCCGGTTGTATCACCTTGGGTGCGGCTACAGCCACTTGTGATGCTTCAACCACAGGTGCTGATACTTATACGGTTACAGTTCCTTTTGTAGGTGCAATTGGTACATTGACAGCAACTACAACGAGTGGAGGAGCCGTTTCTCCAAGTACCATTAGTGTTTCTGATGGAACGATAACGATTTCAGGTATTCCGGAAGGAACGGACTGGGATTTATCCGTGACTGACGGAGGTGCTTGTACTGTTGCTACCAGTGGAACTTCGGCAAAATGTAGCACTTGTCCTACGACTCCGGCTTTACCTCTTTCAGTGATTACGGTTACGCCTTGTCCTACAGAGGCAACTGCCGCTGCACAAAATACAGCCGCAGATAATGATGCGACATTGGCAACTCCTTATGCTACTTGGAGGGAAGCAGTGGCAAGGGCGGTTACAGAAGAAGCTGCAGGAAACGGAGTCATAGATATTTCTTTCGAAACAGGTGTCCATAATAATCCTGATGGAATATTTTACGGAAACTCTGCTACAATTCCGGCTACGCTTGCCGGTTTGAATGTTTATGGAAACGGATCCGTAGTTACCCAACCGAATTCGGCTACCACGCCAGAAGGCTTCGTGATTGTCGAAGCGGATAATGTTACATTTTGGGATTTGACATTCGATAATTTTGCGAGTACAAGAGGTGGTGTTGCGGATATTACAGATGTAAATAACATCGTTTGGAACAATTGTATTTTCGATAGTTCCAATAGGGCCGGAGATGCTGTTAAGATTACACATTCCGCTGATGCCATCACAACCAGTGCAACATTCAATTGTTGCCAATTCAACAACAACTGTTCTACCTGTCCCGGCGGACCTGATGATCCGAATTCCAATGCTTCGGCAATGGAAGTTGCCGGTAATAGTAATATAACTGTTGATTTCATCAATACGACTTGGACATGTAATGACAGGAACCTCAAAGGAGGTGCTTTGAGGCTTAAAAATCGTACAGGCAGTCCGGGGGGTCCTACCGTTTATATGCAGGGTGGTGGATTCTATGGCAATAAAACCGTTTCCAGTAATGCGGCAGATGGTGGAGCTATCAGTCAACAAAACGGTATCCTGACAATAGACGGAACGGAATTCACTTGTAATTCGGCTGAAACCGGAGATCAATCATCCGGTGGTGGAGCTATCCGGACGGAAGGAGAAGCCGGGTTATATGTTTATAATGCTTATTTCTCCGACAATGATGCAACGACCGGTTCTTTGGATGGATATGGCGGTGCTATTAACGTAAGTGGTGACAATACGGATGTCATTATAGGAAATACCGATATCGTAAGCAATACAGCCAGCAGAGGTGGTGGTATTTTCGTGAATAATGGAGTCAATATAGAAATCGTAGATAGTAATATTGATAGTAATGAAGCCCAGGATGGTGGTGGAGGTATCCATGTGAATGCCGATGAGACGCTAGGCCAAACGCTTTTGGCATTGTGGAATTCCAATGTTACCAATAATACCAATACGAATACGGCAACAGGTGGAGATAATGATTTTGCAGCAGGAGTTGAATTCTACGCTGCTGAGACAAGCACCGGAGGGGTGAATGCCACTCCGAATGGAAGTGGTGGGGAAGATAGGGTTATTCTTTCCGGAAATACACTATGTGGTAATACGAACGGAAATGGAGATGCAAGGGATTACGGGATTTTGGAATGGCCGAATAGTATTTTTTACGAAGCACATAATTCTACTGATTTTTATCTGACGAATAATATAGGTTATGGAGAATCCAGATTGCAGGCTTCGGCTACCGCTGCTGCCGATTTTGTTTATGATCACAGTACAGGATGTACTTCTACGGCTGCCTTGGTGCCTCCGGCTTGTAATCCATGTGCCGCTTCTCCTTCTACTGCGGCTACTTCCTGTGGAGGGTCCATATGCGGTACGACTTATATAGATAATTTTGTAGATGGTTCGCATTGTAATAACGATGGGACAACTCCTACAACTTTGACATGTGATCCGGATGTGGCTTCCCCAACGAATACGGATGCCATTTTACAGAATGTAACTGTACAATTGTTCCTATGTGTTGGCGGTTGTGATGGCGCGGCACAAGTAGATGGTTTGGATACGCAGGTTGGAGTCGATGTAATGACCGATACCAACGGAGATTATTGTTTCAATGATTTAGCCGATGGTACTTATTATGTGGTATTCACTACTCCTGCCGGTTATGAAGAGACTACTGAGAATGCTGCCGGTACTGCCGGTAATAATGATAGTGATAATGATGTGACTTTAGGAATTTCCCACGCAATGACCGTTGATGTCAATGCTGCAATACCGGCTGCTCCGCCAACGGCTGATGCAACAACCGGATATGCAGATTATTCCAATGTGGATGCAGGGTTTTACCAACCTATTGAAATTGCAGGTATGATCCAAATGGATTCGAATGGTGATGATGGATTGACACCTGCTGCCGAATCTTCCACTCCATATTTGGGAGGTGCTTTGGTTACTTTGGTGATGGCCGGGCCTGATGGGGATTGTGCTACCACAGGTGATAACCTGACTTATACTACAATGTCGTCAACATCGGATGGTACATATAATTTTAATGTTGATGCGTTAGGAAATCCTCAAGCAATTTTGCCGGGTACCGTATGTAGTGTCACTTATACACCGCCTGCCGGATTCTCGGCTATTCTTCCTGATGATGATGATGCGGTTGTTGATAATACTTTGGAAACAGGTAATACTACGATTTTAGGAACAAGTATTTGTCCGACATGTACTGCTTCAGGTACAGGGGCTTTGGTCGGCTCAGGAAGTACACCTACTTCTACTGCTGATTTAGGCGAGAATAATTTCGGTATCGGACTATTGGGATCAATTGCCGGTACGGTATTCTTGGATAACTATGCAGACGGAACGACAGCCAATCTAAATGGAGATAATACAGGTACGGATGCTTTATATACTTCAGGAGTAACCGTTACGCTTTATACTTCAGGAGGGGTACAGGTAGGTAGCCCGACGACAACGGATGGCAGTGGGAATTATAGCTTCACGGATTTGCCTGCCGGTGATTATTATGTTGAAATAACGCCGCCTGTCGGTTATGCAGTTACTACTCAAAATGTGGATGCTGATGCTACGCCTACAGAGGATAGTGATTTCAATACAACAACATTCCAAAGTAGTACGATTACTGTTGAACCTTCTACAGTAATAGATACGAACAGTGATGGTGTTTTGGATATTACCATGCCGAATGCTGTGGATGGGACTTCAGGGAATAAGGATTATACCCAATGGGATTTCGGTATTTACCAACCGGTAACCATCAATGGTATATTATACACTGATCCTTCGTTTTCTACACCTGTTCCCATGGGCACATCGGCAACGATTACTGTCTATTACGATGGTGGAAATGGTGATTGTTCCACTTTCGATGGAGGTACAGAGACAGTGGTAACAACTACGGATGGTTCGGGAGCATTCTCCGTTACGGATTTGCCGCCGGGAATCATCTGTGATGTAACATCCGATTATGGAAATCTGGAAGCGGGAACTGTTATTGGCGGTCAAACTTTCGCACCTTCGGGAACAGTTGTCAATGCTCAGAATTTCAGTTTGCCTATCGAATTGTCTTCCTTCACCGTGAAGTCGGATAATTGTAATGCTTCCTTGGAATGGGTGACGACGACAGAAGAAAATGCTTCGCATTTCGAATTGGAGAAAAGTATTGACGGAAGGGAATTCGCCTTTGTTTCCAAAATTAACGCCGCAGGGAATTCGGTAGAAGAAATCAAGTATGGTTATTTGGATGAAAAGGTCGAATCCTTTACTTATTATAGATTGAAAATGGTGGATTTGGATGGTTCGTTCGAGTATTCACAAACCATCTTCTATACGGCGGAAGGTTGTGGAAAGCAGATTTCCATTATTCAACTCCACCCCAATCCGGTAAGGGATTGGATCAAATTCAATGTGGTGGCGAACCAGAACAGAACCGGAATTATTACGGTTACGGACGTTGCCGGAAGGCAAGTTTGTGTGAATGAAATTGAATTTGATTCAGGAGAGAATATCATCCATCAGGATATGTCTTATCTGAATCCGGGCGTTTATTTCCTTCAGATTATCATAGATGGAGGAATCCAAACTAAATCCATAAAATTCGTGAAAGCGATTCGATGATAAATAGATTGAATAATGTAGAGTAGGGAGTGATACTACCTTACTAAGCCCTTAGGGAATTTCCCTAAGGGCTTCTTTTATCTTGGAGGATGGAAATTAGGATGGGGCATCCCTTGATTTACTATCCTTATATTATGGATGGGGTAAAAAAATAGTTCTAATGCCATATGGCATTAGAACTATTTAAGAAGCCTAGGAATAAATCTTTGGATTATTCTCCGTACTTCTCGTTGATATATCTGGCCTTAAGTATCTCGCTTCTTCTTGATACGGAAGGCTTAGTGAAATATTGTCTTCTTCTCAAGTTTCTCATCAACTTTACTTTCCTGTGCTTGTTTTTGTAGCGTTTTAAAGCTTTGTCGATGTTTTCGTTATCTTTTACTTCAATAATTAACATGTATCAATCTTTTAAAATCCTGACTTCAAAATCGAAAAATAAAAATGCTTGAATACGGAAGGATTAGATATAATTCTCCCAAAGCGACTGCAAAACTAATGGTTTTCTTCCAATTGAGCAAATACCGGCAAGGCTATTTTTTAATGCCATTCTTCAAATCATCCCTCCCAACTATTCGGATTGACGCCTCTGCACCTTATCTTTACATCATATTTGAAAACCGAACGTAGCAAAATCAATAAGCCTTATGTCTGATAAGAAAGTCATTTTTTCGATGGAAGGGGTCAGTAAAATATATCCCCCTAATAAACAAGTATTGAAAAATATTTGGTTATCCTTTTATTATGGTGCTAAAATCGGGGTGTTGGGTCTGAATGGCTCCGGTAAGTCCTCACTCTTGAAAATCATTGCCGGATTGGATGATAATTATCAGGGGAAGGTAACCTTCGATAAGGATTATAAAATTGGTTATCTGGCTCAAGAACCCGAATTGGATGAGAGCAAAACCGTTAAGGAGATTGTACAGGAAGGTGTCCAACATATCGTAGATATTGCACAGGCATACGAGGATGTATGTGCGAAAATGGGCGAACCCGTCAGTGATGACGAAATGAATAAACTTATCGAACAACAGGGAGATCTATTGGATAAGATGGATCAGCTCAATGCATGGGATTTGGATCACACCTTGGAAGTAGCGATGGATGCCCTGCGTTGTCCTCCTGATGATACCAGTGTGAAAGTCTTGTCCGGTGGAGAACGGAGAAGGGTAGCCCTCTGTCGATTGTTATTGAGTAAACCGGATATCTTATTACTGGATGAGCCGACGAACCACTTGGATGCGGAAAGTGTACACTGGTTGGAGCAGTTTCTCCAGAATTTCCCCGGAACGGTAATCGCCGTGACCCACGACCGTTATTTCCTTGACAATGTGGCCGGATGGATTTTGGAGTTGGATAGGGGGGAAGGAATCCCCTGGGAAGGAAATTATAGTTCCTGGTTGGATCAGAAATCGAATCGTTTGGCCAAGGAGGAAAAACAAGAGTCCAAGCGGCAGAAAATATTGAAACGGGAATTGGAATGGGCCAGAATGGGCCAGAAGGGACGACAGGCCAAAGGTAAAGCCAGGTTGAATGCATATCAGGAGTTGAGCAGTCAGGAAGTGAAGGAAAGGGAAGCGAAACTGGAATTGTTCATCCCGCCCGGGCCCCGCTTGGGAGATAATGTGATTAAAATCGAAAACCTGACCAAATCATATGATGGCCGGGTATTGATTGACAATCTGAATCTGGAAATCCCTAAGAATGCCATCGTTGGTATTATCGGTCCGAACGGTATGGGTAAATCCACGTTGTTCAGAATGATCATGGGAGAAGAAGAACCGGATAACGGCTCCATAGAAGTGGGGGAAACGGTAAAGTTGGCCTATGTGGATCAAAGCCATAAGGATTTATTACCCGAAAAGACCATTTATGAAGTGGTGAGCCGGGGAAATGATTTGATTACCATCGGTAATCGGGAAGTCAATGCAAGGGCGTATTTGAGCAAGTTTAATTTTGCGGGTGCCGACCAGCAGAAAAAAGTAGGTGTCCTTTCGGGAGGGGAAAGAAACCGATTGCATTTGGCCATTACACTCAAGGAAGGCGGCAATGTGGTACTGTTGGATGAGCCGACCAACGATATTGATGTCAATACCCTCCGTGCATTGGAAGAAGCGATTGATAATTTCCACGGTTGTGTATTATTGATTTCCCATGATAGATGGTTCATCGACCGACTGGCTACACATATCCTATCTTATGAAGATGAAGGGGAAGTCGTTTTTTATGAAGGGAATTTCAGTTCATTCGAAGCGGCGAAGAAAGAGCGTTTGGGAGATGTGGCTCCAAGGCGTCCTAGATTTAAAACCTTATTGAGATAATTAAGTAAAGGGGAAATGATAAAACCAGTTGCCGTGCGTGGTGTTTGTTCACCTCGCACACTCCATTTCACTAGCATTTGTCAGGTGAACTAACACCTGACAAGGCGGTTGAATAAGTTTTGTCCTGTACTTAGATAATTTAATTAAAATTAAAAAACATGAATTTCAGAATATCGACTTTACTCTTGCCCGTTGTGATTTTTTTATGGGTATTGGCTTCCTGTGGCGGAGGTAATTCACATGCCGCCGATCCCAATGGCAAAGAATATACTTCGGAATATATTTGCCCCATGCATTGTAAAGGAAGCGGCTCCGATAAGGAAGGAACCTGCCCTGTCTGTAAAATGGATTATGTGAAAAATGAAAAGAAAGACGGTGATGGCCATAACCACTAGGAATGTATGCTTTTTTTTCCTAATGATGATTCTCTTTTTTTCCTGTAGTACCGATCCTACGATTTCCGAGATCACATTCAATGAAATTCCTTTTCCTTGCAAAGAAGGTGGAACATCGGATATGTTTGCGGGCGAGAATGGAAACTTATTGGCTTCGTGGGTTGAATATGCCAATGATTCTACAGATGTGTTGATGTATTCGGAATGGAATGGAAATGCCTGGGAAGAGCCTAGGGAGATTGCCGGAGGTAGTGACTGGTTTGTCAACTGGGCCGATTTTCCTACGATTTGTAAAAGTGGAGAAAACATTGCGGCCCATTGGTTGCAGAAATCTGCCGGAGGCACATATGATTATGATGTTAAAATTGCGGTTAATTCTGATGGAAAATGGAATGCTCCATTTATTCCACATAAGGATGGTGTAGCTGCCGAACATGGTTTCGTTTCCATGCTGCCGCTGAAAAACGGACGTTTTTTTGCCACTTGGTTGGATGGTAGGAATACCAAGAATGAAGGTCATGGTCATTCGGAAGATGATCATGGACATGGTCATGGAGGGGCCATGACTTTGAGGGCTGCGGAATTTGATCCTTTAGGAAAAATGACACGGGAAGTCGAGTTGGATCACAAGGTGTGTGATTGTTGCCAGACGGACGCGGCCAAGACCGATGATGGAATCGTTGTGGTATATCGGGACCGTTCGGATGAAGAAATCAGAGATATTTCCATTACCCGGTTTGATGGTAAGGATTGGACATTGCCGAAAAATATTTCAAAAGATAATTGGAAAATTGCCGGTTGTCCGGTAAACGGTCCGTCTGTTATTTCCCTACCTGAAAATAAATTGGCAGTCGCTTGGTTTTCATCTCCGGAAAATTCAGCTAGGGTAAATATTGCATTTTCAGAAAATGGAGGAAAAGATTTTTCTACTCCGATTCGAGTTGATGACGGTTCACCTATCGGTCGTGTGGATATTGTCGCATTGGATGGTAAAAACGTAATGGTTTCCTGGATGGAAAAAAAGCTGGATGAGAAAGCAGAAGTCAGAGTAAAAATAATACCGATTAACGGCATGCCTTCGGATTCGTTTTCCCTAACGGAAATAAATCCATCAAGAAAAAGCGGTTTTCCCATTTTGATTAAAAATGACACTCGTTTTTTCATGTCTTGGACACATGTTCAAGAAAACGGAAAAACAAGAATCCGATTCGGAGAATTAGTCTTGAATTAAATTATTTTCCACAATCGTCTTTTAATAAATCGGCAAAAGTTTTTTCTACTTTTTTTACTTTAGGGACGCTTACATTTTTTACATAACCGTTTTCCGGATGTAGCCAATAATAATCCTGATGGTATTCTTCCGCTACCCAGAATTCATTATAAACATCAATTTCCGTAGCAATGGGTTTGCTGAAATTCCGGGATTGCATCCGCATAAAATGATGGATGCTGTTTTTTTGTTTTTCATTATGGTAATAAATCGCAGAACGATACTCCGTACCTACATCGGGGCCTTGCCGATCTATTTGTGTCGGATCATGTGCTACAAAAAATATTTCCAATAATTTTTCAAAGCGAATGATTTCCGGATTGTAATAAATCTGAATGGCTTCTGCGTGGCCGGTGCTTCCTCCGCCTACCTCTTTATATGTCGGGCGTTGGGTGTGTCCGCCGGAATATCCGGAAATAACATCTTCTACACCTTTTATACATTCGAATGCTGCTTCGGTACACCAGAAACATCCTCCGGCAAAAGTGGCGACATCATAGATTTCATATCCCTTTCCTTCGATATATTCTCCAATGGATCGAGTGCCGTCTTTTTTTATTTTGGTCGGTTGTGTGGTAGCTGGGGCAGTAGTGCTAGTTGGTGTAGGTTGGCTGTCCAGGGTTTTATTATTACAAGCGGATAATAAAATTATTATGAAAAATATGAATGATGAATATTTCATGGAATATGAATTGATTTTTTTTAAAAACCACTATGATATACGGTTAATTGAAAACAGTGTTTTTTGTTTTTTGTTGTGCATCTTCGTACATAAAGCCTTAGTTCGGACTGTTTTTATAATGGATATCCGAAGCGGAACGGATTTTTTCAGCCGCTTGCTCTGCGGAAATATCCCTTTGCGGATTGGC
This sequence comes from Saprospiraceae bacterium, assembly GCA_020628145.1. GTDB lineage: Bacteria > Bacteroidota > Bacteroidia > Chitinophagales > Saprospiraceae > JAHDCE01. Next base: position 10,436 of record JAHDFN010000042.1, on the reverse strand, counting down.
GAACATTTCATATCCGACCATGAATTTTTTTACTGTGGCCGAACGGAGCAAAGGGGGATAAAAACTCATGTGCCAATGCCAATAATTGTGCTTTTTTCCATCTGTCGGTGCTTGATGTATGCCGGATGAATAAGGAAAAGAACATTCGAAAATATTATCCAATCGGATGGTTAGTTTTTTAAGAATGGAAGCGAATGCATTTTTTTCTTCACTATTCAGTAATCCGATGTGTTGCATATGACGTTTAGGAATAATCATGCATTCATAAGGCCAGACAGCCCAGAATGGAACAAGGGCAACGAAATGATGATTCTCTAAAATAATTCTATCCCCGTCTTCAATTTCCTGAGATAAATACTCTTCGAGTAAACTCTTTTTATTTGTTTTAAAATAATCTTTCTGATGCAATGATTTTTTTGCGGTCACTTCGGGAATCGAAGATTGAGCCCAGATTTGTCCATGAGGATGAGGATTGCTACAACCCATCATGGCTCCTTTGTTTTCAAAAATCTGTACATGGTTTATTGAAGGGAGGCGACCTAATTCGATATATTGTTCCCTCCACATTTCAATAACTTTCACAATGTTTTTTTCTTCCATTTCAGGAAGCGTCAAAGAATGATCCGGAGAGAAACAAAGTACCTTGCAGATGCCCTGTTCCCCTTGGGCATGCAATAATCCTTTTTTATAAATATTGGTCTCCTTTTGCGGAATAAGGGCGGCAAAATCATTTTGAAAAACAAATGTTCCTTCGTAATTCGGATTGGTATGTCCTCCTGCTCGGATGTTGCTTGGGCAGAGATAACATTTTTCGTCATACTTCGGACGATTATCCAAGGGAGGTTTTTCGATTTTTCCCTGCCACGGACGTTTAGTCCGGTGTGGGGAAACGAGTACCCATTCTCCGGTTAATATGTTATATCTTCTATGTGGATCGTTTGAAAAATCTATCATTTCTCTTTTAAATATTTTATGCACTCATGAGTATAATAAAAATGCTTTTTTTACTAGGATAGGATTCTCCAAATCCAAATTATTGAAATATTGTTCATTATCCAGCATTTTCCAAGAAATGCTGTTTTTTTCTTTTTTGGATAAGCCGGAATATTCTTTTTCCAGTATTTCTTTTATTTCATTATGGTGTAAGCCTTGTTTTCGAATGAGGTGGATGATGCTATCAATGTCTTCAAGATTTTCTGTTTTGGAGATGTTTTTTAAGTCGTTTATTTCAAGTTTTTTTTGACTTAGGTTCTTGTGTTTGTTGAAAAGGTTTTTTATTTTTTCATTCATATCCTTTTTGGTTGCTCCTGTTTTGTAGATATTTATCGGACGGCCGTTTTTGATCGATAATTCCCGATTGATTAAATCAATGAGTTCCTTGAATTCGTTGAGGTAATTTGTTTTACTGAACCGGAATTCTACTAATTTGCTTTGAGTTCTTAACTGCCAGGATATTTGAGATTCCGAATGATAAATCTGAATACCTATATATCCGCACATTCTATCTCCGCAACAAGTGCAACAAAATAAAATCGTATCCATGTTTTCTTCCTGCATCATGGCTTTTCCTGTTTCAATTATCTTTTTTTCATTATTGGGTTTGTATTTATTTTTTCTTGAATGATGGTAATCTGTGCAATCTTCCAAATCAACAGTTTGCCCCAAGGCCCTCTTTGCCATGATTTTAAACAGGGAAAAATTAATGTCTTGGTAATCCAAATGATTGAAGCAAAAGGATAGGTTGTTTTCGTATTGTTGTTCTATTTCGAAATCATGATCTTCAAAATAATTTGATTTCAACCATTTGCTGAAATCCATGCCGTCAATATGGTAATTCAAATAAATGTCGGAATTTTTTGATTTTTCTTCTAGAATAAATTCTTTCAGGTTCTTACCTTTTCCTTTTTTGTTCTCATAGACTATTTCGTAGCTGCTGTCGTCGATCCGGTTGATTTTCCGGGCTACCCAATTTATCTTTAATTTATTTAGTTCTTTATGTTGGAACATCTTAATTAGACTTTATTATCAATCAACAATTCTACTTCCATCGCCAAGTGTAACAATATAAGGTGTCATTTCCTTCCCGAATTTTTTTAAATATTTCAGACCGGTTTCTTCTATGAATGAGTCGATGGCATCCTGATGGATGATATTAATAGTGCATCCTCCGAATCCGCCGCCCATCATCCGACTACCGGTAATTTCCTTATGATGAAAAGTCTCCCCGACAAGAAAATCCAATTCCGGGCAACTGACTTCATAATAACGGCTCAAAGTATGATGGGATTGATATAGTTCTTCGCCTAATGCACGAATGTCTTTTGATTCTTTTAAAATACCGACTGCTTTTTTGACCCTTTGGTTTTCGTGGACGACATGATAACAGCGTTTGAAAATATCCCGTTCCATTTCCTCGGAATATCGGAGAAGTAATTCGGGGGGGACATTTCTCAAAGATTCGAAATCATGACCTTGTTCCTGTAAAAATCGAACACCCTCCAAACATTGTTCCCGCCGGGTATTATATTCCGAACCGGCTAGGGAGTGCGAAACATTGGTGTTGCATAAAAGCAATTTATAATCTCCCAAATCCAAGGGGACATATTCGTAATCCAATGTTTTACAATCTAAAAAAATACAATGATTGTCCTTTCCCATCAAACTGGTGAATTGATCCATGATGCCGCATTTCACCCCGACAAAATGATGCTCGGCCATTTGACTGATATGTGCCAATTCCGACCGACTGAAACCGCAATTGAATAATTCATTCAGACCGAAGGCCGTCGCACATTCGATAGAGGCCGAAGAAGACATGCCGGCTCCGAAAGGAACTTCTCCCGTTACCATTAAATCGAAAGAGGAAAGATTCGCTCCTCGGGATTGCATTTCCTTGACAATACCATAAATGTAATTCTCCCACCCCCAGGCAGTCTGTTCGGTATCCAATTTGAATTCAAATAGCTTATCCAAATCGTAGGCGAAAATACGACAGTGAGCCAAATTGTTCTCGGCAAGCAGAACGGTAGAACATTTGTCTATGGATGCCGGGAGTACCCAGCCTTCATTATAATCAGTATGTTCTCCGATCAGATTGACCCGCCCGGGAGACTTTATCACTAATTTGTTTTTATTTCCAAACAAATTGTTGAATTTTTTTTCAACTTTCTGTGTTGTGTTCATGAGCCGATGATCTTTTGTCGGTAAAAATAAACGGAAATCAATATTTCGTAATAATGCATAATTAAATAAAAAGAAAATGGAAATTATCAAATGGATTTCATATTTGGATTATGGGGTGTTGGGATTGAGTGCCATCATCCTGATATTATCCTTCGTATTACTCGCCCGTGAACAGAAAAGGGAAAAATTCAGACCCGAAGTGGAATTGGCCATCGCCAAATATATGATCATGGCCTTGTCTTTTGCCGGAGTGAGCTTATTGGCAACAATCATAGAAGGTATCCTTAAACAAGTGGTTTAAACCGGAATAAGTTTAGATTTGTTCCCTTTAAGGTTAAAACCGGTTAAGATGAAGGATGTACAGGAATTATTGAAGGAAACGGATCTGGAACAGATAGAAGACAATATTTTCAGAGGCAATAGCCATGATGTGGGAAGCCCCCATATTTTCGGTGGGCAGATTCTGGCTCAGGCCTTACATGCGGCTGTTATGACCGTCCCTGAAGATCGGATTGCCCATTCCTTCCACGGATATTTCATCCTTCCCGGCGACTTGACCAAGCCCGTTGTTTTTGAAGTGGAAAGAATCCGGGATGGAGGCAGTTTTACGACCCGCCGAATCGTAGCTATCCAAAACGGAAGGGCGATATTCAACTCATCCGCATCTTTTCAACTCAGACAGGAAGGCTTGAGTCATCAAATCGATATGCCGGAAAATATTCCTGCTCCGGATACCCTCGTGGATGATCGGGTCATTGCCGAAAATTATGTAGAATATATTCCTCAATCCCTACGCCGATTCTTGGAAATTCCCAGACCGATAGAATTCCGACCCATCGAAATTTTCGATTATTTCAAACCCGAAAGTCTCCCTCCGTTTCGACATGTATGGATTAGGGCGAGAGGCAAAATGGGCAATGCAATAGGAGATCACCAGAAGGTTTTGGCTTATGCATCCGATTATAATTTATTATCCACTTCCATCTTGCCCCATCAGCATGAAGTGAACATGCCGCAGTTGCAAATGGCGAGCTTGGATCATGCCATGTGGTTCCATCGCGAATTCAGGGCGGACGAATGGTTGTTGTATTCCATAGATTCGCCTAGTGCTTCCAATGCCCGGGGTTTTACCCGAGGCAATTTTTTCAAGCAGGATGGTACACTTGTGGCTTCCGTCGTGCAGGAAGGGTTGATACGTAAAAGGAGGAAGAAAAAATAATTAGCTATCTTTCCAGAGAAAAAAACCGACATGCCTACTCTCTCCACTTGGTTCAAAAATACCTTTTCACTCTTATATCCTGAATTGTGCCTTTTATGTGGAACACAAGTAAGGGGAGGAGATTCCGTTTGCCTTGGCTGTGAAGCCCGATTACCTGAAACAGGGCATTACGAAATGAAGGAAAATACTTTTACGGATATTTTTTATGGTCGTTTGAAATTGGAGTTCGGCGGAGCGATGTTTTTATTCGGAGGGGGTAGTAAGACACAGGATTTGATCCATGCCATTAAATATCAAAATAAAAAAGAATTGGGAATATATTTGGGAAGGATTTATGGAAAACAATTATCCGAGTCATCCAATTTTCCAAAAATAGATGCGATAATTCCGGTACCTCTTCATCCTCGGAAATTATACCGGCGAGGATATAATCAAAGTGAGTTATTCGGTAAGGGATTGTCTGAGAGTTTGGAGGTTCCGCAAATAACGGATTTGATCCTGCGAAATAAAATGACTTCTACCCAAACAAAAATGAACCGGATGGAACGGATGCGGAATGTAGAGGATGCATTTGCAATTTCCAAACCCGAAAGATTAAATGAGGCACACATTCTGATTGTCGATGATGTCATCACAACGGGGGCTACATTGGAATCATGTGCCCGAAAATTATTGGAAGCTATTCCCAATGTTAAAATCAGTATGGCGACAATGGCTATCGGAGATTGAATTTGGGTTTTTCTCGTCACTCATATGATATTTCCCCGTCATTTATCCAATTACATCTTTGATCCTGTCACATTCCATTTGAAATAATCATCCATATTTCTACGGTATTTCATCGACACAAAACACCATTTCACATATATTATTGTAAGACTCATTCCATAATGTCACAATTTGGAAATCGTTCTGCACTTCCAAACTCACGTTATTTCATTTTTTCATCAACAATAACATCATTATGGATTATCAAATGTCAGTAAGAATTAGCAATAATTCGAATAGAAAAGAAAATAGAAATAAAAACATTGTAATTGATCCGGTCAAATATTTCACATTATTTTTTATTACCATGTTTATGCTGACTTCCTTCAGTCTTTTTTCACAGGAAATATGCGATGATGGGATTGATAATGATGGGGACGGATTGACGGATTGTGCCGATCCCGATTGCTTGGGAGTGACCGGTTGTGAAGGGGCTTTTGCCTGTGATGAAGGATTGTACCAAGTCCTTTCCGGACAATTGAACATATTCGATCCGGCTTCTTTATCCTATACACCTATCGGCCCGAATAATCCGAGTTATAACGGTGCAGGATACAATATCGAAGATGGATTCATGTATGGCCAAATCAATCAGGATGGTAAAAGATATATTTGGAAAATCAAGAATGATGGTACTTATGAAGTTATGGGAGAAGTCATCAATGGCTCCAATTTTCCGAATTACAAAGCGGATTTTGATCGCTCCGGAAATTTAATGACCTATGAAGCAGGCGTTTTGTACTATGTCGATGTAAGTGCGACCCCACCTTATAATTATACGACTAAAAATGTTACGAATCTAACGAATACAAGTTGGCCTTCGGCCAACGATATTGTTTACAATTATATACATGACGGATATTATTTATTGACAAGTAGTAATGAGTTATGGATGATTGATGAAACGGCTCAGACCATTCAGCGGGTGGCAGATTTGAGTACGGAATTCAGTACTTCTTCCGGAGGATATGGTGCGGCTTGGTCTGATCAGGATGGACGTTTGTATTTTTTCAATAATTCTACGGGTAATATTTACGAAGTGGAATTGGATGCCTCAGGAACGAGTGTTGTAACGGCAGGTTTTCTAGTGGCGGGAACATCCAATGGAAATAATGACGGGATGAGTTGCCCTTTGGCCAGATTATCCGAAATATGTGGTAATGGTCGGGATGATGATGGAGACGGTTTGGTGGATTGTGATGACCCGGATTGTGTGGAATCTTTGGATTGCGGTTATACACCCCCTTCCGGAGGTGAGGATTCCGGATTGGAAAGTAATGACCGATTGGCTCGGAAAATTGCCAAAAGAAATTTCAACCGCACAAAAAACAATACGGATAATATTCGAATCGATGTACCGGAAAGGAAACTGGAAAGAAATGCATTTCAAGGAAGAAACGGAGAATTGGAATCTTTTATTCCTATCGATCCCATTCACGATTCGGAAACTTATATCAGTACGCCCGAAGATTTGATTGGAATAACGAATGCAACGGAAGTATTCAGTGTGGATTATTTTTCCGGAGGAGTTAGATTGGGCGCCATTTTAGCCACAGAATCCGAGGGTGGAGTTTATGAACATACGAAATATATCTGCGATAGATTACAAGGGACGATGTTGGAAAATGTAATGTCCTATGCTTTGGACGGAGAGAATCCTTTTATTATTTCCAAATTTCTAAAACCGAATGGAATAAGGGAATATTCCACGACATTCGCTTTCTTTAGAAACGGACAAGGAAAATTCGAAATAGAAAGCCATTGGAACCTGGTAGATTATTCCGAAGCTGAAACGATGTACACTTTCCAAGTATGGGCCGGCAATGTAGCCGATTTGGAAATCATGGTTCAGAAAGTTCTGGAATCCATAGCATATGAAGGGGAAATCCAGTCCTATGTTTTTGGAGAAAAACCGAATTTGTTCGTGACCCATATTTCTTATGAAAATCAGGTGTTGACATTCGATATTATCAATAATAGTGAATCCGAAGAATTGAATATCGTAGGGAATAGGCTGGCAACAGAGACCGCACAGGGGACAACAGTGTCCTATGATTTTCCATTGACGGGCGAAGAAAACCAACAATTTCAAATTCCGACAACCGGCGTGTATGCCATCGGCTTGACCTTGTATCATGAGCAACAGACGGTTTCGGATGGGGTGTATGTTGCCGATGGTGTTTGGGGCATCGATGATTCTGCTGACGGTACACAAATCAATAATTTTGAAATCTCACAAGGAGGATCTTATCTGATAGAAGAAGGATTGCATTTGGAAAGGGATGTTGAGATGAATGGAATGATGAAGGAGTATGTTTCCGTTTACAGATCTCTGAACTCCACGTTCAAACCCGAAAATATAGGCGAATTTTCGACCCTGTCTTTTGCAGCTAAGGGAAGTGGGGAATTGGAAGTGACAGTGGTAAGAGCCGGCATGAATGACTGGGCAAATCAGATGAGGACGACCGTTTATCTGAGTCCGGAACTTCAACAATTCGATATTCCTTTTTCAAATTTCATTTCCGAAACGGGCGAAAATTCATGGTCTGACATTACGATGTTGGTATTTGCCATCAAAGGCAACGGTATCCAATCCGAAGCTTTTGAATTGGGGATACGTAATGTGCAATTCCATAACGGAAATGCAACGACTTCGGTTGCCGGTTTGGAATTTTCCGGACACGAAGTCAAGGTGTTCCCTAATCCGATGTCTAGATTCACGACGGTCAGTTGGGAAGAGGAAAATGCCGGTTCCTATACATTGGAACTCTTCAATGCACAAGGAAAAAGTGTATATGCCACCCAAGGAGAATCCTCTTCGGGTATGAACATGATTCATGTCATGAATAAGAATTATCCGTCGGGCATTTATTTCTTCGAAATCCGATCCGAAAACGGAGGGTCGGGTAGAGGTAGGGTGATTATCCAATAATCATAATACAAAAGGCGGAATGGCAATAAACCATCCCGCCTTTTTTGTATTTCGTCGATACAAAACCGTATTTCAATGGAATTTCCAATAAATAATGTCAATCGGTTGCAAATTGCCTACATAAGACAAATTGAGATGGAATTACCTCCCCATTTTCATCTTTTTCTTTTGACATGTAAATAATGTATAATGCGAACGTTTATTCTCACATTCTTTTGGATGGTTACAATGCAAATTTTTGCTTTTGGACAAGATGCAATCCAAGAGGGATTCGCTTTCTTAGATCAGGGTGAATATGAAACGGCTTTCGTTACATTTTCCGAATTGGAAAAAAAATACCCTGAAAATATTTCCGTTCAAATCGGTTATGGAAGAGCTTTGGGTTTGAAGGGAGAACCGGGAAAAGCGAAAGCATATCTTTCAGAAAAAGCGACAAAGAGTCAAGATAATCTAGAATTGAAATTGAATTATATTGAGAGTCTGCTTTGGTTAGGAGAAACTGAATCCGCCAAAGAAAAATATAATGATATTTTAATTGAATATCCGGATAATGTTGTTGCCTATATCGGTATGGGCAATGCTTTGTCTATGGAAAAAAAATATGAAGAAGCATTAAAATACTATGAAGAGGCATTGGTGATGAATCCCTCTTTCAGTTATGTAAAAGAACAGGTTTATCATGCCCGGATGGGACAGGCATATCTTTTACGTTTATCGGGTGATTTCGAAAAAACGGAAATGATTTATCGTCAATTGCTGATTGAATATCCCGATTCGGAAATAGTGCTTTCCGCATTGGGGGATGTTTTATTGGGGAGGAAAAAATATCTTGAGGCAAAGGGGATTTATTCCGATTTGAAAAATATGGAAGGGAAGAATATTGAAGCCTTGATTCGCTTGGCTTTTATTGAGAACCAATTGAACCATCCGAAAAAAGCAATGAATTTGGCAAGAAAAGCCTTGGAAGAATCCGAAGGAAAAAAAGGAATGGAATCCGAGGCGGAAAAAAATTATTTCTATGCATTGTTATGGAATGGTAAAATTAGAAAAGCTGAAAAATATTTAATGGGATTGAAGGGAATCGCAGGAAATGATGTGTCTTTTGGAGTGCCGGAATTGCAGTTGGCAATGATGAAAGGTAATTTCCCAAAAGCCGAAAAAATATTGGATGATATTATTAGAAATGATTCGACGTCTTTTGATGGGAATTTAGGTAAAGCCAATTTGAATTATTCCCTAGGTGATTATGTCGGAGCTAAGGAAAATATAGAAAAAACATTGACTTATTATCCGAATCAAATCGATGCAGTGGGTCTTTTGCAAAAGTTGAATAGAGCGACGGCTCCCAAAATACAAGTCCGTTCGGAATGGCTAAAAGATAATGGAGATAACAGGCAGTTGGCTTTTGCTACTGATGTCCGAATGCCATTTAATTACCGTTGGAATTTTTTAGCGGATTTTAAAAATTTCAATGTTGAAAATGATTTTTATAATGACAATGCCAGAATGAATTACCTGAAAATAGGTGTGGGTTTTTCAACTAAAAAATGGAAATTTAATGCAACGGCCGGACCGGCTATGGGGAAATATCAAAAAGAGATAAGCCATAAGTCTTTCGTTTTCGATTTTAATACGGATTATAAAATGAATGGAAATCATAATTTTAAATTATTGGCACAACGCCATGTTTATGATTATACGGCAAGTTTGGTGGATAAGGATATTTATTTTACTCACTTTGGATTGGAATATAATGGAAAAGTGAAAAATAAATTAGGCGTCTTCGGTCAATATTACCATACCTTTTATTCCGATGATAATTCCAGGGAGTCCGTTTTGCTTTCCTTGTATTATAATCTGAAAAATGTCCCTGTGGTGAAAACCGGTATGAATATGCAATATATCGAATTCGAAAAAAATAAATCCGATGATTATTACAGTCCTTCGTCTCTTTCGATCTTTGAATATTTTATCGAATTCAATAATTTGACTAGAGAAGAAAAAAAATGGGGCGTTCGATTGGAATTGGTGCCGGGTGTGTTGATTGAAGAAAAAAATAAACCGGCTTTTAATTATCGTGCAACCGGAGAATTTATCATACGTCCGACCAAAAATATCGATATCCGATCAGCAATAATGACTGGGGAAAATGTAGCTGTTGATAACAACGGTTATTCCATGTGGAAATTAGAATTGGGAGCTGTTTATTATTTCTTGAAAAAAGAAAAATAGTAAATTCATTTGTTTTAATAGATGTTATCACGAAAAATTGATTATAGTCAACCGGTTCTTTTGAAAATATGCCTGCGTTATTCCTCTCAACCGTAGCTATGG
>JAHDFN010000300.1 GCA_020628145.1 Saprospiraceae bacterium | reverse complement strand
AATCTTCGGAGCAGAGGAACAGAAAAGAGGGTTCATGAGATATGGAAAGGAACTACTTCATCCGAAGACTAAGATTTCATATGGGATATTACAGGAAGATTGCAGTCAGTTGATGACGGATTTTTTCAAATCAAAAAGATAAATTTAGACATGGCAGAAGAAATAGTAAGGATAAGCATCGGGAGAGATAAGTACAAAACGACAATTGAAGCGGCGAATCATAAATTCATCGGTGACGAGCCCGAAGAATACGGAGGAACGGATTTGGGGCCGGCTCCTTATGATTTCATGCTGGGTTCTTTGGGATCTTGTTCTGCGATTACCATCCGCATGTATGCGGATAGAAAGGAATGGGATTTGGATAAGGTGGAAATTTCCCTTTCAATGGAAAAGGAAGAAACAGAAGGGAATTCGTTCATTACCCATATCAATAGACAAGTGAAATTATATGGAAATCTGGATGAAAAGCAAAGGCAAAGACTGCTGAAAATAGCAGACGCTTGCCCTGTGGCTAAAATCATGAAAAATGAAATCCGTATTGATAGCGGTTTGGTAGAATAATCCCATCAATACCAAACAATCACATCTTCTTCTTTTTTCCGCTCCAGAATGGGAACGACCGCATCTTCTGTCGGGTATCCTACCGGCAGAAGAAGAAAAGGCTTTTCATTGACCGGTCTGTCCAAGAGACTACAAAGGAAATTCATTGGACTGGGCGTATGTGTCAATGTGACCAAACCCGCATTATGGATAGCGGAAATGAGAAAGCCCGAAGCGATGCCGACGGATTCCTGTACATAATAATTCTTGCTTTTTCGTCCATCCACTTCATCATAAGGTTTCCTCAAAACAACAATAATCCAAGGAGCGATATCAATAAATTCCTTTTTCCAGTCCGTTCCGAAAGCCGCCAAGTCACTCAACCATTCTTCAGACATACGACCGTGATAATTTTCATATTCTTCCTTTTCTGCTGCATCCCTGATTTTTGATTTGATGGTCTTATTCGAAACGGCACAGAATGTCCAGGGTTGCTTATGGGCACCGGAGGGGGCAGAGGATGCAGTCATAATGATGTTTCGGATAACTTCTTTTGAAACCGGTTTATCCGAAAAGAAACGGAGACTTCTACGTAAGTCCATGAATTCGTAATAATCCTTTGCCCTCTTCTCCGATTCATCAGTAGGAAAACCTACACCTTTGTATGCCTTGAACCTTTTGCCTTTCATTTTGAATGACTATTTTTACGTTTCGAATAAATCAAATCAAAAATATGAAAAGTATTAGAATCGCCACCGTTATTATCATTGCAGTCTTACTTTATGCCTGCGGAGGAACAAATACCGCCGGAACCACAACGGATAAATCGGGAAATATCGTAAAAGGAGAAACCTTTGAAGCCAAGAATGTAATTGCATATGATGATTTTCTAAACCAATTGGAAGGAAAGGATTCATTGCGGGCCGTAGTTAGGGGGAAAGTGGAGAGTGTATGCCAGGTCAAAGGATGTTGGATGAATATCGTTTCCGATATGGAAGGAAAAGAAGAGATGTTTGTCAAATTCAAGGATTATGGTTTTTTCATGCCCTTGGATTTGGAAGGCGAGGTAATTATGAACGGAATTGCTTACCGTGAAATCACTTCTGTCGATGAACTCCGTCACTATGCGGAAGACGAAGGCAAAAGCAAAGAGGAAATCGAAGCAATTACCGAGCCGCAGGTCGAGTTGAAATTCATGGCTTCCGGGGTAATCATTGAAAATAAGCAAATAAAATAGGCACTAAAACAATATTTCCCTTACATTGCGTTTAATGAATTGGGTTTTCTTTGATAGAAAATCCTTAATGGAATTTTGAACATCTTGTCATGAACTTTCAAGGAGCCAAAGAGAAAATTCTGGATCTTTTGGATGGTTTGTCTGATAAATTGTACTATCATGGCAAGCGTCATACTTTGGATGTCCTCAATGTCACAGAGGAGCTTTGTGCTTTGGAAAATATTGATACCTACCATACGGAACTGATGAAAACCGCAGCATTGTTACATGATAGCGGTTTTACCATCAATAATAAAAATCATGAGGAATTGGGTTGTGGGATTTCCCGCGACTTACTTCCCGGATTCGGCTACACCGAAGGCGAGATAGATATGATTTGTGGGATGATTATGGCCACTAAGATTCCCCAATCTCCGAAGTCAAAATATGAAGAAATCATTTGTGATGCGGATCTGGATTATCTAGGGCGTGATGATTTCAAAAAAATAGGCTCTTCTCTATTCGATGAATTGAAAGCATACGATGTTTTGGATGATATAAAGGAATGGAATAAGATACAAGTCAAGTTTTTAGGAAACCATACCTATTTTACAAAAACCAACCGACAAAGGAGGGGCCCCCGTAAACAAGAACACCTTCAGAAACTGAAGGAACTCGTAGCGACTTATTGAAACGCAGATAAAAACAACGATTTTCCTATCCTATCATCATCGAGCCACATACCCCTGCACCAATCAGGAAATATACCCCTGCAAAGATGAGGAATTTCTTAGCCGTATCCGGTTTCTTCTTAAGCTTGACCAAGCCTATGATTAATGCAATGATCGCCGGAAGGTGGCAAACCAGGTAGAACATTAGAATGAATAATAACAAGCCATCTCCATCCATTAATATCATAATATCGTATTTTTTAATTTTTCCAGATATTCTTTTTTGTCATCCCTGTAAAAAAGGTTCATCGTTTCAAACGGAATGATTTTATTATCCTTATCTACAATATGCACACAGGATTTCTTAATAGCCCTTACATCAAAATTATGGGCATCTATGAATTGCATGATGATGATCCTGAAAAGATTATCATATCCCAATTCGGGGGCTTTTACAAAAGGGAGGCAGCACAACAAGGAATGCATTTCGGCAGATGCCTTTTCTGTAGAAATACCGGTACTGAAAATATCCAGCATTTTTTCATGAAGGACTTCATCCTGTTCGTAAACGATCGTATTTTTACTATTGTCCAATAAATCTGAAGGGTTGATGTACCGGGTGAGTGGTAGAACCTTCCCGTCCAATTTCAAGGCATAACCCATCACTAGGGCATCCGGATTGCAAGGGACCGGAATAAGATCATCCGCCTCGAAAATATCGGATTGTTCAAGGATTTTACGCCTGACTTCCGTCAATGTAATCCTATCGGATTGTTCATTGAAATTTTCAAGCCTTCCGGCAATTTGCGTAGGTTGGAAAGTAACACCCCTTACACATTTCTGTTGAAGGGCGAAATCAATAATCTTTCCGATTTCATCATCATTCAGGCCTTTCTGTAAAGTGATGACAAGTGTAGTAGAAAGATTCAGGGCGTTCAGATGTTCAAGTGCCTGTTTTCTTATTTTTGTCAGTTCGGCTCCCCTCATTGATTTAAGAACCGATTCCTTAAACGAATCGAATTGGAGATAGATTTCAAAATCGGGAGTATAGGTATCAAGTCTCTTGGCAAACTCGAAATCCTTGGCAATCCTTATACCGTTGGTATTAATCATCAGATGTTTAATGGGTAGGGTTTTCGCATAATCGAGGATTTCGAAAAATTGAGGATGTATGGTCGGCTCACCTCCGCTGATTTGTACGACATCCGGTTCCTTTTCGTTCCTCACAATCGTATCCAACATCGTTTTGACTTCCTCCAATGTCCTATGCCGTCCGTAATTAGGAGAAGAACAGGCATAACAGGTAGGACAGGTCAGATTGCACCGATCCGTAATTTCGATAACGGTAAGGCAGGAATGCTGTTCATGATCAGGGCATAAACCGCAATCGTATGGACAGCCGTAATGTGTTTTCGTACTGAATTTGAAGGGTGTTTCCGAGGGCTTGTTATAATTTCTGATATTCTTATAATATTCCTTGTCATCTGCGATAAGGACTTTTGATGAGCCATGTTCCGGACATCTTTTCAGCATGAAAACATTATTGTCTTCAAATACGATTTTCGCATCAATCCGTTTAAGGCAGGTAGGGCAGAGGCT
>JAHDFN010000041.1 GCA_020628145.1 Saprospiraceae bacterium | reverse complement strand
GATATTCCCCTTGCAGAAAAAGCCGCCAAGGATTCAGACCTTTAAAAATCCATTCATGTTATCCATTTCTTCGATATAGCGTGAATAAAAACCGGATTTTGGCACTTTTATAGTCATAAATTCCAAACAAATACCGAAAATTATTCGTACATCATTCAGATACTATTTGAAAACCGATAATCTAAATCTCTACTTATGAAAATCCAACAACGATTATGGACGGCGAATAACGGATGGGAAATCCGTTCAGGTGAAGAATTACCTCATCAGGATAATCTTGTTTTCGCATTTGCCAGCCGGCACAATTTGGAAAACGAATCCTTGGTCAATGAACTCCTCGGCTTCTATCCCGATTCCGATGTTATTTTGAATTCTACCTCAGGGGAGATTCTGGAAAGTAGCGTAATGGATGATTCGATTGTCGTAACGGCATTGCATTTTGAAAAGACAAAATATAAAATAAAACAGGCCAGCATTTCTGATGCTTCCGAGACATATGCCAAAGGAAAGGAATTGGCCGAAGCCCTCATCTCAGATGGCTTGAAACATGTTTTCATCATTTCGGATGGAGGTCTGGTCAACGGAAGCGAGTTGGCGAAAGCCTTGAATGAAACCCTACCGGAAGGCGTCAATACTACAGGAGGTTTGGCAGGAGATGCTGCCCGATTCGAAAAGACCTTGGTAGGATGGAACAACCAACCCACATCCGGCAATATCATAGCTATCGGTTTGTATGGTGATGCCATTCAGGTCGGATATGGTTCTGTAGGGGGATGGGATACTTTCGGAGCCAAACGTAAAGTGACCAAATCCAAAAACAATGTCCTTTACGAATTAGATGGCAAATCCGCATTGGAATTATATAAATTATACCTCGGAGAAAAAGCCAAGGAATTACCCGGTTCGGCATTATTATTCCCATTGAGTATTACAACAGAAAACGAAGACAAGCCTTTGGTTAGAACCATTCTTTCCATTGATGAAGAAGCACAGAGTATGACTTTTGCCGGTGACATTCCGGTGGGTGCTACCGCACAGCTCATGAAAGCCAATTTTGACAAACTCATCGATGGAGCTTATGAAGCTGCCGAGTCAGGAAAGGCCACCATTGACAAAAAGGGAAACCAACCGGAATTGGCGATACTCGTCAGTTGTGTAGGTCGTAAATTGGTCTTGGATCAACGAGTAGATGAAGAAGTGGAAAGTGTCATCGAAATCATCGGTGAAAAGATACCCATCACAGGTTTTTATTCCTATGGTGAATTATCCCCTTTTGCCGGATTCCACAGTTGTCGTTTGCACAACCAAACCATGACCATTACCCTACTAGGAGAAAAATAATCGGATTCGGTTAACTCAAATATGAATAGACTACTGAAAAGACAAATCAAAAGACATTTGGGTGGGTTGGAGAACGTTCCCGACTCCATGCTCCCTTTCTTGGAAGCCATTGATCGATCCTACCAACACTATGAAGAGGATCGATTGCTGTTGGAAAGAAGTATGGATATCAGTTCCAATGAATTGGAATCGTCCAATATCCAATTATCCGAAGAATCAAAAAAACAGGCTGAAATACTGAACCGCCTCAAGGAGTCCCTCAACACATTATTATCTGTTGATGATTCTGATTCCAATATCAATTTCATTGACGATGAAGACGATATATTGAAGGTTATCGATTTTATCGAAATACAATCCAAGCATATTAAACAGGTTGAAGAAGAAATACTTCAGGTTCAACATTTCATCAACCAATCGAATGATGCCATTCAAGTGATGGATACCGATGGAGGTTTGGTCTTCGCCAATCATAATGCCCTACAATGGATGGGCAGTGAACGAGGCAATCATTTTACAAAGAAAATATTCGAAATAGATTCGAAATTCGAAAATGAAGGGGAATGGAAGGATATTCTTGAAAAACTGAAAACCGAAAAATCATTCATCACCGAAAAGGATCAGAATACGGATGGATTTGATTTTCCTGTAGAGATCGGTATTAAACAAGTAAAATTGAATAATGACCACTTTGTGATTTGCGTATCCAGGGATATTTCCAGTAGGAAAGAATCCGAAAACCTACAACAGGAATTGATCAAAGGTTTGAAAAAGGCCAATGAGGAGTTGGAGAATTTTGCCTACATCGTTTCCCATGACCTCAAGGCTCCCGTAAGGGGGATCGGCTCCCTGACCTCCTGGTTGATTGAAGATTATTCCGAACTCTTGGATGATGAAGGGAAAAACCTTCTTTCTCTCATGAAGAAAAGGGTACTAAGGATGCAACAATTGATCGAAGGCATTCTACAATATTCCAGAGTCGGACGGTTGGATGGGGAGGAAAAGGAAATCAATCTCAATACCATTGTCAAGGATGTCATCGATACCATTGCACCACCCAAGGACACTTTTGAAATAGTTTTTGATAATGAATTACCAACCATAGTCAATAGTGAAATCAGAATCAGCCAGGTTTTCCAGAACCTTATCAGCAATGCCATCAAATACAATGATAAGGATAGATGTATTGTCAGTGTAGGGGTTCGGAATTTGGAGGATACTTGGGAATTCTATGTACAAGACAATGGCCCGGGGATTAAACCCGCCTACCACAACAAGATATTCAAGATATTCCAAACCCTCCAGGCCCGTGACAAATTCGAAAGTACGGGTATAGGGTTGTCAATCATCAAAAAAATAATCGAGCAGAACGATGGTACCATTCGGCTTGAATCCGATGAAGGAAAGGGATGTAGATTTTTATTCACTTTACCCAAATAAACAATATCTTTGGATATTATAAAAAAGTACTACCATGAGTGTTGATAATAGACCCATATTGCTTGTTGAGGATGATGAGATAGATATCATGACCGTAAAGCGGGCGGTAAAATCACTTAAGATTACCAACCCTCTGGATGTAACGAATAATGGAGAAGAAGCATTGGAATATCTGGAGGAGAATGCCAATCAGTTGCCAAGCATCATCATTCTGGATATCAATATGCCTCGGATGAACGGTATTGAATTTCTCAATATCATCAAAAAGGATCATCGGTTCCTACGGATACCCGTTGTTGTCCTGACGACTTCCAAAGAACATCAGGACAGATACGAATCCTTCAATCTCAATGTAGCGGGTTACATGATCAAGCCCGTCATCTTCGATGATTTCGTTAAGGTCATCGATATCATCCATCGATATTGGTCCACGAGTAAGCACCCGGATTAATCTATCTGTATGCTTCAAAAATCGGTATTCTGGTTCAAGGTTTCCCGTCCGGGATTGTGGTTTCCGGCACTTTGGTTATATTTCCTTCCCCTTAGCGGAATGGAAATCTGGAAGGAATCCGATTTTTGGATCGGTCTGTTTTTTGTCACATTCCCCCTGAATTTCATCATCTATGGCTGGAATGATTATGTCGATTACGAAACGGATCGACATAACCCCAGAAAAGACAGTTTCCTATTCGGAGCCAGAGGCAGTCAAGAAGAATTATCTACCCTCCCTCCCCTACTCATCATCTTGCAAATCCTAGCCTATGGTTTTTTCATTTTCCATATGGGCATGGAAGCCTTTTATCTTTTTACGGTTCTTTTTCTCGTGTTACTCGCTTATAATTTCCCTAAAAAGGGATTTAGGAATACACCGCCTTTGGAATTGTTTGCCCAATTCGGATACTTACTCATCGTTCCGTTCAGCATGCTCCTCAATGAAACCCCCGAAGTTCCTAAGCTGACTTATTTCTACCTGCTCCTCTTTGCCGTACAATCGCAACTCATCGGAGAAGTGATGGATATAGAACCGGACAGGAAAGCCAATAGGCATACCACTGCCACCCGGTTAGGCATCAAGGGAACCAAGGCTTTGATCATATCAATTGTCGCCTTGGAGGTTTTCCTATTGATGTATTTCTATAAGGATTTTATTTTCGGAGGTATGCTGGCTGCCGGACTCGTTTGGTTACTCGCCGATTTATTTATAATTTTCAAGGGAAAGACCTATACTTTATCAGAAATGAAACTATTCGGTTTCGGTAGTAATATCATCGCTTTGTCAAGTATGGCTTATGTTTGGTGGTCGGGTGTATTGATGAATATTTGAACAAATTCTATTTTTGATTATTAGACTAATAATAGATTTCATAAAAAAGATTCCATGAGAATATTAATTCCTTTTTTGATGCTCATTGTTTTATTCGGATGTAATAGTTCCAAAAATACCGCTACCGAAACAATGGAAAAAACTGAATATGCAAAGCAAAGCATCCATCAATTCCAAGTTGCGGATATCAATGGAGAAACATTTGATTTCGGAAAATTGAAAGGAAAAAAAATCATGATTGTCAATACGGCTTCCAAGTGCGGATTGACAGCCCAATACAGGGACTTGCAGGAATTGTATAATAAATTCAAGGACGACGGGTTTGTCATCATCGGTTTTCCTGCGAATAATTTCCTTGGGCAGGAACCGGGTTCCAATGAAAAAATAAAAACATTCTGTGAACAGAAGTTCGGTGTGACATTCCCTATGATGGCAAAAATTTCAGTAAAAGGGAAAGAGATACATCCGATTTACCGGTTCCTAACAGAAAAGGAAAAGAACGGTGTGGCCGATTCCAAGGTATCATGGAATTTCCAGAAATACCTCTTGGATGAAAACGGGTATCTGATCAAACATGTCTCCCCGAAAACAGGCCCCATGAGTGATGACATTCTGAGTTGGATAAAAGGGGCTGGTTAAGCCGACTCAGGATTCCAATGCACGGAGAGTACCGCTTTGTTTGGCAGATTCCTTTACTCCCTTGAACTTGTATTTTACCACATAATAATATGAACCGCTTAATACGGCTTCTCCCTTAATCCATTTGGAAGATTCTATAACAATATTCCTATCTCCCCATTCTATGCCTTCTTCATCCATCCCAAAAACATGGTTGCCCCAATGGTCGTAAACCTCCAGCACGAGATAATCGAATTCGCATAAACTATCAAAATCCAGATTGATTTCTCCATCAACCATTCTAATTTCGGAAAAAACGACAAGTTCACACTCATTATCTGAGAGAGGGACGGAAGCCGTCACGCTACAACTGAGCAATAGGAACCGGGCTATACATAGCCACAAATACGCAAGTTTCATCATAACATCATAGTATTAGACAAGTGTGGGTTTAATAGTCTTGCGTTCTTCAATTTGTTAATACCAAAATGATGCCTAAATGTGACTTTCAACGAAAAGGAAAGGTTTTCTAATAATTACAGAACAAAAAAAGTAAGTGAAAAACAACATTCATCATGTTTCCGATCACATGAACCAGCTAGAGTACATGACATAATTATCGGCGATCCGTTCTACGGTATCCTTGAATGTTTCCGGAGTCAAATCCTTGACTTTCTTAGCCGGTACACCGGCATAAATGGCACCTGGTTCCAACACTGCATTTTCAAGCACCACAGCTCCGGCAGCGATGAGAACATTGGAAGGAATATGGGCATGATCCATAACGATGGCTCCCATTCCGATTAATACATTATCCTCTATGGTGCATCCATGAACGATGGCCCGATGGCCGATGGAAACATTATTCCCTATGGTCGTAGCGGCTTTTTCATAAGTACAATGGATAATCGCTCCGTCTTGGACATTGACCCGATCTCCCATCCGAATGGAATTGACATCCCCCCGAACTACTGTTTGAAACCAAAAGCTACATTCATCGCCACATATTACATCTCCGACGATGGTAGCATTTTCGGCAATGAAATTATCTTTTCCAAAACGAGGCGTCTTGCCTCTTACCTCCTGAATGATGGGCATGGCTCTTTTTTACTTCAAAACAGGGGAAACCACATAGCCTTCTTTCCTCAACAAAGCGACTACGCCTTGTTCTCCTCCCAGGTGTCCTGCTCCCACGGCAAAAAAAGTAACCTCTTCCGACATTGCTTCATTCATCAAGGGTATCCAATTCTTATTCCGCATGGTGAGGAATTTATCTTCGAAATCGGACGAACCTTCCGACTGGGCACGAATCATCTTATATAAACCGGGAATATCCTGTTCCGTATAAAGCGCAACCATTTTTTCAATGGCATTGTCCTTTTCCCCATCCGAACCATTGAGTGTTTCCACCAACATTTCAGCCTGATCTTCCAAGGAGATACTATCGAACATACTCATTTGGAAAGCGATGGTTTCCAAGCCTCCGATAGGAATATCCTTATTCTTCGCCATATCCGTAAATTCCATTTCATAGGATTTCATCGATCCTAGATCCATTCCGCCACCGCCACCAAAGGGACTGGCTCCACCTCCCATATCTCCTTGTTCCAACATGGAACTAAGGAAAAGTGATTCTATCTGTCATGTCTCCCATCAATGCCATTAATGGATTTTCGGACAATTTATCCTTGACCTTTTTATAATCTTCTTCGTTCAGTAAGTCCTTGAGGGTGGTTCCTTCTTCCATGAACATCATATCCATCAAAGACCCCATCATAGACATATCCGACATATCATCCGTATTGATTTCGAAGATGACCTTCTTCGATTTGGATAATGCAGATTCCACATAAGCGGGCATGAAATAATCTTTTTCGGGGATCATATGGATAGTTCCGAAAAGATAGGAAGGCTGCTTGAGTTTGTTTCCTGATATTTTCCAAAGTAACGCCTTCTGGTTGGCTGCCAGTGAACCATTATCCGATTTAACTTTGGAGCCTGCCTGCTTCGCACCTGAGCAACCGCTTGTTCCCATTACAAAAACCATCAGCATGGTTCCCAAAAAGGAAAGGAAGGATGTTTTTTTCATTCTGAATGTTTTATTTCCAATGATAGGCAAAAGTAATATGAAGCTACCATTGCCATTCTACAAATCTACAAGAAATATATGCCATTTGTTCAGGCACTTATGAAAGTCTTAACAAAGAAAGAAAAATATTAGTCTTTCAGTTGGATTGGAGTCTCGACATGGGTCTTTAATTCGGAAAGGAACAACCTCATGCTTTTGGCCGTCAACATTTTGAGGATTGGGGAAGCAATGGTTTTGAAAACGGTTCCGGTTTCCCCTTCCGATTTCATGTGTACTACGGTTTTGCCTTTATCTTCCATAACATTATAATGGACATCTACCGGCATTACCTCATCTTCGCATTCCGTAACAATACTCAAAGTCTCCCTATCGAATACTTTTATCCTATATTCATATTGGACTATCCGCCCGAACACTTTTATCTTCTGGTAATAGGTACTCCCTACCTTTAACGGTCCTTCTTCCAATAAACGGCATTCCTCTAATTGCGAACTCCAAGCAACGGATGCCTCCAAATCCGCCAATACATCGAATACTCCTTCAGGAGAAGCATCGATTACAATCGATTCTTCAGTAATCAAATCCAGGTATTTTACATTAGTGGCTACAAATATACCAAAATAGATTTTCCTTTTCTTTAGGTTATTATTTCAGCTACTTGTCGAGTTCACTTCCCTTGTTTTTGCTTTTGCCAATATTTTTTCGTGAATTTCTTAAATCGCCGCAATTGTTCTTCGGGACTTAATCTTGGGCCATGATTGCTAATTATACCATTGAGTTTCATAGCATCCACTTTTTCAATGCTAGTGGGAAATGCTTCAGGAAAAGAATTGAAGATGGCAGGCGGAAAACGTTCCTTCCTTCTTCTGGTATCAATAAAGTCACCTACAAAAAGATAACGGCTTTCCAAATGAAGAAATCCCAAATGTCCGATGGAATGTCCGGGGAGATGAATGGCCTGCAACCCTCCGAAGATATCCAATACTTCATCATACGCCACAGCATAATCCAACTTGGCGGGTTTGTAGGAAAATGCAAAACGCCCCAATGCTTCCAATCCTTGAGTCACTCTTGTTATTCCCTTGTAAGGGAATTGGCCATCGATATGTATCTGTTCTTCTGCTGCACCGACAATGGTAGCCTGAGTGATTTCCTTGAGTTTCGATAAATGTACTACATGATCGAAATGGCCGTGTGTTACAAGGATATAGTCCACATCGGAAAAACTGCGGCCAATGCTCCGTAAGGCATTTCCAATCCCCTTTATTCCTTTGAAGAACCCCGTGTCCAAAAGAGCTGTCGTATTTTCATCATATAGGATGAAATTATTGACAAACCAACCGTTGATTTCTATAAAATCCAAGCAATGGGAGTTAAGCGATTTTCATAAAAAACGGAAAAGATAGCCTTTTCGTTTGGAGGATAAAAGTACATCTTCCGAAACGATCACCACTAGGAATAAAAAACAACTATCTTTGCAGCCGTTCGGAGAACAGAATATTTTTCCATTATGAATAACATCGTAGCCATAGTCGGCAGACCCAATGTAGGGAAATCCACTTTATACAATCGCCTGATCGGAGAACGCCAGGCCATAGTAGATGATTTCAGCGGTGTGACGCGGGATCGGATATATGGTACCTGTGAATGGAATGGAAAGAAATTTACGGTAGTCGATACCGGCGGTTTCGTTAAGAATTCCGATGATATTTTCGAAGCAGCCATCCGTAACCAGGTAGAAATCGCCATAGAGGAAGCGGATGTTATTATTTTCATGGCTGATGTTACTACCGGGATTACCGATTTGGATGAACAAATGGCCAAGATATTACGGAGGACTACAAAACCGGTTATCGTTACAGTAAACAAAGTGGATAATCACTCCCGCTTACTGGATGCCAATGAATTCTGGAGTTTGGGATTTGAGGAAACCCACTTTCTTTCCTCCATTACAGGTAGTGGTTCAGGGGAAGTTCTCGATGCCGTAACGGAACATCTATCAGATGAAGAAAAAGAAAATTCCGATTTGCCCAAGTTCGCTATTATCGGCCAACCGAATGTTGGCAAATCTTCATTTGTGAATGCCCTACTCGATGAAGAGAGGAATGTGGTTACGGATATTGCGGGTACGACCCGTGACTCCATCCATACGGTTTATGATAAATTCGGAAAGGAATTCGTCCTGATTGACACTGCAGGTATCCGAAAGAAAAACAAGGTACATGAGAATTTGGAATTTTATTCGGTCATGCGAGCCATCCGTGCCTTGGAAGAAGCCGACATTTGTTTTTTAATCATTGATGCTACCCTGGGAGTGGAATCCCAGGATCTGAGTATATTCAATTTAGCTATCAAACGAAACAAGGGTATTGTCATCTTGGTCAACAAATGGGATTTGATCCAGAATAAAAACACCCATACGGCTAGAGATATGGAACGGGAAATCCGTCATCGTTTGGCTCCCTTCAATGACGTACCGATTCTTTTTATTTCCGTTTTGGAAAAACAAAGGATATTCAAGGCCATCGATGCCGGTTTGGAAGTTTTTGCTAATCGGACTAAAACGATTAAGACCTCCGAATTGAATAAACTGCTTTTACCTATTATTGAACAAAAACCACCACCCGCCAGTCGGAATAGATTTATCAAAATAAAATATATCACCCAAATAAAAACTTATTATCCGGCATTTGCATTTTTCTGTAACCATCCTAAACATGTGAAGTCATCCTACAAACATTTTCTGGAAAATCAGATTCGGGAGCATTATGATTTTTCGGGTGTTCCGATTGGAATTTTCTTTAGGGAAAAATAAAAAAAGGGGCTGTAAAATTACAGCCCCTTTTTTTTACATTATTGATCTTTTTAGAATTTTTTAATTACGGTTAGGATATCATTTCGGCGATTGGCCGCTCTTTTCCTTTGTAGGAAAATACCATCACTCATCAGACCTACTTTTATAGGTTGGGCTTGTCGATCATCCCTAACATCGTCTCCTCCTACAAACATCATATCCCAATTAAATCTATTGGCACTATCTTCTTCGAAAGTCAGGGAAGGCACATTTTTATCATCCTTGTATAATAATACGTTACCCGTTCCTACTGCATAATCAGCAGGAGTCTTCCGGGTTTCATATTGCAAATCAACATGTGTAGTATTTTCATTGGCATCCTTGACTTCAAGCACTTTCAAAATAGCACCTTCTTCAATATCGACATCTGTTAATTTTGTGGAATTATGCACTGCGACTTCCAGTACATACTTATTGTTTTTCTCCTTGGCTTCGATTGATTTAAAATTCCGAATGTTATTCATAGTTTCATGATTTGATTGGAACCTTCATTTTATAACTAAGGTTCTTTAATATTAAAATTAAATTGGTTTATTTTTTCTTTCGACAAAAGTTCCTCTGTCTATAATTTTCACCATACACCGCAATGCACCCCTGAAAATCAAAAGAGGAAGGAAATTCGATATGAAGAGTGGTTTTATTCCTTTTGAAGACCAAAATTCTTCCACTTCTTTTTCGTATTTTTCCAAGTCGGACCAATCCCCCCCCTTATACTTATTCCCATCGGGATCTTTAAAAGATTGGCCCTCATCATCCATATACTCCACTTTCTCGTCCTTGAAATCACCACTGTAACGGGGTAAGAGAACGAAATCATTCCTATTCCCATTCCCTATATACTGTACGATGCAATTATTGTAGGAGGCAAAAACCCACACTCTTTTCAATGCACCAACATTATTTATCAAATCCACGTAAGTCAAAGGCATGGGAATCCTCTCTATTTCAAATTCTTTCATTTCTTCTAGCCGGGCAACTGTCTTTTTCATTTGGGTGACTATCCAATCCCAATAGCCACTTTTAACCAATTTGCTTTCAGAGTCCAATTCGAAATCAAGGACAGGTTCCCCGATGACGAGTCTGAATTTTCCTGTATCGGGATTTATTCCCGCAGGAGTAATGAACAAATCCAAATGATATAAGGGTTGATGGTTATTCCCTTCGAAAAACCAAGAAAAAGATTCTTCTCCTTTGTTATCCACATCGATCATTTCTTTTTCCGAACCGATGATAATTATATTTTCTTTTTTTACGGCAAATAAATCCGATAGGACTTGTTTGAATTCTTCGGCCGTATAAAAAGAATTTTCACTCGGTCTATATAAGCTATTATAACCCACCAACAAATAGGGCCCTACAAACAAAATATTACCACCGACCAATGTTTCGGGAAGTACATATCTCGCATCGAATTTCTCATCATCCGAATGGCAAATCAGTGCGGATGTTGAAATTTCGGGCCGACTATATAAAATATGATTTTTCTTTTTTTCATCCCATGAAACGACAGGTACGATTTCATCCTGTATCCATAATTTGTCATGGGAATTTTTTTCCAGGATATTATACCCAAAAGTTTTTCCTTTCAGGAAGCACTCCAATCCTTCACAATAGTTTTTTCTTTTTTCACAAAACCAATTCTCCAGCTGTTCTTTTGCATCACCATCCCTTACAATGGTATAGAAATTCATACGGGGCAATTGTTTTTCTGATAAGGAAATAATGCCTTCCAGAATTTCTTTATAAATTTCATCAAACGCCTTTATCATTGCATCATCTTCCCCATCCCTGACATAATGGGTGGTGTAACCAATGACCACATCCCGTATTTCACCGACAGCATCATCTACAGGATAGATTTTCTTTTTACTATTTTCCCATAAGTAATATTCGTGCAATAAATTCCTATATTCCTTTTTGGAAAAATTTTCTTCCAGCCATTTCAATTTCGATTCTTCGTTGAAAGAATTCATTCCTTTTCCCAATGCACCTTTGAAATTCTTATGGAAAGTAAAATCCAAAAAATTCTTTTTCCGTTTTTCAGGTGCAGAACTACCGGCAAAAAACATATCTATGTCGGAATGCTTTTCCGTTTCTTTATTTTTGATTTCCTTATCCTCAAAAAGATCGGTACGATCAAGTGCCATTAATCTTTTGGGAAGCAGTTTGAGTATTCTGTCGGGGGCCTTCATTTTAACATTGACTTTTCTTGGTTTTTAAATTATTCCTATTGGGTTTCTTAGTCGAAAATAAGGAATTTCATTTAAAAAGTAGCAGAGGCACTGAGGACGTGCCTCCGCATTGATAGGGCAAAAGCCCCGATTCCCATTTGGCGGGGTAGGGTGATTCATTTGGGTTAGATCATAGTTGGCAGTCGGGTTATTGAAATATGGACATTTATTTTTAACAAGGACGGCAGCGGCATCGAAAATTAAGCCACACCCTCTCTTTGTCGCCACCGTCCGATTCTAATTCAATTTAAAAGAAGGAATCCGGATATTACCGCAGTTTTACCCGGCTTCCTTTTCTACAAAACAAATTACACTATTAAACTAAATTCCTACTTGCTGACTATTATCCAAAGACATCTTCGATGTCCGAATTTGTTCTAATATATCGGCATTTAATATTCCTATTATTTTACCGGTTGATAATTCCACAATGGGAGCACCCTCCATTCCCGGTAATGCCGACAGGGAATATTCTGCATGTTGGTTTCCGTTTTTCACAAGCAAGCCGGGAATAGCATTTTTGAATTCCAATCTTTGACCGTTATCAAAAACAAGCCTATCATGTTCCCTTCTTTCATCAAAATAACGATTAGGGTAGCCTAGTGCCACTATCTTTGTCAGTCCATTAGAACGACAATCGGATATTTCCAATGGCAGTGGCAAAAGGCTTCCCATATCACTCTCACTCATAGTTCTCAGATAAGCCCTGTTATTTTCGTAATCTATTTTTTCAACTTCTAAGCCTCTGAAAGAATCCATATAACGATGGTAAGGGACATTGGAAAAATCAATTCGTATTTTTTCCAACAATTCTTCCCCTTCCCTTAATCCTTCCACTACTCCAACATCTGTAATGATACGCTGATCTTTTATGACGAAACATGTACCCCATTTTTCTGAAACCCTATTATAAATCCTTCCTACGGATTTTTGGATTTCCATCAAATCAGGTTCGATAAGATGCAAACGTGTTTTCCAATAAAATGCCTGTGGCATTTCGATCCCTTCCTTTCCTATCCTCAGAGCAGGAAAAGTCCGAGCCCTAATTATCCATTCGTAGAAAAATCCGGCATCGATTCTTTTCTTAGACAAAACATCCCTAAGAAAGGATTTGTCCAACTGATTAAGCAGTCCGTTTTCAAAGGATAGCGAAGAACCCAGATCATCATGGTCTTCATAACCATATTTTTTCCGGATCTCCGCCATCACATTGACAATCGGTTCTCCTTTGCACATATGTTCCAGTTCCTTCCAAATCATTGCTAATTTCCTATATTGTTGTTTAACCATGATATTCGGTTTTGTTCGTTTCGTTATCACAAATATCAGGGCAAACCCAAGTTTACCGAAATCAAAATAACATGCATATTAAACTTCGAACAAACAAAAAGACATCAAGCAACGAAGAAAAAACAAACAGAAACAACTCATTTATAAAGTTTTACACCTTTCAAACAAGGTTCTAAAAATTATATTTCATAATATTGCAATCCCATAGAAATTAAATATCAAGACACACATGAATCAACAAAACACACAGCCCCCTCCCGTTTATGACCTGATCCATAATATGGATCAGGCTGAAAAGGGTTATTTCAAGAAATATGTAGCGAAATTAGGAAAAGGAGAAAACTACACTTTGTTATTCAATCTGCTGAACCAACAGAAGGAATATGATAAAGAAAAACTCACTCAAAAGCTAAAGAAAAAAGGTGTGGATATCCTGCAACTAAGCGTAACATTCAGGCATTTATACTTATTGGTTCTAAAATGCCTTAGAATATATCATGAGACAAACTATTACAAGGCACAAATCAACAACCTTTTAGCAGAAACTGAAATCCTGTTGAATAAGGGGCTAAAAAAACAAGCACTACGCCACTTGGCGAAAGCAGAAAAAATGGCTAGTGAGTACCATTATTATCCGGCGCTGATTGAAATTCAAAAATTAAAAGTCATACAACAAGTCGCAACGGTCAAGAAAAACCTGATGGAGGCCGTCCAAATTTCTTACACAGAACTCAACACATCCATTGATACATTAAAAGAGGAAATAGAATTCAGAAGGATTAAACATCTACTATTACTATGCTATAGAATAAATTACCAAGATGCCGATCATGAATATGCAGAACTATTGAAAAACATATCAGAATCAGAATTATTGAATTCAAAAAAAGCACCTCAGTCTTTTTATTCGAAATATTATAAGGAAAGTGCAAGAAGATTAGAGTCCTTGATATACACGGACAAGGAAGCTGCACACCTCTATTATAAAGAAATAATAAAAATCTGGGAAGCACACCCTCACATGATAAAAGCAGAACCATTATTATACAAGATAATCGTATCTAATTATGTAGGCAATTCCATTTTCATAAAAAAGGTTGACGATTTTGACGAACAAATAAAAAAAATAGAAAATATTCCTACGAGATTTTTCAGGGATGAAGTCGAATTATTCCAAAGTAAAATATTTCTTGAACAATTATATTTTCTGAATTACAGGAAACTGGATACAGCATATGAAAGCATCAACAAGAATCGCACAAAATACAATCTCTACCAGCCCCACATGAACTTTTCACGCCTGGTCATGATTCAATACAACTACATGATTGCCTGTTTTCTTAAAAGTCATTTTTCAGAGGCTATAAGTTGGCTGAACCTCATACTTTATGAAAAGAATGCAGACCCTCAAAAAAACATCCGATTATTCTGTCGAATAATGGAACTCATCTTACACTACGAATCCAAGAATTTCGATTTACTGGATTCCCTCATGACCTCGGTATGGAGACAACGTAAAAAAAATTCATCCTTTCATGACTACACAGAAATCATTTTGGCTTTTTTCAAAAAAATCATCAAAACAAAAACGGAAAAAGAAAAGAAAAAAACTTTCGGAACCTTCATCATAGATCTTCAATCATTCGAAAACAAATCACCTCAACCCATAGGGATAGAAGAATTATTATTTTGGACAAGGGCAAGATATGAAAACAGAAGTATCGAAGAAATATACATGGAAGGCTAAAACACTCCCTTGCGTCTTTTAGCCGACCAACTTTAAGTTAGGAATCCAATTTACAATTCTATATTTATGTCAATAAATATAGACATGGGATATTCAGCTCTATTCATAAAAAGCATATTAGTATTATTTTATTTTCTAATCGCATTCACAGTGTCTGCCCAACAGGACACATTAAAAAAAGAAAAAAAAATAACATACACCGCATTACCGATAGCCTTTTACCTACCCGAAACAGGTTTCGCTTTCGGAGGGATGGGTTCCGTTGCCTTCAGGTTCAAAGGAGAACCCAAGAACAGCAGACCTTCCCAGATCATACTGGGCACAGCATATACCCTTAAAAAGCAACTCCTCATTTATTCTCCTTACCAATTTTATTTTAAAAACGAAAAAAACAGGATATTAGGTGAGGCGGGATACTATCGTTATTTCTTCAATTTTTACGGAATAGGGCCAAATTCACGCAAGGAACACAAAGAAATATACAGAGTAAATTTTCCTCGGTTTTACAATCGGTATATCCGGAATATCAAAGGAGCACATTTCGGCGGCATCGGCTTCAAATTCGATTATTTCGACATTGTGGAAATTGCCGAGAACGGCATCATCAACCAAAACGAACTCATAGGCAGGGAAGGCGGCAGCATGTGGATGACATCCCTATCTTATATTTTCGACAACAGGGATCATTTATTTTTTCCGACTAAAGGTTTTTTCATTGATTTCAACATCGACACCAGTATCGACGGGTTTATTTCCCCACACACTTTTTCCAAATCCACTTTGGATGCACGGGGATATCATGCCGTTGGAAAAAAAATGGTCCTGGCCCATCAATTTTATTTATCCTATGCGACAAACACC
Source organism: Saprospiraceae bacterium (assembly GCA_020628145.1). Taxonomy (GTDB): domain Bacteria; phylum Bacteroidota; class Bacteroidia; order Chitinophagales; family Saprospiraceae; genus JAHDCE01. The sequence continues at coordinate 8,576 of JAHDFN010000041.1, read as the reverse complement.
ACACCTTTTTATTACCTCCCTTATGTTTCCGCTTCTCCCGGTCTTGCCAGAGGCTTCCCCGACAGACGATATACTGATTATTTTATCGGGCATTGGCAAAGCGAATTAAGATATCCCATTTTCAAAAGATTTAACGGAACTGTTTTTACCGGCCTTTCCCATATCGGAGACGACCCTACAAATAATGCATTCAAAATTTCAGGAGGATTGGGATTGCGTTACGAATTGAATAAAAAAGAAAAAACACGCATCCGCTTGGATGTAGGATTCAATACGGAAGGATTTAATTTTTATCTGACATTCAACGAAGCATTTTAATCCATGCTTTTAAGCATTATCATTCCTACATATAATGAAGCTGAAAATATCGGGAACCTAATTCCCGGTTTAATTGAATCCACAAATCATCCGATAGAGATTATCATATCGGATTCCCGACAATCGAATGATTTCCTTGAGAAGAAATTAAACGAATATCCCATCATAAAATATTTTAAATGTGAAAAACACAGCAGAGCCGCACAAATGAATTTCGGAAGCTCCCGGGCTTCAGGCGAAATTCTTCTTTTCCTACATGCCGATGTCCGGCTACCTGAAAATTTTTATTCTGAAATTATATCATCCATAAGAAACGGAAATAAAATGGGATTTTTTTCCTACCGATTCGACAGTCGAAAATGGCTATTGAAATGCAATGGATTTTTCACAAAAAGAAATGGCATATTTTCGGGAGGAGGAGATCAATGCCATTTTTTCGAAACTTCGACTTTCAAAAAACTCAATGGATACGATGAAGATTATTGTATCATGGAAGATTTCGAAATGATGAATAGAATCCGGAAAAACAATATTCCTTTTTCACTTATCGACTCCCCTGCATTGGTCAGTGCTAGAAAATACGAGCAGAATTCATGGCTCAAAGTCAACCTGATAAATCTTTGGGTTTTTATTTTATTCAAATTCGGATATACACCGGAAAAATTGAGAAAAAACTACAACTCTTTATTAAGACATTAAACCTGCTTCTTAATAAAGGTTATCACGAAAAGTTTTTTATGAAAGGGGAATTAGAGGTTTTGAGAATAGGCGAAGAAGTACTCGAAAAGCGTAGCCATAGCTACGGTTGAGAGGAATGATGAAGTATATTTTCAAAAAATCAATTTCACTATAACCAATTATTCGTGATAACCTTTAATAAAAACACCCGCCAAAATATTTTGGCAGGTGTCTTCAAATTGCTTAGGTCATCAGACCCGAGGAACAATCAATTATTTTCTTGCTGTCCCTGTCGGATTTGTGGCAACCGCATTATTACCCATTGAATAAGCGGTATGATCCAAAGCATCCGCAGGTACTTGTCCCACTAATGGTTTAAGCAGGAAGGGAGCAGTGCTATTATCCGGTACAGGCTCTATGGAAATCACAACCGTTCCACCCGACAAATCCGTAGGAAAAGTCAAACCCGAAGGAGCATTGGCTACAAAATCTTCTCCAGGGAAGGAAGGGGCTCCCATTGTCCCACTAAAACCACCGAATGCATCCGCAGCACCTATATCTGTAAATGTTCCTGTAGTCACCGGAGTACCGTTGATAACAGCCCAGCCTTCATAAGCCCAGCCTTCCGGCAATGTCGGCAAATCCAATCCAGCTCCCGGACCGGCGGCAGGATCCAAAAACCAAACACCTGATTTTTCATTGTTATTCATTCCGTCAGTGGGCGTCGCCAAAATATATTTTCCGGTAGAGGAGGTAAAATCATTACCCAAAGCCGAACCATGTGCCACTGTTAAATCGGCGGAAGTACCACTGAAATCGCCCGCCAGAATATGTACTTTACTTGGAGCAGGATCGCTGTCCGGAAATGGTTCGATAGTCAAGACAAAAGTAGATGCCCTGTCCAAATCCGTTTCATTGACCGTAAAGGAAGTCGTTGACATATTCCCATTCCCGTCAACCGTAAATAATCCGGAGGTAACAGGGCTACCATCCACGATCAACCAACCTTCATATCTATAATCGGCGCCTAAATCTTCAAGTCCTGTAATGTCGAGGTTAAAGGTTGCATTGTCATTATCATCCTTACAAGAAAACATCGTAACAAGTATAAATGATAACACAATGACTGTTCCTAAATGCATTAGATTTTTCATAACTAATTTATTTTACAATTTGATTTGATAATTCGGAAAGACTTTGATTTTCTTTCCGCTTGTTCACAATGACAAAATTACAGGAGAAGGTTAACGACTCCCTCACGGAATTATCACAGAAATATCACAAGGGACACAAAAAAACATAAACAACTAAAAACCAAACTAATAGAAAATTACAATTAAAAAAACACCCTTCAAAATGTCGTGGAAACTACCATTTTAATCCTAATTTTCATTTTCGGAATAATCAATCTTGAAAAAGGTCGATTAATTATCACAACATCCTTATGTTTTCGTGATAATTCTGTGATAGTTTATTCCGACATTGGAAAAAGATTACCATCAATTTTGAAAAACAGACATGAAAAAAGTACTCATAGTAGAAGACGACCCTAACATTGTGGACTTATTGGAAATCCATTTATTGGATTTGGATTGTCAAATCACCAAAGCCTATGATGGTATCGAAGGATTGGGTTTCGCCCTAGCCCAACAATTCGAACTTATCATTCTGGATATCATGTTACCGTCCTTGGACGGATTGGAAATCTGCCGACGAATCCGAGCGAAGAATATCCATACCCCTATTTTAATGTTGACGGCAAAGTCGGAAGAAATCGACAAAGTCTTGGGGCTGGAAACCGGAGCGGACGATTACCTGACCAAACCTTTCGGCGTCAGGGAATTCATTGCAAGAGTAAAAGCGATTTTCAGAAGAAACGAAATGAGTCGACAATCTTCTGAAATACCCCCTCAGAAAATATTGAAGCATAATGAACTCAGTATTGATTTGGATATGCGGAAAGTCACCCTACATGAGCGACGGGTGGAATTGTCTCCCAAGGAATTCGATTTATTGGTTTTGCTGGCATCCAAACCCGGTACCAGTTACAATCGTCAAAGAATTCTGAATCTGGTCTGGGGATATGAGTTCGACGGTTTTGAACACACGGTCAATTCCCACATCAATCGCCTTAGGAATAAAATAGAACCGGATGCCAATAACCCCAAATTCATTCTTACGACTTGGGGCGTAGGTTATCGTTTTAATGAAGATTTATAATTCATAAATATCGGATTATGAAAACAGGAAATAAATTATACTGGAAAATATCCATCACACTTTTATTATTATTAATTATTCTGGGAATCGGATATATTCTGATTTCATCCTATACCTCCAACCGGTATTTTCAGGAGGTCAACCAAAGATTATACGGAGACATTGCCTCCCATCTGGTCAAGGAAACAAAACCATTGGTCAATGGTGTTCCGGATACTACGGCTACACATGACATCATGCATTCCATGATGGTTATCAATCCCAGTTCGGAAGTATATTTATTAAATCCCGAAGGAAAAATAATAGATTATGTCGTGCCAGGAAAATCGGTAGAATTGGAATCCGTCGATTTAAAACCGGTAAAGGAATTCATAGATAATGAAGGAAAGAGTTATGTCCTCGGAGATGATCCGAGAAACGAAGGTGAACAAAAAGTATTTTCTGCCGCCCCTATTTTTGAAAATGAACAATTAAGCGGTTATGCCTATATTATCTTAGCCAGTGAAAAACAAACCGAAATTGCAGGATCACTTTTCAGCAGTTATATTTTGAAATCGGGGGTGTTTTTATTTTTCACCACATTGGCTGTTGCCTTGCTCGTAGGTCTGATTGCCATTTGGTATCTCACCCGAAGTTTAAGGGAAATCATCAAAACGTTCAGACGATTTAAGGAAGGCGATTATTCTGCTAGGATTTCCGGAACGACCGAAGGGGATTTCCATATTCTTTCAGGGACTTTTAATGAAATGGCAGACACCATTTCCGGTAATATCGAACAATTGCAATCCATTGAAAGATTAAGAAGGGAATTGATTGCGAATGTTTCCCATGATTTAAGAACCCCCTTGGCCATCATGCAGGGGTATATCGAAACGCTTTTGATGAAAAAAGATAAAATCGGAAAAGAAGCCCGGGAAAAATATCTCAATATTGTTTTCAATAGTTCTAAAAAATTATCCGGACTTGTCGGACAGTTATTCGAATATTCGAAATTGGAAGCGAATGAAATCCAACCGGAAAAAGAAGCATTCCAGTTATCCGATTTGGCACAGGATGTCGTCGCCAAATACAAAATATTGACCGATGAGAAAAAAATAAAACTCGAATTGGATGCAGAAAACGGTTTACCTATGGTTTTCGCCGATTTGGGATTGGTGGAACGGGTCATCCAAAACCTGATGGACAATGCCTTGAAGTTCACACCGGAAAATGGAACGATTCAATTACAATTGAAAAAAGGCCCGGAAAGCGTGGAAGTTTGTATTGCGGATTCGGGCCCCGGAATTCCGGAAGAAGACCAGGCACATATTTTCGAACGGTATCGTAAAACGACAAACACCGCTTCTTCTACCAACAAGGGAGCCGGCCTCGGACTCGCCATCGTAAAGAAAATATTGGACATCCATAATTCCACGATTAAAGTGAGTAGCCGATTAAATGAAGGAGCCGAATTCATTTTTAACCTCCCGACTACGCAACCCGCTTATGCCCAATAAAAAATAAAAACCCCTGCAAGTATCTAACCTTGCAGGGGTTTTATGATTTTTTTTAATACCGTTGGTCTAAGTACAGGACAAAAAACAAAACCAGTTGCCGTGCGTGGTGTTTGTTCACCTCGCACACTCCATTTCACTAGCATTTGTCAGGTGAACTAACACCTGACAAGGCCGTTGAATAAGTTTTGTCCTGTACTTAGACCGTTGGTAATAATATTTATTTGAAACGATAGGAAAATCCTAATGACATCCCCGTTCCCGGATCCGTAAATCTGGCTACCCGATCTTCCGCATTGAAAGAACGGTAAACATTTTTCCTTTTACTGCCCAGAATATTATTCACGCCCAAACTCAATTTCACCCTATCCTCTTTTCCGAACATCTGGGACAATTTGAAATTAAGACTGTGGAACGGCAATTCGTAAACATCCGGTACTTCACCTAAGCCTAAAACCACAATCCTTTCTCCTTGTACATTATAACTCAGATTCGCTTCCGTTCCCGTACCTGTCGAACGATAATTCAAATACAGATTGGTTGTATAGGGAGATGTACCCACCAAGTTACGGGTGTCTTCCACAACTTCACCTTCTCTGGCCCAAGTCCTACGGACACCTAATTCTTCTTCCGTCATTTTTACTTCCGACTTCACCAAGGAAACATTGGTTCCGATACTCAGATTTTCCATTGCCTCTGATATAAAACCGAAATTCTTCCTCAGTTCGAATTCGATTCCAAATAATCTGGCATCTCCTCCATTCCTTGGCGTAATAATATCCGCACGGTAGAAAGAACCTTGTTGATAAGCCGCCAACTCTATCGGATTATTAAATAATTTCATGAAAGGACTGACAGAAACAATCTCTCCTCTTCCAAAGAAGTATTCCCACCTCAAATCCATATTGGTAATTTCGGAAGGTTGGATATCAATATTTCCATAAAAGAATCCACCTGATAATCGATCCTGAATCTGAGCAACGGATACTTCCTTGAACGAAGGTCTTGCTACCGTCCGGCTACCCGACAATCTCAGATTCATTTTATCATTCATATTATAAACCATGCCCAAGGAAGGAAGCACATCCCATTTGTCCAAAACTTTTTCATCATCATATACCACATTTCCCAAAGCATTCTGTCCGGTGTACCAATTCGTGAATTGCTCCACCCTCAACCCGGCAATTATTTTCAAAGGTTCGAGAATCTGCATATCCACCATCGCATAAGCGGCATTGGTATTCTGTCTGGCAGAATAGGTATTGGCTGGTTGGAAATCTCCTTGGAGATAAGATGTCCCCAAAACATTATCCATCGTCCAGATATTTCCTTCCGCTAGGAATTCATCCGGGTTACCTGTTAATGAACGGGCCCCATTGTAATAAATTCCATAATCCAAAATACTATAATCCCTGAATTTGTAGGTATTGGACAATCCGAATTTCAAGGTGTATTCATCATTCTTGCCTAAATCCTTATCCACATCTATACGGCTACTGATATTCGTCTCATTCAAATCCCTGAACACCCTCGATACTTCACCTCCTACCGAACGGGACATCAGGTATAGATCTTCCGTCGGTACATACTCATATGCCGTGTATCTGTTATCCGGCTCGATAATTTTAGAAAAAGTAGGGGAAACGGTCCATTCGATATGGAAGCCGTCTTTTCCCAACTTATGGTCACCTCCCACATAGGTATTGGTAACCGAACGTTGCATGTATTCCAAGTAATCCCTCTTTAGGATGGCCGGATTTTCATCGCCATTATCGGAGGTCACTTTTGATGTACGGGTCGTAGCATTCTGGCTTCTGAACAATCCCAGTTTGAATTTATTTTTTTTGACTTTCAATGCTCCTGAAGCCAAAGCACTCCAAAGCACATTGTAATCACTGAAATCCACATCATCCAACCTTGCAATTTCCAATTCATTTTCGGATATGTCATCACTCTTGACATATTGTCCGATAACGGCATCTGCAAAATGATTGGATGTACCGGCATAATTGGCCGCCAACATATATCCCAAGGTTACCTTGTCCTTATTGATTTGATTTCCGTAGGAAAGGGAATAATTATTATCCATAAAATTACGGCTGGTCTGTGCCGCCATCTGTGGATTGAAGGACGCTGTCAAATCATGAAGCTCCTGAGCCAAGGCATCATCAACTCTTGCATATACTTCTGATGGAATACCTTGCTTCTGATGGAAGGGTAAGGCTCTCGTCCCATCGTCTATTCCTAGAAAATCCAATTTCCCTCCGTCATGTGTGAGGAAATTCGAATTGAAATGCATTTTAGGGTTATATCCGATTCCGATACTCGCTTTCAATGTTTCCTCTTCGGGAAAATCCTTGGTCGCAATATCAACCGTACCGCCCGTAAAATCTCCCGGCAAATCGGGCGTGAAGGTTTTATAGATGACGATATTATCCAAGAGATTGGTCGGGAAGATATCCATCTGCACCGAATTCTTATCCGGATCCAATCCGGGAATCGTCATACCGTTCAAAAGCGTTTTGGTATATCTATCGCCCAATCCTCTTACAAATACATGTTTTCCATCTTCTATGGAAACACCGGTCACTCTTTTGATCGCCGAAGCTGCATCACCATCTCCTGTACGGCTGAAAGTCTGAGCAGAAATCCCATCCAAGACATTGGCGGATTTTCTTTGCATGGTCAGGAGTGCCGTTTCGTTATTCTTAATGCTTCTGGCTTCCACTTCCACAACAATCCCCAGATCCGTCGCTTCATCCGACATTCTTATCGTGCCCAGATTATTCACTTCTCCGGCTTTCACTTCTACATTATTGACAGAGTAATCCGCATATCCCAAGTAGGAAATAATCAAGGTGTAATTCCCCGGAGCGACCTGCAAGAAAAACGAACCGTCCAAATCCGTAGATGTACCAATCGAAGTTCCATCGAGGATTACATCGGCAAAAGATACCTCCTCTCCATTATTGTCATCTATGACTTCCCCTCGAATCGTACCTTCCTGTGCATAAAGCATAGACCCGAAGAAGAACAATACAAAATAAATAACAAACTGCTTTTTCATGTATCTATTATTAAGATTGCTTATAAAGTAATATTAGAATCCTCCGTTTGATTTGGTCCAAGACCATTCGAAAACGGACATATCAGCTCCTTTAGATATGGTTTCATTGACTATATTTCCTCCTTCGGCAATGATATTATCCGCATTCGTCTGATACGACACGGCATAATTGTTCTTAAAACATTCTTCCTCTCCCGGATCATCATCAGAATAAATCCCTACCATTTCGGAAACGGATATGTCTCCGATTATTTCATTGGAAATAAACTCCAAATCCCCACCGACTAATTTGGTATAGGCATCCGTTTTTTCAGAACAATCGGTTGGAGCGAAACTTGCCCTTACTTTGATGAACGAATTATAACCCCGCCAAGAACAATTATAAATTTCTCCCTGTGCCTTGGATTTGAAATCGGCACAGTGACCGGCATTTCCTACAGAAATCATCGTAGCATTACTCAGGGAATATCTGCCGGATTTATAAGTAGCACCTTCCGGCCCATCGAATTCCAAAGCTTCATCAGATTCTCCGGTTGATGCATCCTGTATAACGATAACATTACTAATATTGCCAGCATAATTCTGATCCAAATCCAGTGCATCATCACCACAATAGGCAACAACCAGATTCTCCACATCTACAGTTCCTCCGAACCATTCAACCCCATCATCCAAATTGGAAACGACTTCTATATTACGAATGGAAGTACCCGCCCCCACTCCGGCGAGCGTAAGTCCGTTGATTTCATTCCCGTCCGAAACCCTTACACCTCCATGCCTGATGGAAACATATTCCAAAA
>JAHDFN010000299.1 GCA_020628145.1 Saprospiraceae bacterium | reverse complement strand
TTGTCAGGTGAACTAACACCTGACAAGGCGGTTGAATAAGTTTTGTCCTGTACTTGTTTTTTTATTTTTTTTCAAAAAAGGATAGGGGCTAAATGATTTTCGATTGTCCAGTAAGCGAACGAGCAATTATAGACTCGGATTACTTAATTACATAAAAGAAAAATCATGAACACGAGTATCAAATTGAAAATGATTTTAATCGCAATGACAACCCTAACCCTTTTCAGTTGCAAGGAAGATGAGCCTACTGTCGTAGGAAATTGGACAGCAGAAACCATCCGTTATTTCGGTTGTGATGATCCTACATTTAATGAAACATTAATTTTTGGAGAAGACGGATTTTGTGAAGATGATACCGATTTAAATCTATTTTGCATAAAAACATCTATGGAATTACGGGAAGACGGGATTTTCATACTTTACGAAAATGTATATCTGAATGGCAACCTTATTGCAGGCGAATCAGGAACTACGACAGGTACATACACGACGACCAAACCCAACAATATGACCTTGAATATGGGTGGAGAAATTCAAATAGGGTTTTATCAGATTTCCGAAACCGAATTGATCTTCGATGGAGTAAGTGAAGACGAGGATGGATGTCAGTTCGGTTTTGCAGCAAACAGGCAATTATAACTTCCAATGTCAAAAATCCATAAAGCAACATTCTAAGGTTTTTAGCATTTCATTTAATGATAAAGGTTGTACCATTCAGGTGGTACAGCCTTTTCATATTCTCCAAAATGATTTTGATCGGAAATAAGCATTGCTTACATTACGTTTATTATTAAATCATTTCCATGAAGAATATCATTTTTATCTTATCCCTTATTTTTTTATTCGCCTGTCAAAAAGATTCCGCAACTGCCCCTCAATCAAAACAAGAAAAAGAAAACCCACAACAACCTATTCCGACAAATCAGCCGAAGCCCCTACCCGAAGAAATAAAAACGGTTTCCGAAAATACCCAAAACAAATACACTTGGCTGAAGAATTACAACATCGATGATGCAATCATCAATCGTATTCCATTGCCGGAAGGTTATAAAAGAATCCAGGTAGAAAAAGGAAGTTTTGCGGATTGGCTACGACATCTTCCTTTAAAAGAAAAAGGAAGTCCGGTTTTGTATTACAATGGTCAGAAAAAATACAAGGATGTTCATTATGCCGTAGTAGATATTGATAGAGGAAAAGAAGATTTACAACAATGTGCGGATGCCGTCATGAGATTGAAATCCGAATATCATTATTCATTAAACGAGTTCGGAAAAATACATTTCAATTATACCAGCGGCGATAAAGTCGCCTTCGATGATTGGAGGAAAGGGAAACGGCCCATTGTCAAAGGAAACAAGGTTACATTCAGCTCTCCTTCCGGAGAAATGGATAATAGTTATAGGAATTTCAAAAAATACCTCAAGCAGATTTTCACATATGCCGGTACGGCTTCACTGAGTCGTGAAATGAAAAAAATCGACATGGATAACATCCATCCCGGAAATGTCTTTATCATCGGCGGACATCCCGGCCATGCGGTCATCGTCATGGATGTCGCAAAGAATAGTGAAGGCCGAACCATTTTCATGTTGGCACAGAGCTATATGCCCGCACAAGACATCCACATCCTGCAAAACTTTAACGAAAAGGGCATCAGTCCTTGGTACACAACGGATTTCGAAAATGAATTATTGACACCCGAATGGACATTCGAGCGTGCAGATTTGAAACGTTTTATGTAAATTGGACGTTCATAAGATGAATCATTTCCGGCAATTACTATGAATTACAAACAACCCGACAAGGAAAAACGGTATTATTCCATTGGGGAAGTAGCAAGTATGTTCAGTGTTTCAAAATCCCTCATCCGATATTGGGAAACCGAATTCCAGTACCTGAAGCCTCATAAGAATGCCAAGGGGGAACGCCGTTTCACACAAGCCAACCTGGATCAGCTTTCCATCATATACCACTTGGTCAAGGAAAGGGGATTCACGCTGGATGGAGCTAAAAAGGAAATCGAAATGGACAAGGAAAAACTCGGTCGGAAAGTTTATTATCTCAAAAAACTGAAAGAATTGAAAAAGACCCTTAAGGAGATAAGAGACGACCTTTGAACTCCGGCAACCATTGGCGACATGCCCTTTAAGAACATTTAAATTCGAACGGATAAAAAATTCAAAACCATATTACAAAATGGCGAAAAAGAAAAAAGATAACCAGAATGACAACCCTAAAGTCCATGAAGATTTGAAGGGTTTCGACATTAAAATCAACGAATTCGGAGAAATCACTTCCAACTTGAATATTGACAAGCTGAATGAATTCCTAGATAAGAATGTCGAAGACAAGAAACTACTTGAAAAAAAGATGAAGGAAGAAAAAGACAAGGACTCATATTGAGTGCAATAGTCACAACTTACCCTAACTGCCAGGACAAATCGTGACTACTTTAATTCAGTATAAAAAAGAGGCACCAACATAATTATATGTGGCAACCTCTTCCTTATACTTGGTTTTCATTTGAAAACCCACTCAACGATTATTCAACAATACTCACTTTTATGTTTTCTACACCTCCTTCATGAGAAACGGATATCACATAGATGCCATTTTCTAAAGACTCAGAGGGAATAAGCAAGGCATTGTTTCCCCTTTTAATGTTCGCTTGCCTACTTATCACCAATTTGCCGGACATATCGGTAACATTCAAGTCAACTTGACGGGTTGTCTCCGAGACTACCTGTAATTGAATTTTGGTTCCACGTATCGTAGGATTGGGAAGTACTGTCAAATCAAGATCCGTTTCAAACAATACCGTTCTGGCATCCGAAGAAGATCTTGTCCCATCAAAATCCTCTTGGGTCAGTCTATAATAATTGATGCCTCTCATAGGGTTCTCATCTATGAATCTATATTCCTGCTTGTCGGCCGTGGTTCCAGCTCCTTTTACCCAGCCAATCGCTTTAAAATCTTTTCCATTGGTACTGTGTTCGATATGGAACCCTTTGTTATTCTGCTCCGAAGCCGTTTCCCAAGTCAACAAGGATGTCTTTCGGTTTCTTTCCGCTTGAAAGGACACCAATTCTACCGGTAGGGGACTCGCATTGACACCGACACCGAAGCCGGAAAAACCATTGGTGAAGGAAGCCGAAAAGGAATGATCGCTGCCGAAGGCAGCATAAGCACCCACAACAGAGGTGATGGGTACACTTCCCGAATTACCTGTCGTTACATCTGAAATTTGATTGGCTCCATCTGCCTTATGAATTTCCACACTGTTTCTCGACTGCCCCGTAGCGGCTTCCCAGCCGGTTACTTCGGCATCACTATAATACAGCGTGATCATATAACCACCGATATCGGAAGTGGTATTCATCGTGGGGGTCACCTTGAAGGATTTGGAAAACAAGTAAGTAGAGGCATCCGTATTCACAAAACCTGCCGAACCCGTGCCGGCCCTGTCCACTTCCACCCTCGTGCAGCCATAATCGTGGGAGGAGGCGGAGTTGTCTATGGTGCACATGATGTCGCCCGTGCTTTGGTCGAAGAAGTGTACGACATCGCCGGGACCCAAGTCGTGTTCGGCAAAGCCGCTCACATTGTTGACTGCTGTTTGAGGGGAGACAATGCCGCCAACATCCCCCACTACATATACATCATCTATTGCCCACCAATAGCTCCAGTCTCCTTCAAATCTGAAAGTGATGGCTACGCTGGAATTGCCATCAGCTATACCGCTTATGTCTAAAGAAATAGGATCCGGATTGGTTGTTATGCCATTATTAACCAGAGTCCCATTCATGGTCTGCGTTTCCGAACTTATGCCATTATCAATTATAATAGTAGTTGTACTGTTATATTTACTATAAATTTGCTCAAAGTTGAGTAAAGTATTAGTAGCTGCCGAACAATCTACAGTAAATGAAAAAGTAGCATCTTCAGGCAAACCATCATTTCCAAACCCATCTGAATCGAATAACATGTAACCATTTCCTACCGTAGTGAATTCGGGCCCTGTACCTGACATCCCCAAAG
>JAHDFN010000040.1 GCA_020628145.1 Saprospiraceae bacterium | reverse complement strand
ATCCGTGATGCCTCGGGCAATATCATGAGTGTGTACGAAAAAGATGGAACAGGAGTATTGAACCAAAAGGAAATACCCTTATACGGCAGTAGCCGTCTAGGTACCAAAGAGGATTTTTTAGAGATTTTGAAAGATCATGGAGTAAATGTTGATAAAATAGATAATAATTGATATGGTAGATGATTTTTATAATCTGTTTAAAGCGAAAAATACTTATTTGATTAATCTATTAGATGAGAATGGAGTACTTGTGAAGGGCGGGAAGTCGCAAAAATTAGGAGCAATTCATTTTAGCAGAGGTGGAGAGAGGGTGATTCATTTTACTTATAACTTATTGAGTAAGAATAATGTTTATAAGTTATATTTTTTTGAGTCGGGAGTGAAATGGTATATGCTTGTGTTAAATGATATTGGTATTGAAAATGATATTGTTGATTTAATGTTGTCTTTTCTTGCTAAAGGGGATAATAGTTATAAAGCAGAGGTAGCATTTTTCAAATTGCAAGATATAGGTGGGCGAAAATATTTTGATATCGGGAATGAAGAGTATTTAAAGTATAGATGGGATTTTTTTATTCAAAGATGAATGAGTCTTGGATGGATTTATTTTGTTTGATTCGTATTGATGTTGATTTGAGGGGATATTTTCCTTACCTAAATTCTATGGGGTTTTCATTGTCATATAATCTTGATGAAACAATTAATGGGAATGATTTATATATTTGGTATGCAGAAAAAGAAAATAAATTTATTTTACATCAATATATAGGGCAAACTGTGCCAAACGAGATCCTTAAAGAAACATCAGATATAAAAGAAATGATTATTTTATACAAGGCAAAATTAATTGAATTATCGAAATAGTAACGCTATTTCCCCAGATATCTTAAGTGTTCCCAAGCGTGGATGAACTAATCCCTTTAAAAATCAAAAAATCCCATGCTCTCAACAGCAAGCATGGGATTCCTATGTCCTTACTTCTGAATGTTTCCAGGAAAATGTTTTTTAGAGAAAGACACGTTGTTCACGTTAATTATAAAAATTCTTGTCAATTTCCATGATAGGAATTCTGACTTCCACTCTTGTTCCGGTAGGAGATCCGTCGGGATGTTTCAGATCGATTGTTCGGGTGGTTAATTGGATATCGGAAGTGTGGTTGAACAGTTCCAAACGGGCACGGGTAATCATTGTTCCCATTGAACGATGGGATTTATTTTGATATTCCCGCTGTCGCCCAACAGCTACATCACGACCGACACCGTTATCTTCAATTGTACAAATGAGGTTTTCTTCATCACCTTCCATTGCAAATCTGATTTTGATAAATCCATTCTTGACATCCCTAACACCGTGTTTGATGGAATTTTCAATGTAAGGTTGGATGATCATAGGGGGGATGCCCATGATATCTTCTTCTACTTCGTCATCTATGGAAATGGAATAATCGAAATCCCCTTTGAAACGCTCTTTTTCCAAGGCCAGATAATCCTCCAAAAACTGAACTTCATCTTCTAAAGGAATCACATCGAATTCTGAAAATTCGAGACTATTCCGAATCAGTCTTGAAAATTTGGAAAAGAAAATGGCGGCCTGTTCAGGATTGTTTCCCGTTATATATCCCTGAATGGAATTCAGGCTATTGAAAATGAAGTGGGGATTCATCTGTGCCCTCAAGGCTTTTAATTGTAGTTCGGTGGTTTGTAGTCTTAGGAATTCGGCTTCCCGTTCCTTCTTTTCGGTTTCGTATTTGATTTCTAATTCGGAAATGGCACGGTTCTTTTCTTCGTTGATGAATTTTTCTCGGCTTTCGGTAAATTTAGAATGGTAATCATAAGCTTTTCTAAAATCCCCATGTTCTTCATAAAATACTGCCAAATCTTTATAGACCGCCGACATCTGTTTGTAATCATTGCTTTTGATAGCAAAATTCAGTGCGGTTTTATAATGGTCGAGGGCTTTTCTTTCATCTCCTAATTCTGCGTGGAGGTTGGCCCTGTATCTTTCCAATACGGAAAAATTGAAATCGTCATCCATGCCCTGCCTCTGACTATATAGTTTTTCGGCATAATCATACATGGACAAGGCACTTTTATAATTTCCACGTAGGAAATAAATATGCCCTAAATTTGCAGAAGCTCCGGCCCGGGCATATTGGCTGGGGTCTTCCGGAGTATCCGTAATGGCTTTTTTGAAGTATTTGCCGGCTTTCTTGAATTTCCCCATGGCACTATAGGCATTACCGGTATGTAGGTAATACCAGGCAAGCCTCATTTTGAAACCGAAGGTTTCACAGATATCGATTGTTCTAAGATAGGAAACAACACTCTCACTGAGTTTCTCAACCTTCATATATGAAAATCCCAAACTGCTGTAAATCTGTGCCAGGGTATGGTAATCCCTCAATGTTTTATTCCTTTCCATTGATTCCATCAAAGCCCTTGCTTCCAATAGCAGATTGATGGTCTTGTCGTAAACGAACTTACGGGTGTATAATTGTGCCCTTCTATACAAGAGACGTGCTTCAACGGCCGGCTCCCAATGGGTTTTCAGTTGTTTAGAAGCATTTTCCAGCCAAACGTCCGACTCATCGGTCATGTTGAGATTGAAATAAGTACCGGCTAGGTCGATATAAACATCGGCTAATAAATGCCCGTACCCTTCTTCTTCGAAAATAGCTTTGGCCTTTTTCTGGTGGGCGATGGCCCAATTGTAATTATAGACTTGATTTTCCAGAAAACCGGTCATGGTATGGTAATGAGCCAGATATTCCGGCAGTCCTTTGGCTTCTGCGAGGTCACGTACTTGTTCGAGGTATGTTTCGGCTTTTTTATTATTTGTATAGCTGTAATATTCTGCCAGTTCCTTTACGATTTGTAATCGTTGGAGTAAACCACCTGTGTTGGTCAATTGCTTTTCTTTTTCTTGAATAGCCTGATTGAATTGGCCGGCAGCCTGATGCATGATTCTGAATTTGCATTCCGAAATTACAGAATATTCCAATTAGAAGTCATATGAAATGGAATGAATTGTAATTGAAAGGGTTATTTCTTCCGGATTGAGTCAACTAAGCTTTGGAATTCCTTGCGAATAGGTTGGAAATCATCATTTTTCAATTCGTTCCTATTTCCGTACCATACCCTTTCGAAAATACGGGTGGCATTTCTGAAAGGTTTATGGAAATCCGTTTTCCGCAATTCACGGATATAATCCCTGTTGGTCTTGTCCCTTTTCCATTTGATGAACCTTCCATTGGAAAGTTCCTTGATAATCCATAGATAATAGAGACGGACAGCCATCATATAATTATTTTCCTTCATGGCTTTTTCTATTAGGATTTCCATATCGGATTTATGTAGATTCTGCTCTACCTGTTCTATGTTGACTTCTCCTGAGAGGACTCCTTTGTTATCTTTTTTAATTACAGGAGCCAAAGAACTACCTCCTGCCATTTTATAAATAATGAGTGCTAAGATGATAATAATGGCTATAATCAGAAGAAGTTTGAAAAACCAAGCGGCGGTTCCTGAACCCACATTCCAATTCCAAGGGGAAAAATCACGCCCTCCTCCTGTATTACCTGTGTTGTTCGTTCCT
The DNA here is from genome assembly GCA_020628145.1 of Saprospiraceae bacterium. Taxonomy (GTDB): domain Bacteria; phylum Bacteroidota; class Bacteroidia; order Chitinophagales; family Saprospiraceae; genus JAHDCE01. Next base: position 20,990 of record JAHDFN010000040.1, on the reverse strand, counting down.
GTATTGGTTGGATTATTGGCTTCTTCTTCCTGTTTTTTTCTAACCGCCTCGGGTGTATAATCAATTTCTCCAATGGCATTTTTCCATGCTTCATCATCAAAAGTCCGAGTCTGAATGGGGTTGTCAAAGTATTCCCTTTTTACGGAAGAAGCCCACATGTCCGATACCATCATGATGCAAAAAGACAACAAGATGAATGCTTTTAATGATCTGACTTCCAATATTCTCATTTCCATTCTCATTAACTTTCTCTTTCCAGTCCTCTGATCTTCTTTCCTGTACCGATTTTTCGGATTTTCATCATAAGGCTTCTTGCGTCGGTTATTTCCGTTTGTGAATAATATAACAGCCCGAAACCGAAAATGACTAAAAAGAAAATCATACAAAAGAGACTTTGGGCAATAAATGTAACCAAAATGACTAAGACCTGATCCATGGTTTCTTGGGTAGCCGACAGATTATATCCGAAATTTTGAAGGATGAACATCATGACCGGCGAAAAAATCAATGCCAGTGCCATCAGGCTTATCAGACCTAGAATCATATATAAGGTATAAGCGTTTCCGGGCTTGGTGAGTAAAAGTTGGAAAGATCGTCCAAAGGCACTTAATATATTGGTTTCTTCTAGGACACTTATGGCAGCCCACAGTAGGAATAAAGGTAACGTCAGGACAAAAAGGAATTTGAAGAAACCGACCACACCTCCGGCCAATAATAGAAGATTGCCTAATAGGACGATAAGGAAAACCTTGGAGAAATCAATCAATACATTATTCCATTTCTGCTTGGTGGGCCAATCGCTGGTTTTTGTCCAAAATGATTCTTTGACCATTCTCAGTCCGGCAAAAGTGATGAAGGAATAGACCAGGCAATTGACTATGAAATGGATAGAAAGCAAATTCCCATCATAATCAAAGAACTGACCAATATATTTGGATTCTTCAATTAAACCACCGAGTATGAAAAACACAAGGTCTTCCATCAGCCCTTCATAGTCTGCCGGATAACTGAAAAGGTCTGTGGGTTTTCCTTCTGCGAATAATAATATTCCGGCTGTGAATACGGCTCCCCCAACAATTCCTGTTGTTAATATCCGAACAAGATATTTTCTATAGAGTACAAAAGAGTCTTTGAAGATTTCTCCGGAAGATTTGATGCGATCAAATCTTAAATCTATGTTTTTGTCGGGTTGGAGTTTTTCTTCCTTTTCATCTATATCGGTATTTTTGAAAAATCCGAAGATTGAAAGGGATTTGACAGCCAGATAAATGGCCGTCGGTAATATTATCATGGCATATACTAATAAATCATCCAAGCCACTTAATAATAAAACAGCCAAACTCAAGCCCCAAATAATAATGGAAACCATTCCTGTCAACGGAAGTCTTTTGACGAAATCAGCAGAATTCAACATATAGGGCCAAACGACAAAGTAGAATAGGACGAGGAAAAAATTGAAGGTAATAAAAGAAGCCCTCAACAATTCATGGGTATCCGTTAGACGGGTAATGTAGCTTTCGATAAATGCTGCTGCAAAGATTAGGGGTATTGTACCTATCATGACCTTAATGCCCTTTCGGGCAGAAATCATGAAGGCTTGCATCCGAGAATAAGTGCCGGGGAAAACCAAGCCTTTCCCCATTATGATTCCACCTGCTCCAGCTAGGATGGCTGCCGGGATTTCAAGGGAACCATGTGTCCAAATACCGAGAATGGAAGGAAGCAGTTCTCCCTGTTCAAAAAAGAAATACTGAAAGGCTCCAACATATAAGCCAAAGTAAACCAAACTGACGATAGAGCCGATAGTGAACAAGGCTCCCATCATGAAAAACCTGAAAGAAACTATCAGGTTATTCAGAAAAATGGCAAGAAACATGGTTACACTGCTTTGTTCCTTATATATAGCCATAGGGTCACCGGCTTGGATATTGGCAAGAGTCAAGTCGATATAATCATTTCCGAGGAGTTGTCTGGCGAATTCTTCTTCTTCACCCATCGAACCGGAAAGACATCCGACGATGAATGGAATCCAAAAAACCAATACACTCAAAAACAATTCCCACCGGCATTGGTAAAGTGTATTGGGCAAATCAGTTACCCAAAAATCAATGAACCGATTGCCACTGCTTCTTTTATTCCTGTAAATGGAATAGAAAATCTGTTGTGCCAAACCGTTGAGATAAACCCTGACGGAACGGTTCGGATAAAAGGTGCGGGAATAAGACAGGTCATCTGTGATTTGTACGAACAAATCATTGAGTTTGTCCGGATCGGGGTTCGGCTGCTGCATCGTCCGTTCCAGCTCGATCCACTTGTCTTTTTTCTGATTAATGAAATTCGTTTCCCGCATGGGTCAGGCTTATGTTGTTTTTAAACAACTTCATAGTTACAAAATCATATCGGGAATATCATCTGAATTCTACAAATAGGGTTAAGTCTTCGATATATTTCCCCTTAGAGGAACACTGTTGGTGTATTCCAAGATATAAACATAGTGTTTTTTGGATTGGGAATCAACTTCGAGAAGCGGGCTTCCCGAAGGAAATGTTTTGGATTCTGAGTTTGCGTTTCCCTCCTATCTTGTATGTCCGTTGCCTTAGTATGAAACCCAATAACCAACCGATAATAGCTGCTCCCAAGACAACGAACAGCGTACCCCACATCCAGGGTTCACCGAGGAACAATGCTCCGATGACCGAATATAAGCCCCATCCGGCTCCGAAGGTCCATAGTTGGTATTTCAGGTATTTGGCCAGTCTCTTTTTATTGAAAGTCCTCACCCGATCTATTTGTTCCAGTTTTATAGGGCCTAAGGGTGTTAATATCAACGCTGCATCGGGGTATAGCTTTTGAATGTATAATTGGCGAAAATCCTTTTCTCCTTTCAATCTTACGGTAATGACATCCCCTTCGGTAAAATCCAAGGATTTCTTTTTTCCGAACTTATCCATCTTTAATAAAACTTGCCCATCCGATGTAGAAGAGGGAAGGATTAAAAAAAGAGAAAAGAAAATTATCATAACCCTTATGGCGCCTACTTGTACCTTCAGTCCTCTTTCCATTTTGAAAATATTCAATATTCAAATTATATTAGATGATAATTCAACATCAAAATATGAAAAATATCTACCTCGTTCTTTATTTCATTGCCGGTATTGCCAATATCATTGCTTCAGCGATTGATCATACGATGCTTATTTTTATCACGAAGCCCCTTTTGATGTTATTTCTGATAGGTTATCTGATGAAGGAAGCCACTCTTCCAAGCAGTACTTTCAAGAAGCTGATGGTTGCAGCATTATTTTTTTCCTGGCAGGGAGATACGTTTCTGATGTTTGTTGAAAACCCACCGTTTATCGAATGGTTTTTCCTTTTGGGACTCGGGGCATTCCTTATAGCCCATCTTTGTTATATGACGGCTTTTCTAAAGGCTCCACTAGGTCACGATCATTTTCTGAAAAAACAACCTTACTGGATTATTTTTTTTCTGATATTCCTCGTCGGGAATATCTTATTCCTTTGGCCGGGTATTCCTGCGGATATGAAAATACCGGTTGTGTTGTATAGTTTGGCCATTGTAGCGATGGCTATTTCATGCTTGAATCTGAAGGGAAGGGTTCCGGCAGATGCCTTTAAGTTGTTATTCATCGGCGTATTGCTTTTTGTCGCTTCGGATACCTTGATTGGCATCCGGAAATTCAAGGAGCCGTTCCCTTTTATTCAAGGGTTTATCATGATTCTTTATCTAACGGCACAACTGATGATTACCTTAGGAGCGGTAAAGGTTCACCACTACCTCAACAAATCATAGGACAATGGTGTTTGAATACTTGAATCATAACATCGAAATCTGCATCTGACCTTATGGGCTGGTGGAAAATCATAAAAGAATGGCTTCAACCCGAACTGCTTTCCGGCCAAAGCAGCTGTGTTCCCGTATCCCACCGACCGATTGTGAGAACGGAAGCAGAGGGTGACGGTTTGCATCAATGGAGGCAATCGGATTGTCGCTCAAAGGCTTTGACTTATATTTCCGATAATTTTTCTATTTGGAAAGAAAAACCCTGTAATCAATGTGATGGAATAGATTTCATCAAGCTTCCATCCTATCAGGGGTTCATCATTCATTTTATGGATTTGGATCATGAATGTGGGGAGGTTTCCCATCTTTTCGATTATTTGAAAGATCGGGTTTTGGCATTGGGGTATAAGGTTCAGGTTTCCGATGAAAGAGTTTTTGAAAAATCCAAGTGGCGTGAAAGGATCGAAAGGCACCACCTCAAACCCAGAGTACTTTATAAGCAGGAAGAAAAAATGGAACAAAAGTTCGGTAATATCAATATTGAGTTACGGTATAGGGACAATGAACCGATGCATTTGAAATTTGCCGCAGCTACTTATTTTGATTGTCAATATAAAAATGCAGAAGAGTTCGGCCAGTTGATGGAACACATCGTTTCGTAATAATATCTAATGTCCTTTTTTTATTTTTCTTTCGATAGCTGTTGTTGAATACCCATCTACAAAGGATAGGATTTCTACTCGACCACCATTGGACATGACTTCCTTGTAACCAACGATTTCTTCTGCTTTATAATCTCCACCTTTTACCAAAATATCCGGCATGATGGTACGTATTAACCCCAAAGGGGTATCTTCTTCAAAGAAAACAACAGCATCGACGATGCTCAAAGCAGCCAGGAGATGGGAGCGGGTTTTACTTGTATTAATCGGTCTGTTATTTCCTTTTAATCTTTTCACAGAGTTATCGGAGTTCAATCCTATTATCAAAAAATCCCCCAAGTCTTTTGCTTGGGACAGGTAATGGATGTGTCCATAATGCAGAATATCGAAACAACCGTTTGTGAAAACAATTTTCCTATCATTTTTTTTCCAAAGATCAGTCTGTCTTCCTATTTCCTTCCAGTCAATTATTTTCGATTCTATTTCCTTCAGCTTTTTCAAAATAGGAGTTGTTATTGTTTATCCTCTGATTTGTTGTTTGTCAAAAAGTATTTCATTACGAAAGGAAGCAATAATATACCGATAATGATATTCAGGAAATATATCGGCCAAAATGCGATGTTGGAAAATGAGAATGCATCTGCATAATCCAATTTATAAAATTGATGGAGGCATGTCGTTACCAAATACTGATATGCACCAAGCCCTCCGGGAGAAGGGATGACTATTCCCAGTGTTCCGAAAACGAAAACGATGAGCCCTGTTTCGGGGGAGAGATTCTCCGTAGCCGAAAAGGCAAAAAAACCGGCATAGGTCATTAAATAATACATTATCCAGATATTAAGGGAATGGAAAACAAACATCGCCGGATTGTCAACTTTCCGTACAGACATTACCCCTTCCCAAACGCCTTTGAGCTTTTCTTCTATAAATCGGAATATTCTATTTTCCCTTAATCTTCCCCTGAAAACAAAACCCGAAACCAAGACTGAAATACCTATAATGCCTACGCCCCAATAAAGCGGATTATTCAACATGCCCTCTCCCGGGGTTCCCATGTTTTCGATAACGAAACCATATAACATATCGAATTCGATGATGAATCCCAATCCCATAACGAAAGCAAGAAACAAAAGATCAATTGCCCTTTCTACGGCAACGGTTCCTATGATTTTTTCCAAAGGGGTCTTGTCCGTATAACTCAGGTAGCCTGAGCGGACTAATTCCCCTGCTCGTGGGATCAGTGAATTTGCAAAATATCCGGTCATGATGGCAATGAATGCCGTAGTGAATTTAGTAGGATGTCCGATGGACTTCAACATCATCATCCATCGTAGCATTCGACTGGTATTACTGATCATATAACAAACCAGAACGACAAAAATCCAACGGAATTCCACATTGCTGAAATCGTGGTAGAGTTTGTCGATAAGGCTGCAATCTTCCGGAGCTATTCCATTGTCCTGACAATAAATCTGATAGGCATTTTCTTGGCTGGTATATAGCCAGTACATAATTCCTACGCCTATTCCGAGGAACAGTAAAAAACGGAGAATGGATTTCAGATATTGATTCAAGGATGATTATTTATAAAGTACGGAAATGGAACAACAGTACTTTTGTACGCTGAATCCTAAAGCGGGTTACCTTATCATGCAAATATATCCGACCCGCATATTCCGTGCAAAAATAAAAAATCTCCGAACTTAAGCCATGATTTCGGAGTCCTCTGCCAATTGGGTGGAGTGGAAATAGGTTTTTATTTTGGACCACCAGCTACCATTGCCGTCTCTTGCATTATCTAGTCCGTCTTCATCCTCAAAATCGAAAACGGAAACAATTTCATCCTTATAATTGAAAAAATCACGACTCATTCTGATTTTCAATATTGGATTTTCTTTTTCAGCGGTAATTTCAAAGTAATTGAAATCTTTTTTCAATGTGGGTTTGCCATTTATATCCTCCTGAATGGAACCGGCTAGTTTTTTCATTTGATATAAATAAATGCGGCCTTCTGTTTCCTTCACCAGCCAAGCCTTTTTCTTTTTCTTTATTTTACCAAAAGGCTCAAGTGGCCAAACAGGTATGGCATATTCAATATCAGGCTTGTTTATCCTTTTGGCGATCCCTTCATCCAAAACAGTAGGGCGTTTGCCGGTCACCCAACCCCATATCGGTTTCATATAGAATTGTTTGAAGTAATTGATGGATGTCGTGGCTTTACTAAAAAAGAAAATAGCCACGATGAGTAAGAGCAAACTAATACCCAATGCAATTTCCGGTGAAACAAAATAAACACCCATCATCACAAGTGAAGCTATTTTTTTAAGTATTTCGGTTATCGTATCTACGAAAGGAATCGGAGTGACGAATGCCATGATTTCGAAGAACAGCCGCACCGTAGTAACAATGAACATATAAATAGCCGAAAAAGCCATTAATAATAAAGAATAAAAAGAAGTTCCCAGCAATCCGAATTCGCCATTTGGAGGGATAGGTTCGGCAACCATCCCATGCAGTGTCGGAAGGAATATGGTCAATACAACAATTACAATGGCGGTGTTATCTTCCAGATAATTGGCAGCAACTCCTAGGGCTTTGGAATATTTGGTGATGTTAGGAATCGATGTAAGAACTGCAACAACGAGGAATAAAACGAATACGACCCAGTTTCCCAACATCGGATGAGTCATAAGGTATTCGTTATCTCCTATGCCGAAAACAGATGAAGCGGAAGCAAGGAAAAGCCCCCAATAGGGTGAAATAGCTACGGGACCCAACATTCCCAATTGCTCGGAAAGCATGAGGTTGGCTTTTAATGCCATTGCTACATCCGAGGTTTCTCCTTGTGCCATTAATAAGGTCAGACAAAAAATGGAAAACAGTCCCGAAAGGATGACCTTTAATAATAAAGGGTTGAGATTCTTTTGATGGATTTGCATGATTTCGGTTTTCTACTATCTATAAAAATGACAGTATCAGGAGTCAATGTAGCACAAATCCGAAGAAGTTTATGTTAAGGAAAATTGAATATATGTGAATCAGGCCCAGACCTTACAACCCTCAGTACAATTGGTGCAAATATCTATCTGATCCCGGCCTTGTAGGAGCATTCGCCGAAAGGCATCGTATTCGGGGCCGTGCCACAATTCCTTGAAGGTCTGATTTTTCAAATCCCCCAATTTATGATCGGCATCCTTGTCAAAACAACAAGGGACTACTACCCCGTCCCAAGTAATCACACAAGAATGCCAAAGTTTCCAACAGTGGTTGAGAAGTTCATTCTTTACCGTATATTTTCCATTGTCCATTTTGGCATAACGGGAATATTCATCCAAAGTGGGAATCAAATCGTTTCCATTTTCATAATCATAGACCTGTGCTGTTTTGAGTTTTACCTCATCGATTCCGATTTCTTCTGCGAGTTTATAGATTTCGGGTATCTGATGTTCATTGGGACGAACGACTAGGAATTGGAAAATGAGATGGGGCGTTTTGGAATTCATCTTCTTTTTCCACCTTACCATATTCCTCGCTCCTTGTAGGACATTGTCGAGTTTGCCGGCCTTGCGGTAATTTTCATAAACTTCCTGAGTAGTCCCATCTACGGATATAATCATCCTATCCAACCCTGATTCTATTGTTTTCTTGGCATTTTCATCATTGAGGAAATGGCCGTTGGTGGAAGTAATGGTATAGATGCCTTTATCGTTGGCATATTTTACCATATCCAGAAATTTCGGATTGATATAGGGTTCCCCTTGAAAATAAAAAATAAGATACATGAGGTTGTTCCCCATTTCATCCATCATCTTTCTGAAAAAATCTTCTTTCAGGTTTCCGGTAGGTCGTGTGAAAGCCCTTAAACCACTGGGGCATTCGGGACATCTTAGATTGCAGGCAGTTGTAGGCTCAATCGAAACGGTAAAGGGCATACCCCACTGTATCGGTTTTTTGATCCACTTGGTTAGATAGAACGAACTGATCACTTTGAACGCATTCCAGACCCGGTTGGGTGTGAGTTTTGATACGAAATTGAAAGTGTCTTTGTAATAGATGCCTGCCATGGGTAGAGGATGCTTCGTTTAATACATTATCAACGCCACGACAAAGGTAAGGGTTGTCTATGATAAACAATATGTGCGTAGGATAATTTTGAATTTTGATGGAGAATAGGGTAAGGGTTGAAGCAAAGCATCCTCTCCAATAGATGATTGGAGAGGATGCTTTGCTTATTTTAAAGTACTCTTTTTGGTGAGAATTGAAAGGTAGTTATCATGATTTCATGGAAATATGAATACCGGCCTTCCATGTCCAGTGGTTTTATTTAAGTCTATTCCTTGCTGAACTTTTTTCTGCTTTTTTCGTCAAGAGATTATTCTGGCTTTTGGTTAAAATGCCTGAAATGTGTTTGAAAAAATCTTCCCTCAAATCATTGTTGAGTTTATTTCTCTCTTCTTTAGATAAAGTCTCATCAGCAATATTTGCTTGTACTTGTTCAGCAGTCTCAAGGGCTAAAGGCATTATTTGAGAGACTTGTTCATCTGTAAGTTTGAGCTTCCCTTTCCATATTTGTAAGGAATGCCCTACTTTTTCCTCCAGTGTCATGGTGGACTTTGAAGGGGTTGTTGTTTGAGCTTGGATATTGGAAAAACCTACAAATGAAAATATAGACAATATCAATATTTGAATTAGTTTCTTTCTCATCTTTAAATTGATTTAGAATTTATGTTCACAATATACGGCACAAATCCAAAGAAATATGCCTATATAAAAGTTAATTTTTCAGATGCCTTATTGATAATCAATCTTCGAGGAGGCTATTCGGAAACCTTCAATACCAATTTTCCCATTTTTTCACCACTGAACAATTTCAGGAAAGTCGAATGAAAATTTTCAATTCCAACATCAATGTGTTCCTTGGATTTTAATCGGCCGTCTTTAAGCCAGCCAGCCATTTCTTTTGCTGCCTCGCCATATTTTTTTGAATAATCGAAAACGACGAAACCCTGCATGGTCGCCCTGTTCACTAATAAGGAAAGATAGTTGGAAGGCCCTCGGGGAACAGAAGTATTGTTGTATTGCGATATGGCTCCACAAATCACTACCCGGGCATGCATGGCCAATCGGGCAAGGGCGTGGTCAAGAATATCACCTCCTACATTATCAAAGTAAACATCTATTCCTTTCGGACAATATTCCTTCAGCTTTTGTCGGATGTCATCATTTTTGTAATCAATCGCAGCATCAAAGCCTAGTTCATCTACAATGTATTTGCATTTGGCCGGCCCGCCGGCAATACCGACCACACGGCATCCCTTTATCCGTGCAATTTGGCCGACAATGCTTCCAACTGCCCCGGCGGCCCCCGAAACCAAGACCGTATCACCCGTCTGGGGTTTACCCACATCCAACAATCCGAAATAGGCAGTAAAACCCGGCATCCCCAAAGTCCCCAAATACATGGGGAGAGGAGCTAACTTAGGCTCGACTCCAATCCACCCTTTGCCATTTGTAACGGTATATTGCTGCACTCCTCCGGTACCATATAAGTAAGTACCTTCCTTGAAATGTTCGTTTTTGGAAGCAATGACTTGGCCAACTGAGCCTGCACGCATTACTTCACCTATTTGGACGGGAGGAATGTAGGAACGCATGTCATTGAGCCATCCCCTCATGGCAGGATCCAACGAAATGTATTCATTTTTGATAAGGATTTCGCCTTCATTTAATACGGGAATATCATTACTTTCTATATTCCATATCGATTCGTCGGGTAACCCGACGGGCCTTTTAGCCAACTTTACCTGGATATTACGGCTCATATTTTTCCATCTACTATTTTCATGATTTCCTTTTCGGATTTGTTTGATTGGCTAACCAATTTCTTTCCTTTGGAAAGGATATCTTTTACAAAAGCCTTGTCGTTCAGACCGGCGGCATTAATTTTAACATTGAGGAATGCCCCATGAATCGCAGTCCTTGCACATAATGCTCCCACACCGGCATCTGTAACTGAATTGGGGTTTCCTGTTTCTGCCATGATTCTGCACAAGTCAAAAATCCTATTGGAAACCTCCATGACTTGGAAAGGAACTTCGGTGGCATATTTAGTTGCAAGTTGAATTGCTTTCGTTCTGGTTTCCTTTTCTTCTTTTGTCCCTTTGGGCAACCTAAAAGCTGTAAGTACTTTATTGAATGAAACCGTATCCTCATCTACTAGATATAGTAATTCGTCTTTGAGTTGTTGGGCTACTTCTGCCCATTCTGAGAATTCTTCCCATCGGGCATCCCATCCTCTTTTATGAGCAGAAAGATTAGCTACCATGCCTCCTAGAGAAGCACCCAACGCTCCAACATAAGCAGAGATGGAACCTCCCCCCGGAGCAGGACTCTCCGATGCCGTTTCGTTGGCAAAGGCTCCAAGATTCATATTAATCAAAGGTCTGGATTCATTCGCCCGAAGTTGATATTCGATGATTTTCTTCTGTGGATCGAATTCTCCCAATTCATCCAAGCCAAGTGATTTAATGGCTATTTTAATCAGTTCGGATTCACTAACCCCCAATGAACGTTGCTGCTTGCTAAGGAAATAACGTCCAACATCCAACATGACCTTTAGGGGGACCAAACCCACCAATTCACTACCGGTTACCCTTAGCCCTCTACTGTTTGCACTTTTGCAACATTCTTCAAATGCGATATGTAATGGAGTATCCTTAATGTTAGTGAGGTTCATGGAAATCTGGGCTACACCATATTCTTCTATGAACCATCCAATAGCCTTCACTGATTTGCAGGTACCGGGAACCCTTAAAGCATTTCCATTCTTATCCTTTACGACTTCTCCTACTATCGGGTCCCCTTTTCTTTTTACCCTGCCTTTTTCCCTGATATCGAAAGCGACTGAATTAGCACGTCGAACGGATGTTGTATTTAAATTCACATTATAGGCAATGAGGAAATCCCTTGCACCGATAGCTGTTGCTCCTGCTTGCGGATTAAACTGTGCAGGGCCGTAATCCGGCTTCCATTCCGGATTGGATAATTTTTCAGGAAGCCCTTCGTATTCACCTGCCCTGACGGTGGCCAGATTTTTTCTTTCAGGACTCGTTGCAGCAGATTCATACATATATATAGGAATATCCAAATGCTGAGCTACATTTTCAGCTAATTGATGAGCCCACTTTGCCGTTTCTTCCATTGTTATATTGGAAATGGGAATCAAAGGACAAACATCTGTTGCGCCCATCCGAGGATGCTCCCCCTTATGTCGGCTCATATCGATAATTTCACTTGCCTTTTTTATAGCCTTGAAAGCCGCTTGGATAACAGGGAGAGGTTCTCCAACAAAAGTCACAACCGTTCTGTTGGTTGCCTTGCCCGGATCTACATCCAGCAATTTTATTCCTTCAACAGATTCTATTTCATCGGTGATCTGTCGAATAACTTCCATGTTACTTCCCTCACTGAAATTGGGAACACATTCAATTAATTGTTTGGCCATTCAAATAGTGTTTTTAATTTGCAGAAAAAACCGGTTGCGAAGTTAACTCAATTTTAATTCCTTACATTACGATCCCATACAATTTTGGAATAGTGTATAGAGTTACTTCTTTAGATAAAAAGATATTCAAAATGAGACGTTTTATATTATTGCTTTTATGTTCATTCTTTTTCATATCCATCAATGCCCAAAAGGCACCATTGGGAGATTTGGATTTGCAACGGGATGGTAAATACTACCAAAGAAACCATATCGAAGCTTTTACGGGTACGGCGTTCGAAAATTTTAAAAATGGAAAGAAGAAACATCGAGCCGACTTCAAAGATGGTAAATTGGACGGTAAGGTTACGACTTGGCATGAGACGGGTGAGAAATCGTCAGTAGTCAATTATAAACAGGGAGTGCGGGTAGGAACGGAAACTCATTGGTATCCAACGGGGGTGAAAAAACTGGAAGTGAATTATGATGCTGAGGGAAAAGCCACGGGAATATGTAAGGAGTATCATGACAATGAACAAATCTCATCGGAAGGGAAGTATGAAGAAGGAAGGGAAGTGGGACTTCACAAATGGTACTTTAAGGATGGTAAGTTAGACCAGACCGTTGTATATGATCGTGGATTGGCACATGGAAAAGTAATGCATTATTATCAAGATGGTACAACCAAGATGGATGCAGACTATAAAAACGGTCAACCTGACGGCACACTCATACTCTTTCATAAGAACGGCAAAAAGAAAACGCAGACGAATTATATAAAAGGGTATGAGGAAGGAGAAGAAATGACATGGTCCTCCAAAGGCATCCTGCTTGAAAAAAGAATTTATGAAAAGGGAGAAACCGTCCAATTCATGAATTATAGGAGTGGAGCATTGAAAACGAAAAAAGGTTATTTGCAGGTTTTTAATGAAAAAGAAAGTTTTTTCTCTATTCATCTGAATCAGGGGTGGATAAGACCAAAGGCTAGTAGGACGATAACTTATGTAGTAGATAAATTCGTTTTGCAATTATTAAACACTCCTCTGGGTGATTTTTCTTCGGTGGCAACTGATAATCATGAAGATATCCTCAATAAATATATGAATTCGGAAATCAAATATATCAAGAAGGAAACGGGTGGTGAGATAGAAGTAGATGCCAAATATAATCCGGGGAATATTCCATTTATGCATTGGAGTTTTGAAAGTCCGGGCTTAAAGGATGTCAAGAATCCATCAAGCAAAACCGTGATCAAGGAACATTATTTTTCCTTGGTTTGCGGCAAACAGATTCTATCCCTTTATGTGCCTCAGACCAAAGGGAATGATGAACGAAAGATCATGAGAATGGTAAAAAAGATGATCGGAACAACCACGGTGGAAAATGAAAGGATAGACCTGAATGAACTGAAAAGGCAAATCAGGGAAAATGCAGGACTTCCCTTATTGAGAGCCGATGAAAAATTTGAGGGATATAAAAAGAATCCGAAAAAATAAGTACATAAAAGCTTATTGGAAAAAGGAGCATAAGCCCTATCTTGTGCCAAAGCAGAACTTGACCAACATGACTTTAATCAAGCCTTTCCAAGCTATCCGGCCTGAGCTGGAACTCATTACCTCATCGGACGTATTTTTCGGGGAGGTCAAAAGGAATTACCCCGAATTCTATAAAGGAGGATTTTTTCAAAAAATCAGCAGTGAAGGTATTTATATCTATGAAATGATATCCACTCAAAAAAAAAGGATTGGTATTATTTGTCGAATGCCTGTTAAGGATATCAGTAATGGAAAAGTAATCAAACATGAACACACCCTAGCCACTAAGGAACAAAAAATGATGCTGCTGACCCTAGAAAGGAATGCAATGGTCAAACCTGTTTTGTTAACATATCCGGAAGTCCCCTTAATTACAGAGCTACTCAAGAATTTCAAAAACAAGTCGGAACCCATTTTCGAAATTGATTTTGAGGAAGAGAATGAAAAACATCGCATATATGCCATAACGAATCGCAAAACAATTTTAAAATTGCAGCAACTATTCGAAAAAAAAGTACCTCATACTTATGTCGCCGATGGTCATCATAGACTAGCGACATCCACATTACTTCAGAAAAGGTCCAAGAAAAGAAATAACCCGCCGGAGAGTTACAATTATTTTCTTTGCAGCCTTTTTTCTACTAAGGAATTGGAAATCCATGATTACAACCGGATTGTGGAATTTGATAATTTCTCGCCGATGGTATTAATGGCACTCCTTTCTAGAAAATTCAATGTCCAATTACTTGAAAAACCCCGTAAACCGAAAAACAAACACGAAATCGTCATGGCTCAGGGAGATGAGTGGTTTTCTTTGTGTTGGAGACCCAAAATCCTCAAAAAATATGATTCAACGATAGGACTGCTCGATGTCAATTTATTGAATAAGGAAGTATTGGCCAATATTTTTGCTGTTGAGGATATTTCTACAGATCGACGAGTTAAATATATCGAAGGGCCACAAGGCATAAATGGTATTAAAGAGAGATTGGCAGGGGTAGAAAATAGAGCCGCATTCATACTCCCTCCGGTCACTTGGGAAGAATTTTTGAAAATCACCAATTCCGGAGTTACATTGCCTCCTAAGTCCACATGGTTTGAACCACGAATGAAAAACGGTGTCATCGTCTATGGTTATTGATTTGCCATGACCTGACAAAATGGCTTTTTTACCTACTTACACTGGCAATTTTTCTTGAATATGTTTACATTATTCCACTGTTCGGATGCTTTTTTCCACCGGCATGGATATTGACCTAATACACGCACCAATATTTGATGGGGATAATATACTTTTTGATGTCAAATTGGCATGATTACAAACTATTGTTTCCATGATTGAGTTTCAATCCGGAACATGTAGATGTTCCCATAATCAAATCAGTATATGTTTGAAGATATAGAATTTTCATTGATGCCTGAAGAAGAAGTGGACTTCATGTCCATGTTTTCAATAGACGAAGAAGAGGATGTTTTGGTCAAGGAGAATTTTCCGGAAACCCTCCCCTTGTTAGCATTAAAAAATACAGTTCTCTTCCCCGGGGTGATCATACCGATAACCGTAGGTAGGGACAAATCCATAAAAGCCATTAATAAGGCATATAAAGGAGATCGTTTCATCGGTGTATTATCCCAAATGGATATGGAGATAGAACATCCCGATGCAGATGATCTCTATCCCGTAGGTGCTATCGCCAAGATAGTAAAAATGCTCAAATTACCTGATGGTACGCTGACGGCTATATTACAGGGGAAGAAAAGATTCCGATTGAAGAATATGATTCGCACCGAACCTATGTTAGAAGGTTCTATCGAATTATTGGATGAGAAAGGAGATCCCAATAGCATTGAACTGGAAGCAGCGATACAAGCCATAATGGAACGGGCAGAGCAGATTATCAAACTGTCGCCCCATATTCCCTCCGAGGCTAATATGATGTTCAAGGGAATTAACAATAAGGCTTTCAAAATCAATTTTGTCGCTTCAAACCTAAGGGTAGATGTACCGGCTAAGCAGGAAATCCTGATGGTAGATGATTTGTATGAAAAAGCACAGATTGTCCTGAAACATATGGATGGTGAACTCCAGTTGTTGAAAATCAAGGACAAGCTTGAAAACAAAGTCAGGGGAGATATCGAAAAACAACAAAAAGAATATTTTCTAAATCAGCAACTGAAGACCATACAAGAAGAATTGGGGCAGAATCCCCAAGCCAACGAATTGGCAGAATTTATTAAAAGAGCCAAGGATAAAAACTGGGGCGAAGCCATCCAGAAAGTTTTCGATAAAGAAATCAATAAAATAAAAAGGATTAACCCACAGGTCGCCGAATATTCTGTGATGATGAATTGGGTGGAGACTATGCTTGACCTTCCTTGGGGAGAATACACCGAAGACAATTTCGATTTGAACAATGTGAAGAAAGTATTGGACTCTGATCATTTCGGTTTGGAAAAAGTCAAGGAGAGAATTTTGGAACATTTGGCCGTGTTGAAACTCAAGGGCGATATGAAAGCCCCCATCCTTTGCCTAGTAGGCCCTCCGGGGGTCGGAAAAACTTCTTTGGGTAAATCCATAGCAAAGGCTCTGGATCGGAAATATGTACGGATGTCTTTAGGAGGATTATCAGATGAATCCGAAATCAGGGGGCATCGGAAAACCTATATTGGTGCCATGCCGGGTAGGATTATCAAGTCATTGCGTAAAGCCAAGTCATCCAACCCCGTTTTCATTTTAGATGAAATAGATAAAGTCGGAAAAGATTTCAGGGGAGATCCCTCCTCTGCTTTATTGGAGGTCTTGGACCCCGAACAAAACACTACTTTTTTTGATAATTATTTGGATTTGGAATACGACCTTTCCAAAGTATTATTCATCGCCACATCCAATTCTTTGAATACTATCCAACCGGCATTATTGGATCGGATGGAAATCCTGCAAGTAAGCGGTTATTCCATAGAAGAAAAAATCGAAATCGCAAAAAGGCATCTTATTCCCGAATCGCTGGAAGAACATGGGCTGAAAAAAGAACAAGTTGTCATTAATGATTCTGCGATGATGAAAATCGTTAGTGAATACACCAAGGAATCCGGTGTTCGTTCTCTTAAGCGACAAGTAGATGCAGTAATGCGGCATTATGCCAAGAAGGTTGCCATGGAAGAGGAATACGAAAAGGAATTGAAACCCAAATACATCAGGGAGATTCTCGGCCCTCAGAAATTTTCGAATGAACTTTATACCGAGGCACAGGTACCCGGTGTTGCCGTCGGTCTGGCTTGGACTTCCGTGGGGGGAGATATACTATTCATAGAAACAAGTTTGAGTAAAGGCAAGGGAGGGATGACCCTGACAGGAAATCTTGGTGACGTAATGAAGGAATCCGCTTCAACGGCTTTTAGTTTCATCAAGGCACAAAGTAATCTCATCGGATTGAAGCCCGAAGATTTCGAAGGCAGGGATCTGCATATCCATGTTCCGGAAGGAGCGATTCCTAAGGATGGTCCATCAGCAGGTATTACAATGATGACGGCTATTGCTTCTGTCTTTACAGGAAAGCCCATCAAATCCCATTTAGCCATGACAGGAGAGATCACCCTTAGGGGCAAAGTACTTCCCGTAGGTGGAATTAAGGAAAAAATCCTAGCGGCAAAAAGAGCGGGAATGAAGGAGATTATTCTTTGTAAAGAGAATAAAAAACATGTGGATGAGATTGAGAGCACTTACATTGAAGGCTTGGAATTCCATTATGTGGATAGAATGGAGGAGGTATTGAATATTGCCTTGGGCGTGAATAAATTCTAATGGAACCCCGTTCGACATTATTACATCGGCATTGTGTAAGGAGTTGCGATGGAAAACAACGTTTTTTAGATTATTGTTTAGGTCTATTTGAAGAACTGCCCGCTAAGGCCGGTGTCAAAAAAGCCATAGCAAAAGGTCGTTTACTTTTGAACGGCCAAAAGGTGGAAAGTGGAAGATGGTTGAAAGCGGGAGATGAGATTACATTAATATCGGGATTGGGGAAGCCCCCAAAGGTATATGAAAGAAAAATCTCCATTCTTTTTGAAGATAATCACATGGCCGTCATATATAAACCGGCGGGCATGGTGGCCAGCGGTAACCAATTCAAAACGGTAGCCAATTGTCTTCCATTCAACCTGAAGGAGTCAACTGAAAAATCGAAATTGGAAAGACCGGTTCCTGTCCACCGTTTGGATGCCCCAACTGAAGGTCTGCTTTTAATTGCCAAGACGATCAATGCCCGAATGGAGTTGTACCGTCAGTTTGAAAAAAGGAAAATCCTCAAAGAATACAGCGCAATCGTACAAGGAAAAATCGAAAGGAATTTTATTATGGACTCCGAAATTAAAGGGCAGACCGCTTTTACACGTTCCGAAATGGTTTTGACAATACCTTCATTGAAAAACGAACACCTTTCGTTATTGAAATTATTTCCAAAAACGGGAAGGACTCATCAAATACGCATCCATTTATCCCAATCGGGTCATCCTATTGTTGGCGATAAGTTATATGGAAAGAAGGGTAATATCTTACGGAATAAAGGACTTTTTCTAGCAGCTGTCGGCTTAACATTCGAACATCCTGTTTTGAAAAAAAAGATGAATTTTTCCATTTCCCTTCCACATAAATTCCAATCCTTGTTGGAACGGGAAGAAAGGCGTTGGAAAAAATTCAATCCTTCAAGTCCGATTACCTTTTTTAAGAATGGACGTTATTGAAAAATGATCCGGTAATTTGATGGCAAGCGATTCTTCAATAATTTCATAAAACAGACAGATGAAGGCAGCAACCGTAAAAGAATTGAAAACAGAATTATCTGAATACTCCCAAAAAGATTTGGTCGATATATGTCTTCGATTATCTAAGTTCAAAAAAGAAAATAAAGAACTACTTACCTACCTGATTTATGAATCTCAAGATGAAAGTGGATATGTTGAAAGTGTGAAGAGGGAAATCGATATTGAATTCGAACAAGTAAATCGGAAGAGTTATTATTTTATGAAAAAGAGTATCCGTAAAATTTTGAGGGCAGCAAAAAAATATATCCGTTATTCTCAAAATAAAGAAACGGAAGTAGAAATACTCCTTTATTTTTGCCAATGTATGAAAACATTTAATCCTTCGATAAAAAAGAACAGGGTGCTTTCCAATATTTATTCCAGACAAATAGAATATATCCGTAAAGCCATCAATAAGCTACATGAAGATTTGCAATATGATTATGGATTGGAGCTAGAGGAAATCTGCAAATAATCTGATTTGTGTAACCGGCGGATTAGTCTTAAATTGTCAACATAAAATAAAATTGCCTATGCCTCACCGGTTGTTTTTTCCGCTATGTGAAAAAGATATTTCCGATATTATCGGAAGAGATGTTTTTTCCCCGATCCGCGTTTCCAACCTGAGGACTCTGGGAATGGATCAAAGAAAATTCGTAGATACTTTTTCCTCTTTTTTTGAAGAACTCCCCTGGGACCCCTATGACCCTAGAAGATTAAGGGTCGAATTTTTAAAAAAGGTTTTTCCGGAAGAAAAAAACAAAATCCGGCAGTTGTTCAAATCCTATTATTTAGGAGAAATCAATTTGGATTCATTTAAGGAGTGGACAAGTCGCTTGGATGAAATCCAGAAATCCGAATTCGAAAAAATAAAGCCGTGGCGAAGGAGATCCGTTTGCAGATTCCTTATTTCGAAAAATGAAGAAGGATACTCGGTGCAAAGAAAAAAAGTAGAGCAATTTGCACAAGAGGTAGATGGGGATGATTATAGATCCCTGCCCCGTGTTTTTGAAGAATCCCCGGCAGAACATGTAGAGAATATCCTGTTCTATCATTGGATGATTCATGTTTTTAGAATCGTGAAGGAAGTACGGCCTAATATGGAAAAAATAGAAATGGTCGGACATTTCATGAGTGTGAAGGCCCGTCCTTTACAACCGGGGAATAATTCCCCGGAAGGGGCACACGAGGATGGAGCGGATTATATTGTTTCGGCTTTGGTGATCAATCGGAAAAATGTAACGGGAGGTAAAAGTCAGGTCATCGAAAAACTCGAAGACGGCAGCAAGGAAATTATTTTCAGCCATACGCTACAACCCGGCGAATTTATTTTCCAAGGAGACAGCCGGGATGAAATTATCCACGGAACGGATTTGTGGCATCATGTTACACCTTTTGCCTTGGATGATGAGCATGTGGGAGAAGGCTGGCGGGATATTATCGGTTTCGATATTAATGTCGTAGAATAAAAAATACCTAGTGGCAAACCTGTGCTACTTCGAAAATCACCAGAGCCAACAATAGGTTTTTCTGATCCTCGGTCAAATCCCCATCGATATTGGAAACGGCTAGAATACGATTATCCGGGGTTGCGGGATTAGTGATTTCGGCATAATGGCCATCCTTGAAAAATACCTGATGGTGCTTGTTCGTATTTTTTTCAAAAAATTCGAATTCGAATCCGAAGACATCGATATTGAATGAAGAAACGGTTCCGTCGTTCCGTTTGTATGCGGCAATCGTATCATTACTGACGGCATCCCTTACCCGGTTTGTTCCAAAACTGAAATGAAAAGCATAAGTTCCATCCACGCTTATTTT
This sequence comes from Saprospiraceae bacterium, assembly GCA_020628145.1. Taxonomy (GTDB): domain Bacteria; phylum Bacteroidota; class Bacteroidia; order Chitinophagales; family Saprospiraceae; genus JAHDCE01. Next base: position 884 of record JAHDFN010000040.1, on the reverse strand, counting down.
CACTCCTGAAGAATTATAATCCATATAGAGGGTTTTTTCACTCGTCTTGGCATAGAGTTGTCCTTCCGTATAAATAGGGCCGTAGTCCCTCCAAGCAAAAGCAACGACCGGTTGGCCGTTTTCATCCACTAGGAGGGCTTTCATTTTTTCACCATTGAATCCGTTTCTTTTAACGTAACGTCTGGCATAATCCGTCAATTTTTCCAAGCCGGTAAAAGGTTTTATCTTTTTTTCATAACTTTTAAGATATGTTTCTGCTTCCGATGCCAATTTCTCCTTGCCCGGCCCTTTTCTGATAAAAAGAAAATAGACTAGGAAAAAAATCATCGAGCCGAATGAAAAAAATATAAAAACGATGACGACAATAAAAACAACAATAACGAAATTATCCATTTTAGCCTACATGGAATTTTGCAATATCGAGATTCGTCCCATATTGGAAATCGGAATGGAGCGTTACTTTCTGACTTGCGGTTAATTTGACTTCGTCTTCCAATTTCATGGCAGTAGGAGGCATCAGGGAATCCGTTCCGGTAAAATTAATTCCTTCCGCTAATTCTATAAGGGAATGCATAAGGATAGAATTAGAAGTTCCACTTAAGTATGGTGTTAATTCCGTTTCGGTTCGGATGTGCAATGCTTCTTCATGGTATAGATCAATCGTATTGACCAAGCCTTGTGAAGACAATAATTCCGGCCAGTGCCGTGTAAAAAGAATCGGAAAATGCTTATGTCCTTTTTCAAAATGGGCATATGTCAACTGGGCGAGGTTGATGATTTTTTCAGGAATGAGTTTTCCTTCCGGTTTGAGGAATTTCCGAAGGTGCTTGAATATTTGAACCTGGTATTCGTTGGCACAATAAATACTCATCAATTCTCCTATT
>JAHDFN010000298.1:1913-4105 GCA_020628145.1 Saprospiraceae bacterium | reverse complement strand
GATGAAGAAATTAGGGTAGTATTTCGATAATTTTACCATTTTTTATTTTAAATGTGAGATAGATATAAGTGTCTTTGTGTTCGTCCTGAATAAGGGAAGGTTTCCAAAAATTCTGATTTGCAAGAATGGAGTGAAGGTGTTCTGTTGCTTTAATTGGGAAGGTTGTAGGTTGGTAATCCAAAGTGTATGTTTCGTGATTCATCCATCCGATTTCCCCCTCACAGTTAATGATGATTCGGAATGTAATACAACCTGTTATGTCGTTTAATAAATCAGGGTTTAATTCTTTTTTTAAAACCAGCCATAGGGATTTTTTTCCACCTGCAATCCCACCTTTTTCTTTTCCATAATAATAGTCGAAAACGAATGCATTTGGATCACAGAAATAAAAAGAAGGATTTTCGGATTTTATTTTATCTATAGGGAGGTCAGGGGTTTTTTTAAAATCATTTTTTCTTCTTTTTTCAAATGCCGATTTTGATATTTGTTCAATTAATTCCACATGGAAGTCACCCTTGTTGTTGTTTCCTTTTTTTTCAAATAATCCTAGGCCGGAAACGTAATATTCTTTTTGTTCGGAATTGGTAATGGTGGTGTCGTTGTTGGATAAGAAATAATTTTCGGTGTTGTATTGGGCGGAAATAATTTTTGATTTTGAATTTTCTATTATTGTATCTTTTAGGAATATACTCTTTTTAGAATGTTTTCTTTTTACAATATTTTCAAATTCGAATTCATACCCGTATTCGAAAGAATCCCTTTTTATGTTTATCATGGTTTTATGGGGTATTGTTTTGTAAATGCTATCATTCCTGAATGTGGTGAATTCCTTTTCTATATTGAATTGTTGGTCTTCGTAAATGAGATTCATTTGGTTGGTTAATTCCAACCCGGCATTATAGGTTTTTAATATAATTCTTTTTTCATCTTTTATGATGTATTCCTGATATTCTATATCTGTGCTTGATTCGAATCTGTCATTGGAATAATAATGGATATAATATTTGTTGACGACACCCGATTTTAATTTTTCATGATCGGGAAAGAATACATTTTCCTCCCATACCGGTTGCTGATCTTTACAGGATAGTAAAGAAAATGAAATAGTGAAAAAGATTAACCCTTTGATGCAGTGTTTTTTTAAGCGACTCATGACTGCCCAAATTAAATACCTTATTGCTTGGGATGAAAGCTTCGGAGGTCGCTTAACAAATCGTTAGGCTTTTATTAAAGAATCATTCTTCTATGAAATCAAGAGAGACGGAATTGATGCAATATCTTAACCCTGTCGGTTCAGGGCCGTCTTCAAATACATGGCCAAGGTGGCCATCGCACCTTCCACATAAAACTTCAACTCGTACCATGCCGTGTGACATATCCGTTTCTTCCACGACATTTCCTTTTTTAATTGGTTGATAATAACTCGGCCAACCGGTTCCGGAATCGAATTTGGTATTGGAATGAAAAAGAGGCAGTTGACATCCCCTACAGGTATAGACGCCTTTTTTCTTGTTGTTCAGTAAATCGCCGGTGCCGGGTCTTTCCGTTCCCTTTTCACGAAGAACATGGTATTCGATATCGGATAATTCCGACTTCCATTCTTCAGGGGTTTTTCTTATGATTTTCCAATCGACGTCAACCGATCCATTTTGAATTTCTAATTTAGATTGTGTGTTTGTGGATGTAGTTGCCGTTTCTGTTTTTTGAAGGGAACAGGAAAAAAGTATAATTGGAAACAATAAGAAAACGAATGCCCTCATGATGAAATAATTTTCCTTTTCAACAGCTCATTACCGAAAAAGTTCAGGGAGAATAAATGCGGTTTTATTTTCCTGCAAATAATTCCTTGAGATTGGAGGCATCCTCTGGCTTAAGTCTTTTACTTAAAATAAGTCTGACTTCTCTTCTCCTCATAGCTCCTTCGAATTGCTCCTGTTCTTCATTGGAAAGCGGAAGGACAGGTGGGACTTTGGTTGGCTTTTTGGTTTCGTCATCCAGGGCAACGAAAGTATAATATGCATTATTGCAAAGTCTATTGTTTTTGCCTTTTATGTCTGCTGCAAATACCTCCACATAAATTTCAACCGAGGTATTAAAAGCCCTTGTTGCAGTTGCCTCAATTGTGATGACATCACCGACAAGAATGGGTTTTTGGAAAGAGACGTGATCTACCGATGCTGTAACGGTGTGTT
>JAHDFN010000298.1:0-1903 GCA_020628145.1 Saprospiraceae bacterium | reverse complement strand
AATGTTTTCCTGCACAAATTCCCCCGGCGATATCCATCCAACGCAATAAATTGCCTCCCATCAAATTGCCCAGCGGGTTGGTATCGTTAGGCATGATCATTTCTGTCATGATGGTTTTTGATTCACTGACCTTTTTCTCCTCCATCTTTGTTTGATTTATTTGCTGCAAAAATATGGATATTTTAATTGAAAAGCACATCTTTAACCCTTGTCATGAATAAGGGAAATATAAATAATGAAATACTCAGATTAGCCATTCCGAATATTCTGAGTAATGTGTCCGTGCCGTTATTAAGTTCCGTAGATACGGCACTGATGGGCTTTGGGAAATCTGCAGCCTATATCGGTGCGGTAGGTTTAGGAGCGATGATTTTCAATTTCCTTTATTGGGGGTTCGGTTTTTTGCGAATGGGGACGACGGGTATGACCGCTCAGGCATTTGGTCGGAAGGATGAAAATGAAATGGCCGGAATTTTCGGAAGGGGAATCACAGTTGCATTTTTCGTCGCTTTTGTTTTTATCCTTTTACAAATTCCTTTGGAACAAGTTAGTCTTTGGTTGGTGGCGGCAGATTCTGAAACCATCCCTTTGATTTCAGAATATTTTAAAATACGTATTTGGGCAGCACCGGCTGCTTTGGGATTAATGGTAATGATGGGTTGGTTTTTCGGAATGCAGAATGCTATTTACCCTTTGATGTTGACATTGGTTATTAATGTTTCCAATATTTTATTGAGTATTTATTTCGTTCGTGAAAATGGGATGGGGTTGTCAGGTGTGGCTTGGGGGACGGTCATTGCACAATACATTGGATTAATAATAGCTGTGTTTTTATTTTATTACAAATACGCAAGTCATGCCCGGAAATTGACATGGAAATTAATTGTCCAATGGGATGCCCTGAAATCTTTTTTTACAATCAATCGTGATATTTTTATCCGGACGATTTGCCTGATTACGGCCTTCGGTTTTTTCTTTAATCGTTCTTCGATGATGGGCGTGACGGTCTTAGCAATTAATCAGGTATTCATGCAGTATGTCAATTGGATGTCTTACGCAGTAGATGGTTTTGCTTTTGCCTCCGAAAGTCTGGTAGGAAAATATCATGGAGAAAAAAACGAAAACAAAAAAAATCAATCCATTCGGCTTTCATTTGTTTGGGGTGGGGGACTGGCTGTTTTATTTTCGTTATTCTTTTTGTTGGGAGATAATTATTTACTTCGGATTTTTACGGATGAAGAAACCGTACTCCAAAACGGCTCCGAGTATCTGATATGGATCATTATTTATCCCTTGTTGGCATTTGCATCCTATATCTGGGATGGGATTTTTGTAGGATTGACAGCCGGGAAAGCCATGCGTGACACGATGTTCCTTTCCTTGGTCGCTTTTGTCTTGTCTTATTTCTTTTTACAACAATTCGATAATCATGGATTATGGGCCGCCATGTTGGTTTATGTGACCTCAAGAGGTTTATTGCAATGGTTATGGTTTAAAAGGAAATGGGTGTCCTGAGACTTTGAATCAATGGGGATTGTATTCAAGGTGAAGAAGCATTCACGGTTCACCAAAAAATATCGATTACGGATATTTCGGACAGGGAAGTCCTCTCTGTAAATGATGTACGTTTCCGAGGAAATTATAAGATGAATGTGTCGATGTTGCCATCTGGAATTTATCTGGTAAGCCTGATGGATGATACCGGTATTTCCACTAGGAAATTGGTCGTTCGGTGATTAAAAAAATAATCTCCCTGCCGATGAATTGGGCAGGGAGATTTTCTTCAAAAATATATTTATCCCAATAATTCTTTTTTGGCTGCTTTTACCGCTTCATGTGCGTTGACCTTCCTATGTTTATTATCGATAGGTGTTGCAGTCTCAATAAGAATACTTTTGAATTC
>JAHDFN010000039.1:11145-24845 GCA_020628145.1 Saprospiraceae bacterium | reverse complement strand
CGCCTTGGGTTTACCGGGCAAATTAATGATTAATGTATTATTCCTAATCCCTGCGGTCTGGCGGGAAAGAATGGCCGTAGGAACGAATTTCAAACTTTCCATTCTCATTAATTCCCCGAATCCCGGCATCATTTTTTGGCATACCGCTTCCGTTGCTTCCGGAGTCACATCCCTTCTTGCCGGACCTGTCCCTCCTGTTGTAATTATCAGACAACACTTTTTCTCATCGGCCATTTCGATCATTTTCCCTTCCAACAAATCCTGTTCATCGGGAATAACCGCATATTCATATTCCCATTTGGAAATCAAATAATCCCCCAATGTCGCAAGAACAGCCTTACCGGGCAAATCCTCATAGATTCCCTGACTGGCCCTATCCGATACATTTATTATCCCTATCTTCGCTTTCATGGTCTAAAGATAGGAAATTCGAAAATGGAAATAGAAATTCTGGCATTCGGAATCACGAAGGATATCATTGGAAACAAAAGCTTGAAGCTGAAAGTCGAAACTCCTTGTCGTGTTCGTGATTTAAAAATACTTTTAAAGAAGGATTACCCTAAATTGGAATTATTAACTTCTTTAATGATTGCCGTTAATGAGAATTATGGGGATTTGGATTTATTACTCCAAGAAGGAGATGAAATTGCATTAATACCACCAGTAGCCGGCGGATGAAGGTAATCGATATCATATTAACAAATGAAAAATTATCCCTCGAAAAAGCGGTTGATTTTGTTCGTGCCGAACAAGCAGGAGGCATCGTCACTTTCGTAGGAACGGTTAGGAATCAAACAAAAGGAAAAAAAGTCATCCGATTGGAATTCGAAGCTTATGAAAAAATGGCCCTATCGGAAATGCGGAAAATTGCAGAACAAATCCTATTTGATTTCGAAATTAATTCCGTTGCCATTTATCATAGAACAGGAAATTTATCCATAGGTGAAATACCGGTTGTGATTGCCGTATCCGCCCCTCACCGCAAGGCTGCATTTGCTGCTTGTGAGTTTGCCATGGATCGGCTAAAAAAAACGGTTCCGATTTGGAAAAAGGAATTTTTTGAAGACGGTGCGGTTTGGGTTTCCGCCCATCCCTGACCCAACATCATTGTATTAAATATTTTTTCATGAAGTTAAGATGTACCGACAATAGCATTAGAATCCGAATCCGAAAATCGGAATTGAAAAAACTGGTAGAAGAAAAATTCATTTCCAGTTATGTGAATTTCGGTATTTCAACATTTTCATTTTCACTCTATATTGCAGATGTGGATTTCCTGAATGCCCATTTTGAAAAAAATGAAATCAAAGTTTTATTGCCTGAAGTCAAAGCAATGGTCTGGGCCAATTCGGATCAAGTGAGCATGGAAACTGAAAACGAAATCAATGAAAATGAAAAACTACATATTCTGGTAGAAAAAGATTTCCCTTGCAAAGACAGACCCGAAGAAAATAAAGAAGATACTTTTTGGGAATTGGACAATAATTCTGAAAAATGCTAATGGATCAACATCAAAAAAGAAAGAAAAAAATCTTATGAAAATATTCCAAAAATTATCCCGACCGTTCGTCACTTTCGTTGAAAAATACTACCCTGATCCATTCGTATTCGTAATACTCCTGACACTCCTTACTTTTTTATTGGCCTTCGGCCTAACCGATATAAAACCCATCGAAGCGGTCAATGCCTGGGGAGGAGGATTATCCGCACTTTTGAGCTTCATGGCACAACTAAGTATCACCTTGATAACCGCCCACGCCTTAGCCCATACAGATATTGTCCGTCGTTCATTATCCCGACTGGCTCGAATTCCCAAAAGCGAATTCCAAGCCTATTTATTAGTGACTTTTATTTCGGGACTGGCTAATTTATTCGCCTGGTCCCTAGGCTTGGTCGTTGGAGCTATCATCGCCCGGCAAGTTGCCATCGAGGGAGATAAAAAAGGATTGAATATCCACTACCCGCTCTTGGTCGCCAGTGCCTATGCCGGGTTCGTTATTTGGCATATGGGATATTCCAGTAGTTCCGCATTGTTCGTAGCCACCCCCGGGCATATACTGGAAGATGTGATGGGTATTATTCCCGTAACGGAAACGGTTTTCACTTCATGGAACATGGCTATTGCAGCAGTGACCTTGATTGCCATTTCCTTAATTTGTCCCTTAATGCACCCGGACGAAAAAGATGTTTTCAAACTCAAGGCAGAAACGATAGAAAAAGCAGTCGGGGAAAAAGAAAAAATCAGAAAAAAGATGCAACAGGAAACAGATGAGATTTCCTTAGAAACCGTAGCGACAACAGAACCCGTCCTACAAACCGAAGGTCGGAATACTGTCGGAGATCGATTCGATAACAGTAAAATATTAATTCTGATTTTCGGGATAATGGTTACCGCTTATCTGATTTATTGGTTTTATACCAAAGGCTTCAACCTGAATCTCAATATTGTCAATTGGACTTTCCTTGCCCTGGGAATGTTACTTGCCCGTTCGCCTAAACATTATGTGGAACTGGTCGGAAATGCAAGCCGTTTACTCGGGCCGATTTTATTGCAATATCCTTTTTATGCCGGCATCATGGGATTAATAAAAGATGCGGGACTCGTTCAAATCATGTCGGATGGATTTACTCATATCGCTACAGCGGAGACCCTTTCTTTTTGGGCTTTTATTTCCAGCGGAGTGGTCAATATGTTCGTTCCTTCGGGCGGCGGACAATGGGTGGTACAGGGGCCGGTATTCATAGATGCGGCACAACGGCTGGGTACGGATTATTCCGTTATCGTAATGGGCGTCGCCTACGGCGATCAATGGACGAATATGATCCAACCGTTCTGGACGATTCCATTATTGGCGATTGCCAATTTGGATATGCGAAAAATAATGGGATACACCTTTGTTATTTTATTGGTCACTTTCCTGACTTTCGGAGGAGGATTATTATTGCTGGGTTCAGGTTGATTAATTTTTATAAACCGCTTCCACTTTCCGGATTTTATTTTCCACTTCTCCTAAAATCCAAATACGATCTGCTACCTTATCCGTTGCTTGGATATCGTTTCGCAATTTCCTCAACCCCGGATAATCCCTCGGACTGAGTTTAATTAATTTTCTGATGAATTTTATAAAATTCAAATATGTTTTTCTCCTCTCCTTAGGAATTTTCTTTTTCCTTCTGAGATAAATCCTGAAACTATCCGTCAAACTATAAAGTGCTTCCATTTCATTATCGAGATAAAATACTTTCATCATCAGCGAACGGGCATCCAAACCGTAGAAAACATCTTCATATTCTACCTTTTGCAAATAATCCAATACCTTATCATAATTCCCTAAATGGAAATTATATTTAGCCAGATTATAATTGTACGCATTCTCCCGATGCTCTTCTGATAATTTTTCCTTATGACTACGGATGAACTGACGAGTCCATTCCGTTTCATTCAATCGCAGTGCAGCCGTAATAATATTTTTATACGTCCAGGGGGAAAGAAATTTTCCTTTGATAAGGAGATTCTTTTTTTCCATGATTTTATAAATCCGAAAACATTCTTCCAAACTTCCGGATACGCCCTTATTGATATTACGGATACAATAATTCACCAAAACCAAATAGACATCCCTTTCTTCTGTTCGAGACAACAAGGTCCCGTGTTCATCAGCCAGTTTTTGTAAAACCCTAAAGGCTTCCTCATTATTTTCCGAACGGATCGTTTCCAGCAGAAATGAATATAAACGAACCTGTGGATAAGCATTAAAAGGAGCTTGCTTCGCAAGTTCGATGACCTCTTCATTCAAGTAGGATATATTTTCCAATTCGAATATCGTTTTGGAATTATATATCTCACAGATGTTCCTCAATTTTTCTACGATGTAATATAAGTCCAGATACAATAATCCTTCTTCCATATTTTCCAGCGGCTTCCTTTTATCTAGATCGGAATCCAAACGATCATTTTCGCAAAAAAAACGATAACCTGCCAAAAAAACATCGGACGAGTAATCCATATCCTTATATTTCAAATCCATAGAACCGAATGAAGATTTGCTTTTGAGATGCCCGACCAATCTCCTTTTCCTCAATGCGGAAAAAAGCAGATGGCCCGACACATATTTTTGGGCTTTCAATTCCTTTATCGTCAGATACTCTTCCAAAATCCCGTTCAAGGAAGACAAGTATCTTCTCACTACCAAATCATCATATCCCCTGTCTTTGAAATACAAGGAATACCATTCTTTTTTATTAGCTGAGTCTCGGTTTTTCTTAAGGTAAGTGAATAATGAAGAAATCGCTTCATTCTGATGAAAGAATGAAGATTCCATCATTTGCTCCAATTCCTTCAATTCTTTTTCATCCAGAGCATTTAACAACAAGAAGGCCTTTGATTTTTTCATTCAAAAAAACAAAATTATAAAACAATGATTTTCAATATTATACAAAAAAATGTCAAAATTAAAAAATAAAATAAAAATGACAAATTCAAAAAACAGTACTTTACTTTCATTATAAAAGACCCCAAATTTGTATTGAAGCTCAGAAATACGGACTTCAAATCTCTTTTTAGGAAACAGAACGCACAATCCCTTACTTCCTAACAATATTAAAATGATAACAAAATGAAAAGATTCACAAACACCATTTTTCTGTTTTCAATCGCATTCCAATGGTGCTATAGCCAATGCATACAACCCGAATTAATGGATCAACCCGGTGTTGTATGTCAAGGCATCGTCGATCCTGTTTGCGGCTGTGATGGAAACACCTATCCGAATAGTTGCTATGCAGAACTTTTCAATGGAGTCGCATATTGGACACCCGGTGCATGCAGTTGCCAAACGGATCCTTTAACCGCAGAAATAGAAGCGGTTTCCCAAACAGATAATTTCGGGTGTACTTATATCACAAGCCTGGTCATACATATCACCGGAAATACTCCCCCATCCAGTGATTGGGGATATGAGTGGAATGATGGCTTTAGAGGCCCTAACCTTCCGGACCCCATACCCGGACAATATTACGAAGTAACTATCACCAATGAAGAACAGTGTACAACCGTTGAAGGAATTTTCATTCCTGATGCTACTTGCGAATGTGTCCCTCCTTCCAATTTTAGTGAAGAAGTCCAAACCGACCCTACCAAAGTCAGAATCATGTGGGATGAAACGCCGGGAGCGACAAAATACCAGATGAGATACAAACAGAACGGAGAAGACTGGATGACAAAAACAGTTTTCACTCCTTATACCATCATTGGCAATCTAAACATACACAAACATCATAAATATAAAATCAGATCCTGGTGCCAGGGGGTTTGGTCTGCTTGGAGTACCCCAGAACATTTTGTAGCTACTGATTGCCCATTCCCTTTACAATCATCAACTGCTGTTCAAACAGATGGCTCCATCCTTGTACAATGGGATGAAATATTAGGAGCTACCGATTATGAAATCCTATACAGGTTATCCGGTTCTACCGGATCTTTTACGAAACAATTAAGCGGGGGCGACACCCAAATCAACTTGGACAACCTGAATGACGGGGCTACATACGAATACCGCTTACGTTCTTTCTGTTCTACCACTTTCGGAGCCTTATCCACTCCTTTTTATTTCACATACCTATCCAACCTAAGGTTGACTCAACCTGATGGTTTTATTTTCGGCAAGATATACCCTGTACCAAGCAAAGATGAACTGACATTGGAATTTTCTTTAGAAGAAGAAAATGAAGTAACACTTTCCATCATCAATACAATGGGAATGTCCGTAATGGAAGAAACAGGAAAGTATTTTGAAGGAGGACATTACAAGCAATTAAACATCAGTCATCTCGAACCCGGATTTTATTTATTGAATATCAAATACGGCAAGAGGATCATCACAAAACGATTCCTCAAAATCAAAGATTAAACCCCACATTACACTATCAAAAAAATCGACATCATGTATCGAATCTTATATATCATCCTCCTATGCATTATCATTCCCACTACGCAAGGAGCGGCTCAGTCTCTCACCATCAATGCAGATAAATTGGAGGTTTGTGGCGAAACGGATTCCGTCACCTTTTCCTATACATATAAAGGTTTGGTTGAGCCCCTTATCTGCTCTTGGGAATTCGGAAATGGAACAACATCCGGCTCTTGCGATTCCGTTACGATTGCCTTTTCCAATATGCTTGCACCCGAGGTATTGGTATCCAATCTTACCGTAACCGATGCCAACAACACCCAGATTCAGGAATCTATAAATACGACGTTTTATCCTGAACCGGGAACGTATATAACTTTCGAAACCTATCCGGCAATCTGTGATCAAGACAATGGGAGTGTGATTTTCAACGATACCATTAATTATTTTTATGATTGGTCCTTCTTGCCGGGAAACGATAATCCGGGCAATCAATATAATTTGGCAACAGGTAGTTACCAAGTTACAATTACTGCTAAAGGCGGTAGTAATTGTGTGGATGTTTTTGAAATTACAATTCTAAGTGAATCCTTCTTCTCTCCAACATTAACTATAGATACCCAAACTCCTGCAGATTGCAATCAGAATGGATGTTATGATATGTCAATAGGCGGTGGAGGCTCTTATGAAACTAAAATCATAGAGGGAAACAATACGATTACTTTCACTACAAATCCTTTTACTTGGTGTCCTGCTATTACCAGCTCTCAGAATTATCCGATGACGATTACAGATTTGGCAACAGGTTGTATCTGGGAAGAAACAATTGTCTTTGATCCCCCTCTTCCACCGCCTTCCGATATCACCATCAATAATCTCCCCGAAGCTATTTGTGAAGGAGATCAGGTTTTATTGGATTATGAAATATTCCCAGAAGGTAGTTTTTATGCAGAACTTAGGGATGGAAGTCAGATAATAGATCCCAACACCCCGGTTTCCGCAGGTAGTTATTGTATCTATTCTTATGATATTGCGACTGGTTGTCTTTCCAATCAAGTTTGTTTCGACATCGAAGAAATCATTATCGATGTACAATTGGAATATACTACTCCTGATTTCAGTTGCTTGGATTACACCGGCGAAATAGGAATCAGTGTCAGTGGAGGCAGTGGGAATTATACCTATCTTTGGAGTAATAACGCCAATTCACCTAATGTACTGTCCAACCTCAATGCGGGTTATTACTGGGTTACTGTTGTAGATACCGAAAACGGTTGTGAAGGTACTTTGGATAGTATTTTGGTGGAAGATGGAAGACTCAGTGCCACTGTAGATTTAATTTCCGCACCCGACTGCCTCCAAGAATTCGGTACATTGGAAGCTACTGCATCCGGAGGAGTTCCTCCTTATAATTATGTTTGGAGTGATGCGACTAATTCCATGTCCCCCACCCTAAATTTGGTAACAGCAGGCACCTATACGGTCACCATTACAGATGATTCAGGATGCACGATTACATCCGAATCCTTGATTCCTGTTTTTGAAAACACCTTGGATATTTCAATCATTTCCGAAGATCCGGATCCATGCAATAACGATTATACGGATTATATTATTGATGCTACAATCTCCGGAGGAGTACCTACTTATACCTATTCCTGGTTGGATGATATGAATAATGAAATATCCACTACCGAAGATTTGACGGGTTTAACCAATGGGACATACACACTCATCGTAACCGATGCGGATGGCTGCCAGGCAGATACGACCGTCACTCTGGCGTTTGAGGAAATCGACTTCCCAACGCCCTTTGCCATTACCAATGGAGTCTTGTGTCCCGGAGAAGGAACGACATTATCCATTTCGGGCGATTACGATCTTTATATGTGGAATGACAATAGTACGGATTCGACCTTGACGGTAGTTATGCCCGGATTGTACACCTGTACGGTTGTTTCCGGAAATGGCATCTGTTCCGCCATTGTGGAATTTCCGGAAATCGTAGCCGCCGAAAATTGTATTTGGCCGGGAGATGCCAATTATGACGGTGTAGCCAATAACCACGACATCCTATCTATCGGTGTTGCCTATGGGAATACCGGACAGGCCCGGACAGATCAATCCATTGACTGGGTCGGACATCCTGTAGATTTTGAGTGGGACAGCGTTTTTATTGATGGGATAAATCAGATGCATGCAGATTGTAATGGTAATGGAATTGTCGATATGAATGATACTGTTGCCGTTGCCCTGAATTATCAACTACCTGCCCATCAACTTAGAAACAGTCAGACAGACGGTGATTATCATTTGGAAATGGATTTCACCGAGACCAGTTCGGTTTATAATGACTATGTCGAAATCAAGGTAAAAATCGGAGAACCTGATAACGCCGTCTCCTCCCTTTACGGGATTGCATTTTCCATTGCCTTCAATTATCCTGAAGTCATCAAGGAATCCAGTATCACCGTCGATTATTCAAATTCCGTTTTCGGAGACAAAGCAGAATTATTGAGATTGACCAAACCTTTATTGAATCCGGAATATGGACGGATCGATTTTGCCATTTCCCGTTTCGATCATATCTCCTTGACGGATATTACAGGGGAAATATTAACCGTAAGGTTTATCATAGAAGATAATATAGATGGCTTCGCTCCTCAAGATGTAAATTATATCCTTGAAGCATGGTTCGAAGATATATTATGCATCGAGGCACAGGGTAATGGAATCAGCTTGACACCGAATGAGGATGCATTGGAAATGATTGCCTATTCCAATACTGATAATATTTCCACTTTACCCGAAGGGTTTTCCTTTTATCCGAATCCAATCAAAGGAACATTGAATATCGACTGGCCGGCGGATAATTCGATTCTTTCAGTAAGGGTTATCGACATCCTGGGAAGGGAGATAAGTCAAATTGAACAAGGGACAACATCCATCAATACTTCAGAATGGAAAAACGGAATTTATTTCCTTGAAATTTTAGATGACACAGAAAATAGATACGTCGTTAAGGTGTTGAAATAGTTATAACTCCAAATTAATTTTATTGTTACAAGGAAGGAGGCTGTTCATCAGCCTCCTTTTCTTTTTATATTCGAATAAATTTAAAACGCATTCCGAATCTGTTCATTCGGATTTTTACCGCCACCTCTTTCCGATTTTCCGGATTGGATATCCTCCAAAAAATTATGGCTCCTATCTACCGGCAATTCGATCCACATCGGTAGATGATCCGACATTTGATGTGTCCTGAAATAGGTCTTATAATAAGTAGATTTGGCCTTTTCACTTTTTCCTTCGTACTTCTCCCCCATCATATTTTCATATAATGGCTCGTCGTCTTCCTTGAAAACATAATCGAAGAAATTGAAAACACCGGCTTTCACTCCGCTTTTAGAACCGACCAATTCATTGAGATAAGGTGTTCTGAAAGCAATTTGGTCAAAATGCCTGTTACCCTTGATATTACTCGGCAAGGTCATGATTTCATCCGGTATCATGAAATTTTCCGCTAGGGCTTCAAAGGTTTTTGTTTCCGTATTGAATATATTGAAATCTCCCAATAAGACAATCGTATCCGACCAAGTAGTCTGTTTCTCGGATCTTTCGGCAAGAAAATCGGAAAGGACTTTCATTTCCTTGACCCGTTCAGGCGAATTCGCACCGGACTTCCCATAAATCAGATGTGCAGAAACCAACATGAACCTATACCACCCTGCATGGAAACCGACAGCAAAAGGTGTCCTTGCCCATTGATGTCCCGACAATTCCGATTTCTTTTCAGGAGATAAGACCAACTCACTAGCCAAGCCTCCGAATTCAATTTTCCTAGCATCGAAAATATAGGCCATCCGTTCCTTATTGCCGGCCCGGCCTTCGGTGACATCGGTAAAAATAACTTTCCAATTTTTTCCCAACACATCCATCAAACGCCTCAAGCCATCCAAATCATCCCTGACTTCCTGTATGGCAACCAAGTCAAAATGAGAGATGATTTCTGCAATATAATAAATGGATTCATCCGTTCTACGACCGAAGGATGGTGAATCGAATTCACGGATATTCCAAGTTGCCAATAATAGTTTATGGAATGACTTTTTGGGAACTCCCGAATCTATAAGGCCTTTCTTTAATGATAAAAGTCTTTCGGCAATATGCGAAGACACACCGGGGTTTAGTTTATTCAAATCGGTGTAATAGGGCATGTTTTATTTTTTTAAGTATGATAAGATTAAACGGCATCTCCTTGATAGGAGATGCCGTTTTTATTTTATGACACTACAGTCGGAGGAACCACGACTTCAAACGGTTCTCCCTTAATAACACTTCTTGAAATCACAATACGCTGTACTTCGGATGTTCCTTCATAAATCTGGGTAATTTTAGCATCCCTCATCAAACGTTCTACATGGTATTCCTTTACAAAACCATAGCCACCATGTACCTGTACTGCTTCGGTAGAAACCCACATAGCCGTTTCGGAAGCAAATACTTTGGCCATTGCGGAAGCTCGGTCGTAATTCATATGCATATCCTTCATCCAAGCAGATCGGTAAACCAACAATTTGGCTGCTTCTATTTGAGTCGCCATATCTGCCAGCTTGAAAGCAATCGCCTGATGTTGGTTAATCGGTTTACCGAAGGCTTTTCTTTCTCCTGAATAATTACGAGCTAGTTCATATGCACCTCCGGCAATCCCCAATGCCTGTGCGGCAATTCCTATTCTTCCGCCAGATAAGGTTTTCATCGCAAATTTGAATCCGAAACCATCAGACCCGATACGGTTTTCCTTAGGGACTTTCACATCCGTGTACATAATGGTATGTGTATCCGAAGAACGGATACCCAATTTGTCCTCTTTCGCTCCAATACTCACACCATCCCATTTTGTTTCTACAATGAATACATTAATCCCCCTATGACCTAATTCGGGATTGGTTTGGGCAATGACCAAATGAACATCGGAAGTACCTCCATTGGTGATCCAATTCTTGGTTCCGTTCAAAAGATAGTAATCCCCTTTGTCTTCTGCCGTAGTTCTTTGACTGGTAGCATCCGAACCCGCTTCCGGTTCGGAAAGGCAGAAAGCACCAATCCATTCACCGGTAGCTAATTTTGTAAGATATTTTTGTTTCTGCTCTTCATTTCCATATTCTTCCAGTCCCCAACAGACCAAAGAATTATTCACAGACATGATAACAGAACAGGAGTTATCTATTTTGGACAATTCCTCCATTGCCAATACATAGGATAAGGTATCCATTCCTCCTCCCCCATATTTTGGATCAACCATCATTCCTAAAAATCCCAATTCAGCCATTTGCCTGACTTCATCCTTTGGATAAGTCATATGGGTATCACGCTCTATTACACCGGGTTTCAATACATTCTGGGCAAAATCCCGGGCAGCCTGCCTTACGGCCAATTGTTCTTCGTTCAATTCAAATTTCATATCTGAAAATTTTTATCCAATTATGGTACGAAATTAATTCAAATAAACGGATTCACCAATTCATAAAATTTCTAACCCAAGTTCTACAAAAAATCCCCATACGGAATCCGTATGGGGATTTTAAAAATTATCCTTATGATTTTATCTCATTAGGGCAACATCTCCTTTTTCCAATATTTCCTCTCCGGAGTTCAATTTCACCCGGATCATATATAGATATATATCAGAAGGTAATTTCTTACCGCCGAAGACACCATCCCAGGGTTCCACCGAATCGTGTACCACTTCCCCCCAACGATCAAATATTTTCATCTCAATAACTTCCAATGCCCCCGGTGCATATACCACACTGAAATTATCGTTCACATCATCACCATTCGGTGTGAATACATTAGGAATATCATAAGTCGCCCCTATAACCATAATCGTGATAGTATCAAAATAGATACACCCATCCGGTGTTGTGATTTCAACCGTATAAATAGTTTCTCCTGATGGGCTGACAGTTATACTCTCATCCCCTGAAGGATTGGAACCATCAGAACCCGACCAAACGAATGTAGAGCCATCGGGAGCTCCCGTTAAAGTGATGGTAGCCGATGTACCTTCTTGGATTTCAGTTCCCGGATCAGCTGTCAGTTCTGTATTCGGAGCAACTCCTACCGTTACATTTGCAACACTACTTACAGTACAACCCTGAACTTCATACGTTGCCGTATAAGCAGTCGAAACAGAAGGATTGACCGTAATACTTTCTCCCGTATCTACCGGATTTCCATCTCCATCAACCCAAGTTACAATACCGCCCGCCGGATTGACTGAAGCATTCAATATCACTTCATCTCCACAGGAACTTACATCCGAAGTAGAAATGGAAGGATCAATAACCTGGACGACTACCGTATCCATTTCCACACAAATTCCATTGGTTGCCGTAAGGATATAAGTCGTAGTCACATCAGGCATGACATTAGGATTTCCAACATTGTCATTCAATGAAGAATCAACAGGATCTGAGGTCCAAGCATAATTTGTTGAAGCATCGTCAACCGTTCCTATTGTAATATTATCTCCAATACATATAGCCGTGTCTTCTATTACTCCATATTGAGGTGCAGGATTGACTTGTACCTCAATCATATCCATACCTGTACAACCATCCGTATTCGTTACAGTAACCTCATACGTACCTGCATCAGATACGGTGATAGTAGAAGTCATGTCATTATTCGACCAAACATAACTATCAAAACTACCGGCATCCAATAGGGTAGTTTCACCTTCACAAATAATCGTATTACCCGTAATCACAGGCACAGGATTATCCGCCATTACAACCATTACCGTATCTGAAGATGGGCAAACGCCGTCCATCACAGTAACGATATATTCTCCTTCCATTGATACTTCTATGGTTTGCGTATCCTCTCCGTTATTCCATGCATAGGAATCAAAGCCCGCTCCGGCATCCAATATGGTCATTTCTCCCGGACACAAGATTAAATCTCCGGTTATTTCAGTAGCATTAAACGGAACATTTCCTATGGTAAGAGAAGCCGTACTTGTACAGCCACTCACAGGATCAGTCGCCGTAACGGTATATTCTCCAGGAGTACTAACAACAATGGAACTGCCTGTTGAAACCATATCGCTCCAAGCATAATCGGCCGTACTTCCCATTGCATTTATTGTAATTTCATCTATTAGACAAGTGAATTCATCAGCAGAAGAAGAAAGCGATACCGTTGGAATATCAAAATTCTCATCAACAACAACTGAAGATGTGGAAGTACAACCATTGACACCGTCGGTAACAGTTACACTGTAAGTACCTGCTTGACAAACCTGCAAAGTATCAGAGGCAGCACCATTACTCCAATTTACCCCACCTATCACGGAGCTAGGTTGGATCAACTCTAAGGTCAATGTAATACAGGGCATATTACAATTTATCAATGGATTAGAAGGAAGTATATTAAAATCAGGAGGTGTCGTATTTTCTACCAAAGTATAAGAAGATACGGAAGTACAGCCATTCACACCATCGGTGATGGTTACATTGTATGTTCCCGTTGCATCAACGGTTATTGATGGTGTTGATTCTCCTCCCCCCCACTCATAGGTTATGTTGCTTCCCGTAGAATTGGACGCATCCAGAACAACTTCATCTACAACACATGTAAATGCCGGAGAAGAAGGCTCTATAACAGCTGTAGGAGAATCCGGATCCTGCTCAATCGTAATTGTTCCCGTACCTGTACAACCATTGACAGTATCCGTTACCGTTACCGTATAAACGCCCGCAGCATTGACATCCACCGTTTGCG
>JAHDFN010000039.1:9735-11045 GCA_020628145.1 Saprospiraceae bacterium | reverse complement strand
ACATCGTCATCCTGTGTTACTTCCACTTCTCCGGTACCTGTACAGCCGTTACCCGAATCCGTTACCGTTACCGTGTAAACACCCGGGGAATTGACCGTTGCCGTCTGGTTATTGCCACCTCCGGCATTCGCAGACCATTGGTAGGATGAATAGCCCCCACCCGCATTTAATATCGAGGATAACGTCGTACAATCCAAAACAGGCTCACTCGCCGTAGGATTAGGCATCGGAGGGGTAATATCCTGAGTGATCGTAACCGAAGCGGTCGAGGTACAACCGTTATCCGCAGTAACCGTTAAAGTATATGTCCCTGTCTGATTAACCGTAATAGATGGATTTGTAGAATTATTACTCCAATTATAATTCAATCCACTACCTGTTGAAGTCGATCCGTTCAGTACAGCACTGATTGTATTACAATCCAATTCAGCAGTACTAGGAAGGATTATTGCGTTAGGCAAAGTTGGATCCGAAGTGATTTGAATATCACCGGTTCCCGTACAGCCGTCTGCGTCCGTTACGGTTACAGTGTAGGTTCCGGGATTGGATACTGAAACAGTGGGGGTATTGACACCTCCTGCATTGGCAGACCATTGATAGTTTACATAAGCACCGGCATTCAAAATTATTGATTCGGTAGTACAATCCAACACTGTAGTAGGTGTTGCCGTAATATTCACTGTATAAGGGCTACAACCGATTATGCAAGATGTGGAAACCACATTTGCATCCGAACAAGTTCCAACAGGCCTTACTAGGATTTCTACCATATCTCCTGTAGAGAGGCCTCCCACAAAATGTGAAACAGGCCCCGGATTCGGTGTAATCCATGTCATTCCCCCATCCAAACTGATTTCCCAAGCGGAAACAGAAGGGGAAGGATCCCAAGTGAATGTTATACTATTATCAGTAGTAGTACAAGCCAGGTTCTCTGCAGGGTTGATCATTTCTTCCTCGATGATGATTGTAAATGTTTCTGTAGTACAATCACTTGTTGTGAGTTCGACGATTATGGTTTCATCCCCTTCCATAATCCCATCATCTACCGGAGTGATGACCACTGAAACGGATGTCTGTCCGGCAGGTATGGTCACGGAAGAAGGAAGTCCGTTGTAATCTACTCCATTGGTAGCCGTACCCGTTATATCCAATGGGATGACTACATCAGAAGTAGCAGGAGCATCCAATGTGAAAGTGACCATTGCATCATCACAGATTTCCACTACCGTATTGTCATTATTGGGCGTTATTACGTTTACTTGAAGCGGTTCGGATGAGAAACTATTGGCTTCCAAAAATACACCGGAATC
>JAHDFN010000039.1:0-9635 GCA_020628145.1 Saprospiraceae bacterium | reverse complement strand
TTACTTGAAGCGGTTCGGATGAGAAACTATTGGCTTCCAAAAATACACCGGAATCCCAACTCGTATCAAAAACATCAGCTAAAGCCAATTTAATGTGATAGGTTTCACAGGGTATGACCGGATATTCCGCAACCATTGCAATCGTCATACCATCAAACTGGATTTGAGAACCAAGAGGATTCTCTATAAACAAGTTGGAGTAATTCAAAGACCCACTTTGTCCCTGACAGTTCGAAATGTTAGACCCATATGCAGCACCTGGGCTTCCATTATTTACAGTATTAATAGCAACAGGCAAATTAGTACCGGGAATCGTGGCAATATTAACCGGAGCCAATGGAGTAGAAACACCACTTAGAAAAAAGGCGAATACGTCATTATAGTCAGAGCATACATATTCGTTGTACTCTTCTGAAGCGAAAACGTATCTGAAACTTACAATATTGGACAATGGTACGAAATCGAATTCCAAAACAACAGCATCATTAGTAGCATTATTCCCTACTAAAGCCGACAAATCCGCATCACCATTTCCACATAAACCTCCATATTGTGGAATACAAAAAAAATCGAATGGATTGGAAGAAGCAAAGCCATCATCATTATTAGTCGTTGTCATTTCATCACAATACCCTGTACTCATCATAATACCGTTTGAGATATCCAGATTGGTGTTAGCATTGGTAAATGCTGCCAATTGCCTACCATAAGCAGCCGTCAAAGTAACATTGGAAACTGCTATCCCCCCCCCCAAGAATACATCCTCAACCAATTGTTGAGGCGTCTGGGAATTATCTACTGTCAATTGAGCATTTGAGTGCAAGAATGACAATACGATCACAAATATGGTTATAAGGGGAAGCCTTGCTTTCGCTAGAAGTGAAATGAACATATTTTCCGTTTGTTTTATGTTTTCAAGTTGCCTAAATTTCATTTAGACTGTCCATAGTACTTATCCCGATGAATTATTCAAGCGGAGATATCATTACGAATCAAAAATCGGTTATTGGTTTTCTCTGATTTTTTCGGGTAAGTGGTTTCTCAATTCAAACTTGTTGGAATCAACTACGAATATAATGCGATTTATTGACTTGACAAAAGAAATCACATAAGCTAACTTAAAGATTAAGAGGGATTTCGCTATTCTAGTTACAAAGGATAATTATTTTATAAAAAATATATTTCTTTTATTGAAAAAAATGATCAAATTCATATTTTTGATACTGTGCATAATACATAGTATTAATATCAACATTATTCCAAAATAGAACTTCGAACAGTAATGAAAACAATCCATATCCCTATTACTTTCATTATGTTCTTTTTTATTATTTCCTGTTCATGGAAAGAGGCATCAAAAATGAAGAAGTACTTCAGAAATACATTTACAAGGATGGGGTAATGCAGAAATAATCCCCTAACATTAAAACATCATGTTACCTTTTCTTTTCAACACACTTAAGGATAGTCTGATGACATGATACTCCAGACTACCTTCATTATTTTCATATATTTCCTTCGGACTGATTTTATTATTCTGTTGCCAAAGTCCTTGTATATTTTCAAAATCCCTAGTAGGGATATACTGCATCAAATCAATATCTTCTCCCTTGTCATGTAAGGATGCCAAATGAGAGTAAATCGTAACAGGACTCATCCCCCGTTCTTCGGCAATTTCCTCGGGGTTCATTCCTTTTTTATAATAATCGTAGGTAATCAAATGAGTACTGCCCTTAATCCTCATTCCCTGCCCCGATTGTTCCAATACGTAATCATGAATCTCTTTCATAAAAACCTTTCCATAATCCTGTAGTTTTTTCCGACCTACTCCTGATATATCCATAAAATCATGAATATTCGTAGGACGTCTAGCCGCCATTTCCTCTAGGGAAGCATCAGAAAAAATAAGATACGGAGGGACACCTTTTTTCTGGGCCAATCGTTTCCTTAATGCTCTAAGCCTTTCAAACAAAGCATCCCGCAATCTTTCTCGTTTCGTCTTTTTGTAGGTTGTTTCCTTAGATTTGGTTCTGTGTTCCATTATGGCGGTCATTTTCACCAATTCTACTTTTTTATTATTGAAAAGGACTTCCTCACTGGCATCTGTCAACCTTAGATGATTATGACTATCATAAGCTATTTCAACCAATCCCAATTGAATCAATTGCTGGATGAATGTCTGCCAGTCATAGATCGAATATTCCGCTCCGGCACCATAGGTTTTGATTTTATCATATCCCCTCTCTTGGATTTCCCTCCGTCTAGATCCCCTAAGGATATCTATAAGTAAGGTCATTCCCGTTTTCCCTCTTGTCCGATAAATAGCAGACAATGCTTTTTGAGCCACAACAGTCCCATCAAAAATCTGAGGAGGATTCTTACATATATCACAATTGCCACAATTGCCATCCGTATTCTCGGAAAAATAATTCAAAAGGATTTTCCTGCGGCAAATCAGGGCGTCGGCAAATTGTTGCATCCGTTCCAATTTGGATAATTGGATTTCCTCGTTTTCAGCCCTGTTTTTCGTTATGATATCCCTAAGCATGGTAACATCGGCATAGCTATAAAACAGAATCGTATCTGCTTTAGCTCCATCCCTTCCGGCCCTTCCTATTTCCTGATAATAACTTTCAATATTCTTCGGAAGATTATAGTGAATAACCCACCTGACATTGGATTTGTCTATTCCCATTCCGAATGCTATCGTTGCACAAATTACCGGTACATTGTCATTGATGAAATCCTCTTGTACTTCCGAACGCATCCGGGAACTCAATCCCGCATGATAGTAGGCTGATTTGATGCCTGCTCCGTTCAATTTTGAAGAAAGTTCTTCTGTCTGTTTCCGGCTAAGGCAATAAATAATGCCTGCCTTGCCGGAATTCGAGCGTACAAATTCGATTATCTGCTCTTTCCTTTGCCGACCGGGCCGGACGGTAAGGCTTAGGTTGGGTCGATCAAAAGAAGCCGTAAACCGTTCCGGTTCATTCATCAAAAGCAATTGTTCAATATCCTTTCTTGTCAATTTATCAGCTGTTGCCGTAAGGGCTATTATCGGTATTTTAGGAAAATGCTTCCTGATAAAATTCAACCGTGTATATTCCGGTCTGAAATCATGTCCCCAAGAAGAAATGCAGTGCGCTTCATCTATGGCTACCAGATTCACCTTTATATTCTGCATCAAGCGGATAAAATCGGATGAAACGGCTTTTTCAGGTGAAACATACAACAAATCAATTTCTCCCCTCAGCAAATCATTTTCAATGGCCATGAATTCCATTGTCCCCAAGGTACTGTTCAGATATGCTGCTTTAATACCATTGGAAAGGAGGCCTTCCACCTGATCCTTCATCAAGGCTATTAAAGGAGAAATGACAACACATGTTCCGGGCATGGTGACCGCAGGAACCTGAAAACACACCGATTTACCACCGCCTGTCGGCATTAGCACTATCGCATCTTTTTGATCATATACTGCTTGGATGATTTGATCCTGCATAGGCCGGAATTCATCATATCCGAAATATTCCTTTAGTGCTTTCTTAGCCTCGGTGAGGTTCATCTATAAAATGGATTTGAATGATTATTTACAATAATACACCACAAAATTAATAACCCTATCGTTTCATTAAAGATTCAACATCAATCTATTTTATATAAATTTGAAAGATAAAACACCTTTCCACCTTATTAGGTCATCTTTACAAACATGAGAACACTACTAACATGCTTGATTCTAATCCTAGGGATTTCTACTTCATATGCCCAGGATTTCAGCCAATATGAATGGGTCCACTTCGATTCCATCAACAGTCCCTTAGATGACAACCATATCCGTGAAATCCTTTTTGATGATAAAAACGATCTCGCTTGGATCACCACCGGCAACAGAAGTTTATTTTCTTTTGATGGGATGGATTGGAATCATTATCCTTTCCCAAAGGAATGGTTCCAAAGCTGGTGGCTCAACAGCATGCATTTGGATGATCGTGGCGTGTTATGGATTGCCGGTTATACCGGATATATCATTCTATTCGATACCAAGACCAAGACTTGGGACAGGAAGGAAATCAAAGGCGAGCAACCGTGGATCATCCGAGGACATCCCAAAGGGGGCATACTTGTGGGAACGACAATCAATACAGGGAGACTATATCATTATAGAAACGGGCAATTCGAATTAATAGAAGACAGATACAAAGATCCATTCCATATTCTGTTCCGCCCCGATGGAAATGCCATCGTTTCTTTTCGTAAAGGAGTTTATGAATATGTGTTGCAGGCCAATGGCCGTTATTCTCAGAAAAGCGAAGAACGTATTTTCAAACACTGTATTTATGAAATGGATTTCGGAAAGGACGGGGATTTATGGGCCGCATCCTATTCCAGCAAATATCTCCATATCATGAAAAACGGCAGATGGCACTCGGCCAAGGATGCTCCTGATATTATCCATTATGATATTAATGGAAAATGGCAATACATTATCCATAATGTTATGACGATTCCCGATGGCCGTGGAATTATTTCCACACAATTCAATGCCAGTATATCCATTTATGATGGAGAAGAATGGGAATCCTACCTTTTACCCGTCATCAACCATAAAACAGGAATCGAAAGAATGCGGTTTGCCAAAGACAGTTCGGTATGGTGTGGAACTTTTCATGACGGCCTACATATTTTCAGGGCACCCATACCTGAAGAATTACCAGACACCATTCCTGAATATTCCCAACCATTCGAAGATGGACAAAGTATCAGATTTTCTGCAACGGATATTCGGAAAGTGGAAACTTTTCGGAACTTCCAAACGAGCCACCCTACATTTAAAATAGATATCAAAGATGCCAAATTCGTAGATGGCGATATCGTTTCGGTATTTTACAACGGGGTAATCATTTTAAATAAGAAAAAGGTCAGCCATACACCTTTCCAATTCGAATTACCTTTGAAAAAAGGGAAGAATGAATTATTGCTATATGCCCATAATCTAGGTGATCGACCTCCCAATACCGCAGCAATGCGGGTTGACCTAGGTAATGAGCAAAAAGAAGTCATGGTGGATTCGGATTTTGATTCATGTGGAAGAATCCTTATCGAACGGCATTAAACTTGTTGGATATATCCATTGTTTCAAATGGATAAACAAAAACATTTTAAAATATTCCATAATGGCATTGGACGATAAGGATATTCTCGATTTTTTCCCTGAAGATCATGAAGGTCGAAATGCCTTTTCCAATGATGACGAAATCATAGTTGCCCGTATTTTCAATAATAAGGCAGAAGCTCAGATTGCGGTTTCTCTACTGAGAACGAATAAAATCCCCCATTTCCTTTCAGATGGCCATTCCAATATTTTTACAGAAAACATCCTTGCAGGAGAAAGGCTATTTATCAGAAAACAGGATATGGAAGAAGTAGCAGATCTTCTTAAAAGTACCCGAAAAGAACCTTTTGAAGGAGAAGAAGAATGGTACAAGGAAGTCCGTACCCAACAGGGTTATCAACCATACCAAAAAGCCACATTGTTTTTCATTGGAGCCTTGTTACTAATTTTTATCTTCGCCATGATAATCATTTTCAACTTTTCATAATTACCTCTTATGTCCAACCATAGAATTTCCCCTTTATTCCGTCTAGATGGCAAGGTAGCCATAGTAACCGGTGCCAGCAAAGGAATCGGTGAAGCCATTGCCAGAGGTCTGGCCGAATTCGGTGCAAAAGTCATTATCAGCAGCAGGAATCAGGATGCGGTGGATGAAGTAGCACAATCTTTTAGAAATGATGGATTGGAAGCCACGGGCATTGCTTGTCATGTAGGACAGAAGGAGCAATTGGAAGCCCTTGTTGAAAAAACCGTTGCGACCTATAGCGGAGTGGATATTCTTGTCAATAATGCTGCGACCAATCCCGTATTCGGGCCGGTCAACGAAGCAACGGATGACATTTTCGATAAAATAATGGGGATTAATGTCAAAGCTCCCTGGCAATTAAGTAATCTGGTGTATCCCATTATGCAGAAAAGAGGCGGCGGTTCCATCATCCATATCAGTTCGGTAGAAGGACACAAACCCGGTTTCGGACTGGGATTATACAGCGTGAGTAAATCCGGATTATTGATGCTCACCCAGAATCAGGCCAAGGAATGGGGTTTCAGTAAAATCAGGGTGAATGCGATTTGCCCGGGATTGATCAAGACAAAATTCAGCAAGGCTCTTTGGACGAATGATACATTATTGAACCAATTACAAACACATTTGCCTTCCGGCCGAATCGGTCAACCCGACGAAATGGCCGGATTGGCCGTTTTCCTTGCATCCGATGCCGCCGGATATTGTACCGGGGGAATTTATACTGCCGATGGAGGGTATCTCATTGCAGGATAAGCCATTTGGCTCGGCATAAAAAACAATGGGCTTCCGATACTTATCGGAAGCCCATTGACATATCCGTTAATTCGGATAAAATTATTTTAGGATCAGTTTCTGGGAAACATCTCCTTCATCGAAGCCTACCATCATGATGTAAGCACCGGGTTGCATATTTCCTCTGTTCACTTTGAAGTTATTGTTATCTATGCTATGGTATTCTCTTACGGAACGACCGGTAATATCAAAGATACGTACACTTCTGATAGGTGAATCTCCTTGAGCTGTCAAAACGATTTCGTTATCAGCAGGATTAGGAGCAATACTCAAAGCAACTTCAGCCGCTTCGATGTTTTCAGTAGAAACCAAACCACAATGCCCAGGATCCCCATTTGGATCCAACTCGCCTAATTTCAATTGACAATATGCACGGGGAGCATAGAAACCGATGATCTTATCGATATTAGCCCTTGCTTTTGCAGCAGACATATTTTCATTCAATAGCAAACCTTGTGTATGGTAAGTATCTCCTGGCTCACCAGTACCATCCAATGGATAAGGAAGTTGATTCCAAGGAATTCCATCTCCTTGTCCGACATTAGGAGCAGCAGCATTCGGATCCCACCAGTTGATCACTACACCTTCATCTTGCCCTATACTATTTGCCGGGTTTGTAATAGGGAATAAAGCTTCATAAAAATCATGATTGGCCGTGGCAGAATTGGCTTGAGCTTCCGCTGTATAGGAATCAATCACCATTGCATTTACCCATGTTCCGTTTTTACCAAGTAAATCTTGCTTCTTAGCAACTTCAAAACTTCCCTGTACCTGAACAATATCATCTTCCGTTGTAGGTACGACTAATACATCATCGATGTAAGGAGCGAACTGATCATAGGCAGACTGTACTGAAATAATCGGCGTACTATTATTATCCAACCAAGACAAATCTCCTAAAGCACCTCCTATGTTCATGACCAACTGGATTTCGGAATTCTGATTAACATGGTTGGCATAACACAATGTATCTCCGGCAGGAAAACCGAAGGCAGCATCCGGTGCAACACCAAATTCCTTTCCTTCTATATCTCCATGATAAACCGGAACGACCATTGGTGTTTCAGGTGTTCCATCCTGGCCGGGAACCGGAGGATCTACAGTAGTATCTAGTAAATCCAAAAGGAACTTACCCGCAGGAAACTCAGTGTCGACAATTTCATTATAATCATCCAATGTAGCCATTCCTAAAGTTATGTACCCTCCAGTTCCGGCACCGATGGCTACAATTCGATTCGGATCAATTTTAAAGGCATTATTGTTTTCATAGTTTTCCTTGAAAAAACGTACTGAAGTACGGGCATCCTGAATTCCCCTGTAAGCAGCTTGGATCAGACCCAAAGCCCTTTCAGGTTGTGTTTGTGCCAAAGGATTCCACCCTTGTCGATAGGTTACCGAAGCAGCAGTATAACCCATTTTAGCCAATCGGGTACATATCTCCACGACACTTGAATCCTGCTTGGAACCTGCAATTTGTCCATTGAGAACAGGAGGCAGAAAATTTCCTGTATGGAATACCAATGCCAAAGGACGTTCCGGTGCCGTATCCCCTACCGGTTGATATATATCCATTTTCAGTTGTTGGGGAATTGCTTCTCCCGCCTGTTGAAAAGCGATTACCGTAGCATTTACACCATAGGTCATATCATAAATCACCTCTACCTCGGAAAAGACTTCGTCGATATACTTTTGGGCATAATTAAGTTGCACAGCAAAAGCAACAAATAAAAAAGTAATAAGTAAATTAATTCTAAACATTATAAAACAATTTATTGAAAAAATAAATACATGGTTTGTAGTTGAAAATATTATTTGGGTTCATATGTCAGCGTAATATAAGCCATCCTACCGATTCTAGGGCCTCCATAGGTCTGGAATCTCTTTTTATTCAGAATATTGGACGCACCTATTTTTACCGTTGTATCAATTTTAGGAATCAATACATTGAATTGTGCATCCAGCATATCATACGTTGGTACAAGGCCTGTAAATTGAGGAGATCCTTCAAAGATGAATCCTTCCACCCATTTATAGTTGATATTGAAACCCATATTATTAATGGATTTCTTACCCAATTTCATTTTCAGGTTACGCCCTGCAAAACCTATATTGAATTTATGTTCAGGCGTATTGAATGCCGGGATTATCGGATCATCTTCAACTGTTTTGAGTAGTTTATTCCAAGAATAATTACCATTAATTGTAAAATTATCAATGAAATAATAATTTATACCTACGGATATTCCCTGTGTAGTTACTGTGTTTGTAGAGTTGGCAGAATATCGATAAGCCTGTAATCCCTGTAGGACATTATTGACCCTATCGTAGTTCAGATCCACACCGATATTATATCCGATGAAATTCTTATAAATACTATAATAATAACCCGCATCCACATAGACCTTATCAAAAAGCGTAGTTCTCACTCCTGCCTCGAGGGTGTTGACCCTTTCCGGTTGTACCGGTGCTATATTGAAAGTATCCAATTTGGAAGGATCGAGGTTGATACCTGAAAAGAATTCGCCTAATGACTCTACGGTTACCAAACCTTCGGCACCATCCAGATTACCTGACAGAATTGCCCTTCCCACATCCAAATAAAGATATTGATCCGAAAGTGTCGGGTTACGAATAGCAGATGAAAAAGAGACCCTGAAGAAATTATTGGCCGAAGGTGTATAAACCAAAGAGGCCGCTGGGGAAAACAACCATTTGAAGTTTTCATTCTTATCTGTACGGAAAGCAACCTGTGTTTTCAGTTTGTTATCGAAAAGAGATTTTTCCAAGCCGGCATAAACACCGAATTCCTTATTGGTGATTTTCACGTCCGAGGTATCTGAAAAGACCGTACCTTTGGATTTAGGTGTATATATACGGCCATTGGCACCTACGGTAATCTTATCCATCCAAGTAGGCGTAAAAATATACTCTCCATGTAAATGATATAAGGCTGAATTATCAAAGAACTTGGTACCTCCTTCAGAACGCAAGGTTCCTGTAATATCATCGAATTCCTGTTGGAACCGTTCCGTGCCCGGCTCGAAATACTCTACAGAATTGGATGTACCATATGCAGGGCCGTTCGCATATGCTTCTGCCTCACTATGCCATTCGGTAAGTAATTCATTATTATCCACCAACCATTGTTCAGCTCCTTCCACATCAAAAGAGGTGGTTATCTCTTGCGTAATAGGATCAATA
>JAHDFN010000297.1 GCA_020628145.1 Saprospiraceae bacterium | reverse complement strand
CGAATGCTCCGACGGCTCTGCCTCGGAGTAGTCAAAATTTAGGATTTTTTTTACTTCAGTGAAAGATCTAAATTTTTACCAATTTCAACATGTTTCCGATTTGTTCTTTGTCATGAATTACCTTCACAAAATATACTCCGGACGAAATACTTGAAGGAATATCCATTTTTTCATTTGATGCCATAATTGTTTTTTCAAGAACTAACCTTCCCCTAAGATCAAATAGTTGAACTTCCAAAGTCCCGGAAACAGAAGAAGGGAATTGAATGAACAATTGGTCGGTGGCAGGATTCGGGAAAATTGAAAAAGTCAATTCTTCAATTGAGTTCGTATTGACAATGGTACCATAAAATTCATAACATCCCATATCTGTACCGGAACCAAACGGTCGGGGAAGCCCATCCAAATCATCCGGCGGAGCATTGGTTGTAGTTCCCGTATTAATAGCAGGTGAAGAGGAAGTCAGATGCAAATCACCCGTTCCCTGATTGACGAAAAGAGGAGCCTGGCCATATAACATGCCTGCTCCACAATTAATAGTCCCGGTTCCGCCATTATTGGCCATGCATGAGTTTCCCTGTAATGAACAATAATCCAGGTTTACGACGGTGCCTGTGGATGTATTGATTTGTGAGGTTGTTCCGTTAGAAGTATTTCCCCAGAATATCGAGTTTGTTACATTAATATTAGTGCCATTGTTTGCTACATTTGAAAGCATGTCGGAATCTATTGCACCCCCATCTGCTGCAAAATTCTCTGCAAAAGTACAATTGGTAATATCAACATTTGTTATAGGGTTTCCACCAACTACATATATTGCACCGCCGCGGCCGGTATTATTTGTACGGTTATTATAGAATAGGGTATTTGTAATATCCACATCAATAAATGTTCCCGGATAATTCCCGATATAAATCGCCCCTGCCCTATGGTGTCCATAATTATTACTGAATTTACATCGGTTGATTGATGAAACCATATTGCCTAAAATGGATACACCCCCACAAGAGAAACTGGTCGCATCATTATTGTCGAATATACAATCTTCATATAGGGAAACTCCTGAAGAACTCACCGGGTCGCCTAAGTCGGTACATACCGAACCCGAAGCAATATTATCCAAAAAATTACATCTGATAATACGACTGTCGAATGATGCATTTGAAATAGACCAATTATGTATGGCAGACGATCCGGCATTGGAATTGACAGCCATATTATCTTTGAATTCCGAATCCATAACGATTAAATGGGCTTCGGCCGAAAAGAACTGGGCGTGATTGTAGATCGCACCCCCTCCTGCACTGGTTTCCTTATTGTTGTCAAAGATGCAGTTGTATATTCCAATACTTACAATGCCACCAAGATACCCTTGGTTATAGATTCCGCCGCCACCACCTCTGGCAAAATTATCGATGAATCTACAATTTGAAACTTCAAGATCCGATAATACTCCATTTCCACTGGCAATATGTCTAATTCCCCCACCGGCGGTATAAAGATTCGAAGTCGTATTTGCATTGGCATCCCGGATATAGAAGCCGTTGATTTGGGTATTGTTACTTACCTGGCTTGCGGTTACGATATTATGAGTATTGTCCGAAGCATCCTGAGGAATTCCGATATCCCCACTTAGGATACTTTTATATGTATCCCAATCCCTATCGGACATTATGGGGTTGTTCCCCGGCCAAGTGGATGGTCGGGGGAATCCACCGAATACCTTTATTCCGCTTGGAAGATCAAATGAAATGGTTCGTGTTGTCGTAGAAGTGGGATAATAAGTGCCTTCGGCAACCCATATGGTGTCTATATTACAGGGTCCGGTATATTGCAGGGCTGATTGTAAATCTGTAAATGCATCAGCCCAGGAAAATCCCGTATTGGCACCTGTTGCATTGATATCTACATAAATTCTGGTAGGACATGGATCTTTTTCATAGGCTCCCATATCAATCGATGTGCCGAGAATACGGGGGTTGCCGGCCAAATCGGTAGGATAGGTATTCGATGCATTATTGCCTGCATCAATACAGGGAGAGGCTGATTGTAGTGTAAGGTCATTCCCGTTTGGGTTGGTGAATAGAGGATTCATTGTAATATTAAAACTTGAAGTGGTGATACCACTGGCCAAAGCGGTACTCTCAACATTGCTATGGGAGATCGTTATGGTTGCTGCGGTGTTTATCAGCGAGCCTCCTGCATTCTTCCAAAGAATACTATTCGTAATTAAAAGAATACAGGAGCCGTTCGTACCATCATTGGACATGGCCCCTCCTGTAACGGCTTGGTTCCTTGAAAAACTACAATTAATGAATGTAGGAGCAACTTGTCCATTCCCTCCCAAGTTGTGCAAGCCTCCTCCTAAGTCTGAGGCTTCATTTTGGGCAAAGGCACAATTTGTAAAAGTGGGAGCACAAATTCCCACCCTACCGTCATTGGCTACAGCTCCTCCTCTCACCGCTTTATTTTCATTGAATTTGCAATTAGTAAACACAGTAGAAGAACTGCCCGCAAGTGCATCATTAAATACTGCTCCCCCCCAATTCCCGGCATGATTGCCTTCAAAAGTCGTTTGGATTATGGTTGGAGAAGAAACCTGACTCTGGTTACCCCCATTGTAAATAGCACCCCCATGTACATAGGCCGTATCTCCTGCAAATAAACAATTATTGATAATAGGAGACGCTCCCTGGTTGTATATGGCTCCGCCGTTTGTGGTTGCCCTGTTTAGAACAAAATCGACATCCGTAAAAATAGCATCTGCATTTCCACCTACATTTAGGTTGAATACGGCACCTCCATCTACATTTGCGATATTATTATTGAAACTACAATTTGAAAAAGAAGGAGTACTGGTACCCTGCTGGGCAATATTTATTACAGCTCCCCCCTGTGAAGCCGAATAATTCGAAATAAAATTACAATGGTCAAATGTTGGGGAAGCTGTTCCCATTTCACCTAAATTATAAATGGCTCCACCTGTTCCACCTAAGTTGGAATCGAAATCACAATTTATAAAAGAAGGAGACGAATTACCGCCATCTTCCGCATAATTATTAACAGCTCCTCCTTTCTCACCGAGGTTTTCAACAAAGATACAGTCTTGATAAGAAGGGGAAGCATCACCTCCCAAGATGCCTAAATTAAACATCCCACCACCTTGTCCGGCAGCATTCCGCTCAAAACGTATTTCCTTTAGAGTCGGATTGGAACTGTTTCCGATTCCGGAACCGTCATTGTACCAGCCGGCACCGTCCAATTGGATAAGTTCGGAATATCCACCGGTTATAGTAATGCAGTCCATTAAAAAATTACTGGAAACATATTCTGTATAAACAACATGATAAGTGTTGTCCGTATAATCATTAGGAACACCGATATCCCCGTTTAAGGTGGTAGTAGTCGCTAGTGTACATGAGCGTTGACTTAATAACGATTCTGTTCCATTAAAGCCACCATAAATCTTAATATCCTTATTTATAAAAAAGGTCTTATCCCGATTATTTGCAGGAGAAGCATTTCCGGATTTATCTTTTGTTGGAAAATAAACCCCGTTTTTAATCCATATTTCATCTCCCACTAGGGAAGCATCTATCGCATCTTGCAGGTTATTGTATGCATTTGACCATGAATTACCATTATTGGCTCCGGCTGCTGTAGCATCAACATGAATTATACTTTGGGCTTTCAAGATACTTAAATTCAGAATGAAAAAAACGACTAAAAGAGAGATTCGGATACACATTTCAAATTGGTTTAAATCTTAATAATAGGATTGAGTATAAGACAAAGCAAAATTGAAAGACGGAATACGTCGGTCAATTGCTTATATACTTGATAACATGCCCAAAAGTAGTAGTGTGGGTAAGGTGCGTCAGCACCGGGAATGGTTTGGGAATTTATTTTATTATAGAGTTATTTAAAATTATTTGTCTTACCATATTTTGGTTAAAGTGGGAATCTACTCAATTTATGGGAGACACAATTTTGAAAACTTGTTTATATTTTAAATAGACTTTATTACGAATTGTTTTTATGTAGATGAATTTTAGACATACAATTTAATTCGTAATAATGTCTAATATACACATTTTATTTAAATATTTCCTAATTTACCGCCCC
>JAHDFN010000296.1 GCA_020628145.1 Saprospiraceae bacterium | reverse complement strand
TCACAACCCGAGTTTTAATTTGGTGGAATTCCACCCAATTAAAAAAGAGATCACCAGAAATCCTGATGTCGGCCAAGAAATGGCTCTCAAGAACCAACGCCAATGGAATCATTGCCAAAACAGGGCGTTATGGAGGCACATTTGCCCACTCGGATATTGCCATTCATTTTGCCAATTGGCTCAGCCCGGAATTCTATGTCTATATGATCAAGGAATTCCAAAAACTCAAAATAGAAGAGGCCAAACGACTCAACAGCCCCTGGACGATCAAAAGGGAAATATCCAAAGCCAACTACCTCATACTCACAGAATCCATCAAAGAACATATCATTCCGAAGAAAATCATCGGCACTAAAAAACAGGGATTATATTTTGCTTCAGAAGCCGACTTGTTGAACAACGTCGTTTTCGGCATGACTGCCAAACAATACAAAATACAAAACCCCAAAACACGGGGCAACCTAAGAGACAATGCTTCTGTAACGGACTTATTGGTATTGGCTAATTTGGAAGCACTTAATTCCCGGCTCATCCAATGGGATTGTGATCAGGAGCAAAGACACCAACTCCTCAATGATGCTGCCATCGATTTCAGGAAAGTATTGGAAAAAAGCCCAGTCACAAAAAGGTTGGAAGATAAAATCCAAGCATCAAAAAAACTTGAATAGGGGACAGGGAACCCAAATCCATTCCTAAACATTAGAATCATATTCCAATTCAGGGAAATAACAGAGTGAAAATGGAAAGAATCCACACCCCATCCATAATACTATTCTTGAAACAACCAATGTTTGAACATGTCAACATGATTCAACAATGGGTCTAATCAAACTGAACTTTCGATTCTTCTATACAAATAAGTATTTGTCTAAAATTGTTATTTTTAATAAAAAAAGATGAGAGCCATCATATTCATTCTAATTCTTACAGGAATCTATGCCTGTAAGAATCCGACCATAGAAATTCAAGCGGAATTGGAAAAAGCACATGAGGAAATCACACTATTGAAAAAACAATTGGAAGAAGAAAACGAAGATGATAACCAAACTTTCTTGGTTCATACGGTTTTCTTCAAACTCAAACCCAATTTGAAAAAAGAACAAATCGAAAATTTCAAAAAAGAATTGGCATCCTTGGGTAAAATAGAATCCACAGATGATTTGGAAGTCGGTATCCCCGCAGAAACCGGAGACAAAAGATTGGTTTCCGATTACGATGTCGTCCTATTCATGGAATTTGAAAACATGGAAGGATTGAAAAAATATGCTGT
Organism: Saprospiraceae bacterium; assembly: GCA_020628145.1. Lineage (GTDB taxonomy): Bacteria > Bacteroidota > Bacteroidia > Chitinophagales > Saprospiraceae > JAHDCE01. The sequence continues at coordinate 2,857 of JAHDFN010000296.1, read as the reverse complement.
CGATTCCTTCCATTTGGAAGTCCGGAAAAGGGTAGGGGGGATGTTGGCACAAGCCCCTATCGTATATGATTATTGGTTGGATTAAAAAATGCCACCTTCCTTACAAAGAGGTTTTAATTTCATAAAAAGGCGATTATGAAAATAAAAGAACTTATAATTTAGCCCACTAAATACAACACATGATTTTCTCCAAACAAAGGATAATGTCCTTTTTCATCATCTTATTTTCAGGAATCAGGCTTATCGCCCAACCGCTTCTCTGTACAACAGCTGAAATGACACCGATCTGTGAAACGGCTTGTGTAATTTGTGATATTGATGGATTTTCCGGTGTCAATAACAATACACAAACCGGTGTAGCTCCTCCTGATTTCTGTACAACCGAATGGCACAACATCAACTGGATTGCCTTTGTCGCAGGAACGGAAAACATCACACTCAGGGTAGCTGTAGGTAGTTGTCAAATTAATTGGGGCTTGGAGATTGGTATTTATGAAAGTATCAACTGTGAGAATCCATCACAGGTTTCTTTTTGTAATACGGATATACAACCGAATTCCGCAGCCGTTTTCAGTAACACTATTCCTTTGACGGTTGGCCAATATTATTACTTCGTAATGGATGGGAGTAATGGAGATATATGTAATTATACTATTGAAGTGACAGAAGGATCGACAGTCGTGGGGGAATTGGAACCTATTAATGAAATACAAGGCCCAGAAACAGCATGTCTTGGAGAAACACAAACCTTTGAAGTACCGGAATTGTTGGGAGCCAATTTCATGGAATGGTCTATTGACGGAAACTCTTTTTTCCAAGGAGATAATATCTTCGAACATACTTGGACTAATCCCGGCACTTTTGAAATCTGTTATGATGCATTCAATGTTTGTGATGCCATTCCCACTATCTGTAAGACGGTACAGGTTGAACCATTACCCGATATTATTTATATGGAAGAAATCTGTTCGGATGGTTGTTTTTACCTTCCGGAAAAAGATACTTTCCTATGTTCATCAGGGAGTTATTCTTTTTTGGAAATGAATGAATTGGGTTGCCCTTACAATATCAATGTTGAATTGTCCTTGTCTCCTCCTGTTTTCACGCCTTTGGAATTGGAATTCTGTTTTGGAGACAGTATCATCATTGCCGGACAAGCCTTCACCTCTACAGGAAATTATGATATTTCGGTTCCGGGAAGTCTTGCTTGTGATAGTATCGTCCAATTGGATTTGACAACATTCCTATGTGATATAGATGGAGGGTTTGCAGATGACAATCTGGATTGTCATGGTTCGGATAGTGGTACTTTATTCTTCAATTTATTGGATGGGGTTTTTCCTTATAATTATGAATGGGAGGAAGTGAATGGTTCCGGATTAACCGGGATGGGAATCAGTAATGATACGGATGGAAGTATTCAAATCAACGGACTTCCTTCAGGGATTTACAGCATCACCATAACGGATGCTTCAGGAAGTGTGGGCATTTTTGTAGGGCAGATTTTTGAACCGACCCCCATGAATGTCATTACCAATATCTCAGATTATAACAATTTCAATACCGCTTGTCCGAATAGTATGGATGGTAATATCAACCTTATTGTGGAAGGAGGAACACCTCCATATTCTTTCTTATGGGAAGATGGTTCTACAGCTTTGGAACTTGATAGCATTCCCGGAGGCATCCATACCACTACAATTACGGATGCCAATGGTTGTATCCTAATCCAATCGACAGAATTGGTCTCTCCTGATGAAATGATGGTTTCCACCAATATCACCCACCCTGGATGTAATCCGGAAAACAGTGGTATTGTCACTTTGGAAATTCAAGGAGGAACATCCCCATACATCTATTCAATGGATAATGGAACACCCTCTGTCGATAGTATTTTTGATGAACTACTCCCTGGAGGATATTCTTTCGGAATCACAGATTTCAATGGATGTACTTCCTCCATCCAAACAATGTTACAAGAACCCAATGCCTTACAATTGGATTTGGAAGATGAGATATTGGTTCTTTTGGGTGATAGTGTCCAAATTATCCCAAGTACAAATACCGGCAATATCACTTATGAGTGGCAGGGAGGGACAGGCTTATCCTGTACGGATTGTCCGGCTCCGTTTGTTACTCCGTTGGAAACAGATATTTATACCCTTACAGGAACAATGGGTAATGGTTGTACCCAAACCGATTCGATACTCATCAGGGTAGATAAACAACGGCATGTTTTCGTACCGAACATATTCAGCCCCAATGGTGATGGTTTCAATGATTTGCTTTCGGTTTTTGCAGGTAATGAAGTCACTAAAATCAATACCTTCCATGTTTACTCCCGTTGGGGGGAACAAGTTTATTCCCAAGATGATTTCCTACCTAACCAACCCCTTATAGGATGGGATGGCCGTTTTAGAGGAAAGAAGATGAATCCCAATGTTTTCATATGGGTTATGGAAGTGGTTTTCATAGATGGAGTCATCCAAACCTATAGTGGGGATGTTGTATTAGCCCGATAGAATAAACAAGCTTCAATTAACAATTAAAAGTAGAATATTTCTTACTTTCATTCTCCGAATTTATTTTTTACCAGAAGTATTTTGAATCACTTCTTAAACCGACTTTAAATATTTTAATAATATGGCAGAGAAAAGAAAGAAAACGGGAGCTTTCAATCCCATGAATATCATTGGAGGTGCAGGCACCATCCTTATCAAAAAGCTTATTGACAAAGCTCGAAAAGAGAATAAGAAAAATCCGGATGAGAAGACTGCTCCAAAAACCGTTTTTGACAATATCAAAAAGAAACTGGAGAATGTAAGAAGCGAAATCAAACCCGGTGATTCTGAAGAAA
>JAHDFN010000038.1 GCA_020628145.1 Saprospiraceae bacterium | reverse complement strand
ACACAACGATTAAGGGCAAGGATTATAAAAGTGAATGATTAGAATACTTTGTTAATATATTTCAAAACCCTGATTTTCTTTTTTGGAAACCAGGGTTTTGTTTTATCTAGTAGATAATTGTCGGGATTATATTTTTATTGAAAAAAAATATGTTTTTGAACATCATGTTTATGATGTTCAAACAACCTCGATTCCGATTGATTGTCATTTAAAGATAAAAGATAGAAAATGCTTGATAATGAAAATTTGTTGTTTTTATTGAGTAGTATCGGTGTGCTTAATAGTTTCGCCCTTTCATTTTATTTTTTTTATTCTTCTACACCTAACCAAAGGCAAAATAAATTCCTGGCACTGCTACTATTGATGCTTAGTGTAAGGATTGGGAAATCGGTGGTTTTTTATTTCTTTTGGGAAACACCCTTGATTCCGATTTATCTGCAAGTGGGTTTGACAGCCTGCTTTTTAATAGGCCCCAGTCTTTATTTTTATGTGTCGGCATTTTTTCGAAAAAAAATGCCTATTCGTTGGTGGGTGCATTTTTTGTCATGCCTAATCCCTATTTCCATTCTAGGAATTTTTTGTCCCTATGTTAGTGATGTGGAATTATGGAGGGGGATTATTATTCCGATAATTTATTTCCAATGGTTTGTTTATCTGGCAATATCGGGATATATAATTTGGGAAAACACCCGGGTACTTAATGTCGCCGGTCAAGGTTTTATCAATAAGAAGACATGGGTGGTTTCTATTTTCTTGGGCGTTTTCCTTGTTTGGTTGGCATATGCGACGAATTCTACCGGATTGACTTCCTATATCATCGGTGCGGTTTCATTCACTTTCATGATATATCTCGTCATTCTTCTTTTGCTGATGGGATTCAATAAGACAGCGATTATGAATCCCGATTATGAAAAATACGGAGGCAAGAAAATAAGTAAGGAAGAGCAAAGGGAAATCCATGGGAAATTGGTTGAAGGATTGGAAGAATGTTATACTGACCCTGAGCTTACTCTGGATGGATTGGCTAAGAAAATCGGTGTGAAAAGAACACTCATATCCCAAGTACTCAATGAACATCACAATATCAATTTTTCAGGATTCCTAAGGACATATAGAGTAGATAAGGTGAAGCAACTCATCATTTCCAATGATGATTATACCATTGAGGCGATTGGTAAGGAATGTGGCTTCAAGGCAAAATCCACTTTTTTTACCTCTTTCAAACAAGAAACGGGGATGACACCCCGTCAGTATAGGGTCAATATCATTGAAAAAAGTTCGGATTTAGAAAACTGAACCTATTTAAAGGCATTTCGGGTGTACGGGGTTCAATAGGTATATATTTTTGGTGGAGAATTTAAAGTTCATTTTTCACTAAAAAATATACAGTAATGAAAGTATGCCTTAATCTATCCACCTTAATGTTGCTTCTTCTTTTTGTTGTTGAAGCCCAAGCACAAACGATATCCCAAACAGAACAAAAGCGAATCGATTCGCTCTTTATGGATTTTCATGACACCCCCTCCGTAACCTATGGAATAATATATGGTGACGATAAGATTACCAAAACATTCGCCTCCGATGATTACAATTGTCGGAAAGGACAAAAGGAGTTTTTCAGAATGGGCGGAATGTCGCCCCATTTCACATCTTACGCCATTCATCAATTGGCATTTGAAAATCGGATTCAACTAGATGACCGAATATCGGAATATCTGGGAGACGTAACCGGTTTGGATATTGGAGGCATTACTATTATGGATTTGTTGACCCATTCCAGCGGATTGCCTGAGTATTGGGCCTTGAAATTCCTGAACGGAATAGATGATGGAGTTGCATTCGGGAAAAAAGATGCGGATGAATTGTTCCAACATTCCTTCCGGAATTTGAATGCCCCCGGAGAGAAAGTTGCTACTTCGGGAACAGGGGCATATCTGTTGTCGAGAATTGTGGAAAAAATCTCAGGAATGAGTTTCAGTCGATATACAAGGGAAAACATTTTTATTCCATTGAAAATGTCGGATACTTATTTTATCGATGAAGAAAATAATATTGCCGGAAATGAATTGGTCTCATATTCCAAAGAAAATGATTCATATTTTCCTCAAATCGTAAAACATGTGGATGCCGGTGCTGCAGGCCTTGTTACCACTTTGGATGATTTGCTGATTTGGTTTGGTATGTTTCAGAAGGGTAAATCCGATGTTTTTAAAAAAATGGATGAAGAAATCCATCTGAGAAATGGAAAAGTTGCCGAAGTGTCTAATGGTAAGATTACTAACGGACAACAATATACATACAAAATGAAAGGTATTCTGAAAGTTTGGGATTATGGCCGGATCGGAGGGTTTGCAAGTTCTGTTTTCAGGTTTCCCTCAGAAGATTTATGTATTGTCGTTTTAAGTAAAAACGGACTCGGCTATAATGGATACCTGGGAATGGGTATAGCGGATATCCTATTGGAAAATAAATATGAAAAAGAAAATCAATCCCCGGAGAAAAAACAAAAGAAAAAAACAATCGCATTAAATCGTCAGGTATCCAATCGTTTTTCAGGAGCCTATTTTAATCCTGCGAATTATAATTATCGGGAAATTAAATTGGTAGATGATACCTTGAGGTATAATGTTCCCGATTATAATGAAAGTTACAATCTTCTTCCGGTTTCCAAAGATGAATTGGCCATACAGGTCCCCTCCGGAGATTATTCCCTTACATGGGACAATGATGGATATATATTGTCAGGAGGGCCAACAACACACCGGTATGAAAAAATTTCTTCCCAACCGGTAAACTCAGGGAAAATCATAGGAGATTATTTCAATGATGAAATGAAATTGGTTTTTTCAATAGAAAAAGGAGAAGGTGGTAAATTATCCGTTTTGGAAAAAGGGAAATCGTCACCTATGAATAATGTAGGCCAAGGGAATTTTATTTCCGGAAACAGTAAGTACAGGTTCTTATCTTTTGATTACGATAAAGAAGGAAAAGTCAACGGTATTTATGTCTCGGCACGAGGATATGAAAGAATATTTTTTCAAAAAATCACGGCGGCCCATCATAATTGAGATGACTTCTAAATAGATTATATCCTACTGTGAAGCATATTCCCTTTCCTTGAAAAGGGAATATGCAATTTTAGTTAAAAGCCATCCCCCAAATATTTTTGAATAACATCGACAGCACTTTGTTCCGTGAACTCGGTTTGGAGTCGAATATGGAAAATAATTCGAATTTCGGACTTTTCTTTTTCTTTTCAATATCGAATTTGAATACCTTTGCCGAACCAATAAGAATAAAAGAGGAGTTAAGGTATGATGGAATCCTATCAAAGATTTACCCAAACCAAAATCATCGGATTAATTATCTGTATCTTGCTTTATGCGATGTTGAATTATTTCTTTGTAGGATTCAGAATGGATCACCTTTATCTCATTCTCTTGGTGACGGCTCTTTTTTTTATTTCCGATCTGACTCAGAAATTATTGTTCGGACTTATTTTTTTCGTCATCTTTTTTATTGTATATGATACGACCCGGATTTATCCGAATTATATGGTCAATGAAGTCCATATAGAAGATCTATATAATTTGGAGAAATCTCTTTTCGGAATTGAAACATCTGCAGGAATTCTTACCCCTAATGAATATTTCAAGGAACGTACCCACACTTTTTTGGATGTGATGTCCGGCTTGTTCTATCTTTCTTGGGTACCTGTTCCGATTTTGTTTTCCATATTTTTATTCTTTAAGAATAAAAAATGGATACTCTATTTCTCCTTCGCTTTTTTAATGATGAATCTTATCGGATTCACCTGTTATTATATTTATCCGGCTGCTCCGCCCTGGTATGTCGAATTCCACGGTTTCGAAAAACAATTCAATATTCCCGGAAATGAAGCGGGACTGACCGGTTTCGATAATTTCTTCGGTGTTGATTTATTCAAGGACATGTATGCTAAAAATGCCAATGTGTTTGCGGCAATGCCTTCTTTACATTCGGCCAATCCGGTTATTCTGGTTTGGTTCGCCATCCGCACCCGGATGAAAGGATTCACTTTCCTTTTTTCATTCCTGATGTGTGGCATTTGGTTCGCAGCCGTTTATTTGAGGCATCATTATATCTTGGATGTGGCCGCAGGCTTGGCCTGCTCCCTTACAGCCATTGCCGCTTTTGAATTCCTAATCAGAAAAACACGCCTCAAAGATGCATTGGATGGTTTAGCGCAATATATCAGTCGTCCATGAAAAACGAAGGATATTTTGAGATGGCTTCTAATCACTTATGATATAATATCGTAATGTTAATTATAGTATTCATCACCTTATAATTATATTTGGTTGAACTATCTTAGCTGTTGTTATTTATCAAACCTAATTTTATAAGCATGAATAAATCCTACCTTTTTTCCCTAATACTTCCATTCGTCGTTTTTTCTATGATGACATCGTCCATTGAAAAAAATCAGGTGGCGGTAAGTGGGGTTATCAATAATTATGGAGCGGTTTCCGGTATTACACCCGGAAGTAACTGTGAATCGATACTTACGGTAGATGATGCATCCGGTTTTTCTCCGGGAGGCTCTGCTTGGGTCATTCAAATGCAGGGGGCTACAATCAATAACTCCAATTCCGGTTCTTTCGGGAATGTCTCCGCACTCAACAGTGCAGGTTTACATGAAAAAGTAACCATTAATAATGTAAGTGGAAATCAGATTACAATATCTGCTTTGGTCAACTCCTATCAGATCGGAGGGAAAGTTCAGATAGTCAGTATCGCAGAATATGTGGATGCAGAGGTGACAGGGCCGGTATCTGCATTTCCTTGGAACGGAAGCAAGGGAGGTGTACTTGCAATGGAAGTTTCAGGTACCCTGACCTTGATGGCGGATATTGATGCTTCAGGAACAGGGTTTAGGGGAGGTGTACGTGCAGTTCCGGATAGTGATTGTATTTCGGGGCCGTTCTTTCAAAGTACTGATTTTTATTATCCGGCTTCGAGTTGGGAAGGGGAAAGGAAAGGAGAAGGAATTGCCGAATATATTACCGGTAGGGAAGCAGGAAAAGGCCCTCAGGCCAATGGGGGAGGTGGTGCCAATGACCACAATGCAGGCGGTGGCGGTGGTGCCGGTTATAATCAAGGTGGTCTTGGAGGTGAAAACCCCAGTCTCAATTGTTTAGGACTCAATCCGGGGTTGGGGGGGAAGAAAATCAATTTTACAGATAACCGCATATTTTTAGGCGGTGGCGGCGGAGCCGGCCATGATAATAACGATGCAGGAAGTGATGGAGGAAACGGTGGAGGAATCATCTATATTTCAGCCGGAACCATAGCCGGTGGAAATCATACTATCAATGCTTCCGGACAAGGTGTCGCTACTACAATAGGTATAGATGGCGGCGGTGGTGGCGGTGGCGGCGGTGTCGTCATCTTGGATGCCGTAAATATTAGCTCGAATTTTACGGTTGAACTAAGTGGAGGAAAAGGATCGGATACACAGAACAATAACCAGGATGATCGATGTATGGGACCGGGTGGAGGCGGTGGAGGCGGTGCCATCTATACCGATGTTACTTCAACAGCCATGACAGTTAATCTTGGCGGCGGTAATCCGGGAGTGATCACGAATACGGGTGCTTCTTGCTTGGGCTCTTCCAGCAATGCTACCGGAGGGCAGATGGGGGCGAGTCTGCCATTTATTCCATTTACGATTAATCCTGGGACCGTGGTGGGTGCCGAGACATACCAAGGCTGTTCGGGTGATGGTTATTCTGTTACCGTCAATAATACGGCGTATAATGAAAATAATCCAACCGGAAGCCAGACCCTAACCAGTCAGTTCGGATGTGATAGTGTTGTTACTATTTCATTATCATTTCTTGCTGTCGGAACACAGTCGATCAATCCTATCGTTTGTGATGGAGAGACTTTCCAATATGGAAATACGGTGTATGATGCCGGTAATAGTTCAGGGCAGGAAATCCTTTCAGGAGCTTCTGCCAACGGTTGTGATTCCATCGTATTTGTCAATCTCTCTTTCTATCCCGGAATGAATGTTTCAGAAGCCGTTTCTAGCAACGAGGTAACGGTTAATGTATCTGGAGGAACACCTCCTTTTACCTATGCTTGGAGTAACGGGGATACCGGACAGATGAATGAACTGACCGCATCCGGAACATATACGGTAACAGTATCGGATGACAATGGGTGTATGGAAGAACACACTTTCAATTTCATGTTCACTTCCAATGAAGATATCGCAGCAGAATATGGCATTCGGATCTTTCCTAACCCCGTGAAGGATTTTATGGTTGTTTCGATTGATTCACCTGGAAACAATATGCATTTGGAAATAACAGATGCTATGGGTCGGACGGTATATGAACAATCTGATTTAGGGAATGAATCCCGTTTGGATTTATCCCGGTTACCGACAGGTAATTATATCTTACGACTGAAGGCTGATGATTACGGATATAGTCATCGAATTTCGATTATAAGATAATGTTGTCTTAGTGTTTACACCTATTCTTTTTAAGAAAAGAATAGGTGTAACACTTTTTAGAATTCGTGGTAAGTACGATGAAGAGGATTTTCGATTTGGCCATATTGGGAGGAGGACAATACATTGTATTGACGACTCTTGCCATGTTTTTGTATCCCGGAGGAGCATTTCACGACAGAGATTCAGCGTATTATATTTTTTCCAAAAATTTTCTATCTGATTTAGGACGGACGGTTGCATATAACGGAATGGAGAATACTTATTCTTCTCCGATGTATTGTTTTACCCTTTCTTTTATAGGAGTATCTACTTTGTTGTTGTTCTGTATCCTGCCTCAGGTTTTTAAAGATGATTCCACTTTTTCCAAATTCATTGCTTGGATAATGGTCGTTTTGGGGATTGTTGCCGGAATAGGATTTGTGGGTATTGCATTCACCCCCAGCGATATCCTCAGACCATCCCATATGTTTTTTGTCGAATGGGGTTTTAAGTCCTTATTGGGAGCTTTGTTCCTCCTGATGATTTGTATATATCGTTCTCCTGTCTTTCCAAATAAGTATGCCCACCTGCTTTTGGCAACAGTTTTTTTGTTGGCGGGGTATGTTCTATTGATGTTGTTGGGGCCTAGACCCTATGAATCTGAAACAGCATTGACAGCCCAGGTCGTTGGTCAGAAAATCATTGTTTATGCTTTGATTCTGGGGATGTCCATCCAAGCATATGGAGCTAAAAAGGTATTTAGGCATTCTTCCTAACTTCCTTTTTGTTAATGGTTGTTTTTAATTTTCCATTATTTATAAATTAGCGGCGAATTAAAAATAATACTATGGATTTCGAATATTTAAAAGGAAAATTGGATGGAGTTATAGGAATGGGCTTTGAATATGCTCCAAAAGTCGTCCTAGCCATTGTAACCCTTCTGGTTGGTTTATGGATTATTAAGAATCTGGAAAGAATCATTGGCAATGCAATGGAAAAATCAGGGCTGAGTGAAGACATAAGGCCCTTCCTCCAATCATTAATCAGTGTAGGGCTGAAGGTCTTGTTGATTTTTACCGTTGCCGGAATGGTCGGAATAGAAACAACTTCCTTTGTCGCAGTATTGGGTGCTTTGGCCTTTGCCGTAGGTATGGCTTTGCAGGGAAGCCTCGGGAATTTCGCAGCAGGTGTCATGATACTGGTTTTCAAACCCTATAAAACCGGTGACTGGATAGAAATAGGTGACAATATGGGGAAGGTTTCGGAAATCCAGATGTTCAATACCATCATTAAAACTTTTACGAATAAAACGGTTATCATTCCTAATGGCATTGCCATCAGTGATGTTATTACCAACCTATCGACAGACAGGTATGTCCGTTTGGATTTGAATGTTTATATGCCTTACGAAGAAGAATTCGATAAGGTGAAACCTATCATTGTGGAAGCACTCAGAAGTATTCCCGAAGTCCTTGAAGAACCACTTCCCGATGTAGGTATCGAACAATTCGATTCTCATAGTATCATATTGGCCGTAAGGCCCTATTGTCTCCCCGACGATTACGGAAAAGTCCATTTGGAAGCCTTGAGGAAGGTGAAGGCTGCTTTGGGAGCCAATGGAATCAAGGTTGCATATTCTGAAGGAGTTGAATTGGGTAAGATTGGGAAATAATTACCGGTTGCAATAAATCGGTATATATGGAGTTTGATTAAGGAATCCTTGATGTGCATCATTATTGGATGTATATTGTCTGTTATAATAAATGTAATGAGTCATGAAAAAATTCAATGGTCGAAGGCAGTTTCTTAAAAACCTATCCCTATCATCTGTGGCTATGGGATTCCTCCCTGTTTTATCCAATTGCAAAACACCTGATATAAAAGAAAAAAAAGAAGAATTTCTAGGTGGCTGTGATCAGACAACCCGGGATTATTACGGCGAAGGCCCTTTTTATACAGACAATCCTCCTACGATACAGGAAAACCAATTGGCTGCTCAGGAGGAACCAGGTACGAGAATGTTAATTTCCGGAAGAATTTACAATTTGGAATGTTCCCAGTTCCTACCCAATGTCCTTGTAGATGTCTGGCATGCCAACCATGCCGGGGAATATGACAATGAAGGATATAATCTCAGAGGGCAGACCTATTCTAATGAGCAGGGCTTTTATATGTTTGAAACCATTAAGCCCGGCAAATATCTGAATGGAGCCCAGTATCGCCCCTCACATATTCATTTTAAAATCACACCTCCGGATCATCCTGTACTGACCACCCAATTGTATTTTGAAGGTGATACGGATATTCCTGCGGATGCTGCTGCTTCTATCAATTCGGGGCAATATGATGCTTCTCATAGAATAATTCCCCTCTTCGAAAATAATGAAGGGAAAATGGAAGGAACATGGGACATTGTCATTGATGGTGCCGGTGTGACTGGAAATAATGATCTGCATATCGACAAGGGAATGATTTATAATGCAGGCCCCAACCCCTTCCAAAGTGATTTGCTCATACGTTATGGGGTTTTTAAAAAATCAAAAGTAGGACTGATGGTTTTCAATTTGGAAGGGAAAGCCGTAGCGGTATTGGAAGATGCTACGCTGGCTTCTGCCAAATATGAAGCACTTTGGAAACCCGATGCATCATTGTCCAATGGACATTATTTTGTCGTACTTAGAATCAATGATCTTCAGGTTCATCATATGAAAGTTCAATTGAAAAGGTAGAAACGGAAACATGATTCATCCCGGATTTTCAATACCGGAAATTCCGCTCAACGGTTGAATCAGGGGGAGTTTCTTTTTCGTCAGCCATAGAGAATAAAAAGAAAAAACCCGAATTCCGGTTTTCCGGAATTCGGGTTTTTTCTTTTATTATTTCCACGATCAACAGAAGCCAATCTGCCAATCAAACGAAATTGATGATGTTATTTCTGGTTTCTTTTAATCATGTTTTTTAGGAAATTACCTTCTTCTTTGGAAATAACTTCCAAATTTATATTTCCTTCCTTGGCAGAAATAACGAATGCTTCCATCTGTTTTTCATCCACACCCAAATCGCCCATCATACCTTCCATTTCGGCAGGAAACCCTTTTCCTCCTATAAAACCATTGGTAATACTATTGTATAGACTACCATTGACACGCTCTCCTTTGGGTAATCCTCCATTTTTGATTCCCTCGATTAGGGCAGGATCAGCAGAAAGGAAAATCTTATTGTCCTTATGTATTAAATAAGCTTGGTTGGCTTCTCCCGGAGCATTGAATTTATCATGGAATTCCTGAGCCCTTGTATTATCCTTGAGAAGATAGACTCCGTTTCCTTTATCTCCCAATACTCCTCCGGCGACCAAATCATTCAGGTATTTTTGGATTTTATTCGAATTGACGGTCATGGCAAATATACCGGCAGGTTTCCCATCGGAACCTGTTTTCTGGGTCGCCAACATCATATCCCCATCGATGGCATCTGCCAAGTCGTTGATGTCAATACCCATCCTACTCAAACCAGACTGTTGGTTCAATAAGCCGATGGCATTTTTTTCTTTTAATAATTGAAGTAAACCGGTCACATCAAATCCGAATGTGAAAACAGATGATAGATCTTTTGAAGGGATATAAGGTGAAAAGTCCGTCTTCACGCTGGATTTGAATGGCATATTCAGATCTGTAGCAATTATGTTTTTCAATAGGAAATCAAGATTGACACTCATTTTCTTATCATCGAAATTCACACCACCATTGATATAATTACCCATTAAATCGTCGGATGAATACCCCAGGAAAGAAGAACCCATAGCGGCCTGTGGATTCTGAGCGAGGGCATCGGAACTCAACCAGAAACTGATGTCATCAGATGAGGCTCCGACTTTTTCAAAGGAAGAAGTCCCTAATACGGAAGCCCCTTCTGATAAAGAAAATATTTTATCCAAACGAGAAGCGGGGTTTCCTTCATGCTGCCCTAGAAAAGCAACTTCATCACTCCAGGCTAGGAATTGTCCGGTGCCACTGGTGCTGTATTGGTAGCCATCCATGCTTTTGACATTGGTTCCCAGTGGTGTGGATTTTAGCATATCGGAAAATTTACCGGCATCTTCTAAATTGAGAAGGACACCATTAACCATATCGGTTAGGTTATTGGGGTCAATATCCGATACGATATAAAAATTTTGTTTTAGATTGATACCGCTTTGTGTAGGATCTTCAAGGATTTTGGCTCCGGTAGGCTCTTTTCTTTGTGCCTCGGATATCATATCCTGATAAAAATCCATTTGCTTCATTTCTTCAAAGTCGATTTTGGTAAGCAACTGGGGTACACGGATTACCGTAACCTGGGTTGCATCGGAAGGGATGTGTTGGACAGCTGCATCCATAGCTACATCCGCATCTTTTTTACAGGCTCCCAGCAAAAGAGTGGCTATTGCCAGAACCATAAAGACATATCTTTTCATAAACAGATTGAGGATTTAAATTAATTGTTATGTTTAGATCTGGAAAGATCCACTACAAAGAAACAGAATAATTCCTTTTTCATTTAACCCTTTAGATAAATGGATTGTTTTTAATGACGAACGGATAAGACATGAAGTATTACATCCATCCAAGCAATTTATTGGGCCGATCCATAGATAGGAATGAAAGCTATACCATTGTTGGTGGAGGCATGGCCGGCTTGTTTGCCGGTTACTATCTTAAGAAAGAGGGAATTCCTTTTACTATTTCAGAAAAATCAGATCGGCCGGGAGGTTTGATCCATAGTCATAAGGTCGAAGGTTTTGGAATAGCTGAAGAAGCGGCCAATGGATTTATCTGGTGTGAAGAATTACAAAACATCTGTGATGATATTGGATTGGAAATCCTGTCTCCTTCCCAATATTCCAAGAACAGGTTTTTGGTCAGAGGACTGGAATTACGGAAATTCCCTTTAGGTATCTTTGAGATCCCGGAAGTTGTTTCGAAAGCAATAAGAAGCCATCCTGAAAAACTGGAAACCATAGGTGATTTTGGACGCACATTTTTCGGAAAAACATTTACACGGCAAATCATAGCCCCCGGTATTGCCGGTATTTATGGAGGGGAAATTGATAAATTGAGCTTTGAAGGTGTACTCAGTTCCGTTGCGAATCAGATGAACCATACTTCTTCCTTGTTAGGCGTCATCCGACATTTCAGGAAAGAAAACAAGAATAAGAAAGGTCGGAAGAAAAAACTTTCAGGAACCCATAGTTTTAAAGGTGGATTTGGTCAATTGCCCTTTATGTTGGCATCCTTTTTAAAAGGACATATCGCTTACAACTCCGAAGAAAATCATGCCGATGGCCCTACTATACTGACTTGTCCGGCATATGTTGCTAAAGATTTTTTCCAAGGTGGAATCCATGATTTATTGAGCCAGGTTGAATACATTCCTTTCATTACCACAACGGTTTTTGTCAAAAAGAAAAACCTATCTCGATATAAAGAAGGTTTCGGTTGCCTTATTCCCAGAGATGAGGGCCTGACCATACTGGGCGTACTTTTTAATGCTTGTATATTTCCTGATAGGGTAGATAATGCAGAATATGTAAGTTTGACCTGTATGATGAGGGACGAGGGCTGTGGTAGTATATTCGATATGGAGGATTCATATTTAATTCAAAAAATCATCCAGCCCGATCTTGAACGGTTATTAGGATTGACAGCCTCGATAGAAGCCTATCATATGAGGAAATGGAAACGGGGAATACCACTTTATTCCCCATCATTGGTTAAAGCATGGCCTGAATTGGATCAATTGCTCAAAAAGGAGTATCCCGATATCCGCCTGTTGGGTAATTATACAGGACAGATATCTATTCGGGGAATGGCCCAGTACATCAGAAAAGCCTTCGATTTGTCATAAAATCCATAAAAGTGTTAAGCCTTTCTTATATCAGATACCCTCTTGGCTGCCAATCACGTCTTAACATTGATATTTTTGCTAACTTTGTGAGACTTTAGCCACAAACACTTTATTAAAAGGAATGATATACACCATGAAAAAATTCTTACTTTTTACATTGTTATTGTTTTTTGGTTCGGTAGTATTGGTCAATGGACAGAAAGCCAAATGGGATGATTTCTATAACACGGATAGGATTCAGGATATCAGCCTCCGATTCAAGCAATCCAACTGGAAAGATGTTTTGGATTCGCTGAAACTGAACGGTGAGGAAATGCTTATCGGGTCTATCCGAATCGGAGTTAAGGAATATAAGAATGTAGGGATCCGTTACAGAGGGTCTAAATCCTTCAAGTATGGAGGAGAGAGGAATTCCTTCCAAATCAAACTCAATCAGATTGATAAAGAGCAGAATCATCAGGGATTCAAGAAAATCATGCTTTCCAATGCCTTACGTGATCCGAGCATGGTCAGGGAAGTATTAGGATTTGAAATCGCCCGGAAATATATGAATGCACCCAAAGCCAATTATGCCCGTTTGACGGTTAATGGAGAATTCAGGGGAGTGTTTGTCAATATAGAATATGTGGATGACCAATTCCTGGAAAGCAGATTCGGTTCTCCCGACAATACCTTCTTCAAGTGTTCCCGTCCGGATGATGATCAAAAAGATGGGGAAGGATGTAAGAAAAAGGTCTCCGGCACCTTGGTCTATGAAGATGACGCGTCATGTTACATGAACAATTATGAAATCAAATCCGAAGATGGTTGGGATGATTTGATCGGTTTGACCAAAGCCCTTGATGGTGATATTAAGAAGCTGGGCGGAGTTATGGATGTCGATCAGGTTTTGTGGATGCATGCTTTTAATAATGTTTTGGTTAATCTGAACAGTTATGCCGGAGACTATAGTGAGAACTATTATCTCTATCAGGATGGACACGGCAGATTCGTTCCCGTGGTAAGGGATATGAACCTTTGTTTCGGCAGCTATAAGAATGTAAAATTCAAAGGCAGTTCATTAAGCCTGAAAGAATTACAGGAATTGGACCCGTTCCTGCATGAGGACAATAATTCAAAACCGCTTATCAGTAAACTACTGAAAGATCCCTACTATAGAAAGGTGTATGTTTCACATGTAAAGACTATCCTGAATGATAATTTCCTTGAAGGTCAGTATGAAAAGAGAGCGAAAGAACTTCAAAGGCTAATCGCCAATGATTTGATTAGGGATAAATTCAGGTATTATGACCATAATCAATTCCTTTCCAGTATGACGACAACCATTGGCAAGAGAAGTAAGATTCCGGGGATATCCGAGTTGATGGCTTCCAGAACCAAGTTTTTGAAAAAACATGCCGAAGTAAGAGGCTTTGCTCCTGAAATCGGAGAAGTCAATTTCTTAGGACGTGAAAAACTGTCCAATAAAACGGTTAAGTCTTTTGTCTTGAATGCCCAGGTAGAAAAACATGCCAAGAAGGTTCGGGTTTACTATCGCTTCAGTTCTGATGACTTGTTCAAAGTCACTTATATGAAGGATGATGGTAACAATCAGGATGGAAAGGCCGGAGACAAACTTTTCGGTGTGGAAATTGCACCTGAAGGTGATTCCGACATGATACATTACTATATAGTAGCAGAAAATGCCGTAGGTATTAGTAATTATCCGAATGATTATATGTTCAAACCTTTAACCGTTACCTTGGAGGAACTGAACAAATAAACCGGGAAATCCGGTAGGGAAACGAAACATACTCTTAATCCCGAATTTCCAGCATGTTGGAAATTCGGGATTTTTTATCCAAGGGTTAAAGGTTGAACCGATAGCAAGTCCAAAGGCAATCAATTCCGTCCGTTAGCATATGGAAAAGCAAACCGATAAAAATCAATCGGATGATTTTCCGGGGTATGAGTAATCCTAGGGAATAAATGATGATGGCAGGATAAGAGTGTAGCGGATGGAATCCAATACTACATCTGTCAGGATCGAAGATAGGATTGGCGAGGAGATGATCCAAATCTACCAACATGGTAGCCCATAGAATGAAGAGATTCCTTAACCAATGTTTTGAATCATACAGGTAGGCAATGACAGCCACAAATCCGAAATGAAGAAAATAATGAACGAATACCTGTGCCATTACCTCGGCTTGTAATCATAAACGGAAGATTCTAGGATGTACTTGTAATATTCCTCATATAATGGAAGAATATTTTCGATATCGAATTGTTCGGCATGTTTGAGTGCATTGGCCTTGAATTCCCTGAGTTTGTTTTCATTCTGAAGAAGGATGAGTGCATTATCGGCCATCTCATCCGTATTGCCTACTTCGCTCATAAAACCGGTAACCCCTTCTATATTTACTTCCGGTAAACCTCCTACATTACTCGAAATCACCGGTACTTGACAAGCCATCGCCTCCAAGGCGGCCAAACCGAAACTTTCACTTTCCGAAGGCATGAGGAATAAATCCGAAATGGCCAATAATTCCTCAACAGCCTCTTGTTTCCCTAAGAAACGGATTTCATGGCAAAGTCCGATTTCACGGCAAAGCCTTTCCATATTCTGCCTTTCCGGACCATCTCCTACAAGGAGCAATTTACATTTTTCCTTTTCATAGATTTTTTTGAAAATCCGGATGACATCCTCAACTCGTTTTACCTTTCTGAAATTGGAGGTATGGATGAGAATCTTTTCTCCGTCTGGAGCAATGGCTTTTTTGAAGTGATCCTTATTGGCCTTCCTGAATCGCTCGGAATCAATGAAATTATAAATTACACGAATATCCTTTTCTATTTGAAATTGAGAAAGGGTGTCCTTTTTCAGACTATTGGAAACTGCGGTCACTCCATCCGATTTATTGATGGCAAATTCTACAACAGGATGGAAGGCCGGATTCATGCCGACGAGGGTGATATCCGTTCCGTGCAATGTGGTAATCGTTGGAATATATCGACCTTCGTTCAAGAGTATCTTTTTGGCCATGTAAGCCACGGTCGCATGGGGAATGGCATAATGGACATGTAATAAATCCAGATTTTCATACTTTACGACATCTACTAATTTACTGGTGAGTGCCGTATCATAGGGTGGATACTGGAATAAGGGATAATCGGAATCGTTGACTTCGTGATAATATACATTATTTTGAAAGGAAGTCAGCCTTACAGGCTGCTGATAAGTGACGAAATGTACATGATGCCCCCTTCGTGCGAGGCCTTTTCCCAATTCGGTAGCCAATACACCACTGCCACCATAAGTAGGATAGCAAACAATACCTATCTTCATAAGTTCCGGTTAGTTATTTTGTCTTGTAAATGTATCAACGATTACTCCACCATGCTCCAAACAATAAGGTAATCGTCGTAAAGATGGCAAAAGCGAATCCGAGAATACTCAGAATCAGAAAGAAACTCGAATAAGGCCCTTCATAAAGGCTGTATGCCAATAAAACCACCGCTGATGCCAAATATATACCCATAGTAACAATGCCAAGTATCAAACGGTTGGCAGTTTTTTGGAATTTATCCAATGCTGTCTCATCCGTATGGTTGATCATTTCAAACCTGAGGGAACCTTTTCTTGTCTTTTCAAGGATCTCCCTGACTTCTACAGGAAAGGAGGTGACGAATTCATAGAATTGGGTAGCCGTCTCGAAACCATCTTCCACTATGTTTTGTGGAGAATACATCTGTTGGAGCAGTTTGAAACCATAGGGCTTGAAAAACTCGTAGGTCTTGAAATTGGGATGGATGGTTCGACCGATGCCGTCCAAGATAGTCAATGCCCGCATGATGATGAAAATCCCACCCGGCATCCGCATCCGATGGTTACGGATGATATTCTGTAGTTTAAGGGTAACTTCCGTAATATCGATTTCACTGATATCCAATGCAGCATAATCATCTATCAGTTCTCCTAATTCCGCTTCGAATGCCCGATCATCTTCGATTTTTAAATCGATGGCCAGTTTCTTGAAATTCCGAGCCATCATCTTGGTGTCCTGATTGGCCATTCCGATAAGGATACCTGCAAAAGCGAAACGATCATGTTTGGTCAATCTACCGACCATCCCGAAGTCGATGAGGCAAAGGGTTCCGTTTT
Source organism: Saprospiraceae bacterium (assembly GCA_020628145.1). Classification (GTDB taxonomy): domain Bacteria; phylum Bacteroidota; class Bacteroidia; order Chitinophagales; family Saprospiraceae; genus JAHDCE01. Next base: position 8,515 of record JAHDFN010000038.1, on the reverse strand, counting down.
CCTGTATGATGATATTGCCGGGGTGGGGATCGGCATGGAAATAACCATGTTCGAATATTTGGGAAAGATAGATGTCTATACCCCTTTCAGCTAATCGTACCGTATCAATTCCCCATTTGTTCAGTTTGTCAACATCCGTAATCTTACACCCTCGGATGAATTCCTGTACCAATATTTTGGAGGTGGAAATCTCCTTGTAAACCTTGGGGACGTAAAAATTCTTATTCTTTTTGTAATAGGTGCGGAATTGTTCCATGAAACGAGCCTCGGTATTATAGTCGAGTTCCTTCATCAGACTTTTTTCGAATGCATCAATGATGTCTTTTGCACCAAAAACCCCTTGGTTTTCCAATTGTTGCTTACCCCATTTGACCAGAATTTTAAGGATGTCCAAATCTGTAGCGACTTTCTTACGGACACCCGGTCTTTGTACTTTTACAACCACATTGGTGCCGTTGGCTAATCTTGCTCGATGTACCTGACCAATGGAAGCAGAGCCGATAGGCTTTTTATAAAATTCATCGAAATGATTTTCCAGTTCCCCACCCAATTCATTTTCAATAATTTCCTTTACTTCGTCATAATCTATCGGTGCTACATCCGATTGTAGTTTTTGGAGTTCTTCGATTAATCCTTCGGGGAGGATATCCGGCCGATTACCCAGGGCTTGTGCCAACTTAATGAAGGTCGGCCCTAAATCCTCAGCAGCCATCCTAACCAATTCCCAACGGTTGTATTTTTTCTTTTCCCTTTCCTTTTTCCAACTGAGTCTTCGTTTGTCGGGAATGAGGGAGCTGAGGGGAGTGGCATTGACAAACTCTTCAAAGCCATACTTGCTGAGTATGGAGGCGATTTCCCTCACTCGTCCGATGTTCCGAAAAGTCTGATCTATTATCATAGGTATGAATTCCCATTAGATGCTGTCAGGGGATTGGTGCAAAAATACAGGTATTCTAATAATTAAGCATTGAAGTATGTTCATTATATTTGCATTCAAACTTTAGAAGGAGGAAATGGGTTTATTTGACGGTTGGTTTGGGCAAGCGGAAGACAAGGTGGAACAACCGAATATCAAGTTCGGCCGGTATAGTGATTCATATAAGAAAGAGAATCAGTATGCTGCTTGGCAGGAATCTCTTGAAAAATTCGATGATGGACATCATTTTGATGCCTTTGAAGACTTCTTCGATTACCTATCCGATCCTGAAAAGGAAAATGTAACATATCAAAGATTGGGAGATACCCATTTCAATTTTGAATTCTTCCAGGGATCGAAAAAGATAAAAGGCTATTCCGACGGCCGCAAATTCAGGGCGGAAGCCAAAGTAGTAAAGGCGACCCAGCCTAATGTGGGTTTCATGCGTAGGTTGTTGGAAAAGAATTTCGAATTGAAATACAGTCGTTTCGGTTTGGATGATAATGGGGACGTAGTCATTGTTTTCGATACCTATCTCCTGGATGGTTCTCCACAAAAATTATATTATGCCCTCAATGAATTAGCTACCCAGTCGGATAAACTGGATGATTTGTTGGTCGATGAATTCGATATGTTGGAGCCGATAGAAACCGACCATATCCGTAATCTACCCGAAGCGGAAAAAGAAATCAAATATCAGTTTATAATCCAATCCGTCCGGCAGGTTTTGGATAATATTGATCATGGTAAGTTGGATGCCAATATTTATCCACAGGCTGTAGGTTACCAATTACTCAATCTGATTTACAAATTGGATTATCTTATCAGTCCCGAAGGATTCATGATGGAATTGTTCGAAAGGCTCAACCGGGATTACTTTCAAGAAGATGGCAAATCCGTCATTGAAAAAAACAATGCCTTCAAAAAGGAATTGGAAAACCTGATCCAAAGACCATCATCCAAGTTTTCATTGGAAATGTATGATACCCTGAGTACCTTCGGTTTGACCCAGGTAGTCAATCACGAAAAATTCACGGGTTTTATAGGAGAAGTCCTCAAGGAATATGATTGGTATGCCAAAAACAAACATTTGGATGTAGCTATGGCCATTCCAGGATACATTGTCGGATATGGTTTGTTTTATTGGGCAGTACCCCAGCCGGATAGGGAACTCCTTCATCTGTATTATGAAATCATGGAGTCCGATTATTTTGCAAGTTTGGGTTTTAAACATGATTTCCTAGATGAAAAAGGCCGCTTCAACAAGTCGGCCATAAAAAAGGAAATCCAATATATCATTAAGAGGAATAAAAAAAGATATGAGGGCCTTTCGGCAGATACATCTCTTTTGGATTTTGATAATCATCATGAGTTCGCCCGTTCCTTTCTGCTCATGATGAAGGATATGGACGTAATCCCTGTTGACGGATGGAAATGAAAAGCGTCATAGAAAAATTCAAGGATATTGTTATTCAAATTGGTACACCTTATAGTGTGGGAACCGGTTTTTTCCTCAAGGAGGAAAAGATCATTGTTACGAATGAACATGTGGTAAGAGATAATAAGGAAGTAACCATCGACGGTCGCCATTTTAAGAAACGGACGGCTAGGGTGCTTTTCGTGGATCCATTGTATGATTTGGCATTTTTGGAGTGTGACGATGTATTATTAGAGCAAACCGTCTCGATTGAATGCTGTCAGGAAGGTGCTGTGAAACAGGGCGACATTGTTGTGGCGGTTGGTCATCCTTTCGGATATGAGTATTCTGCCACACAAGGTATCATATCCAATACAAAACATACAGAGCATGACATCCATTATCTCCAACATGATGCAGCCCTTAATCCGGGCAACAGCGGTGGTCCCCTAATCAATGGTGAAGGTAAAATCATAGGAGTTAATAATTTCATAGTAAAGGACGGAAACAGCATGGGTTTTTCCCTTCCCGTTTCCTATCTGACGTCATCCCTCCGAGAATTTAAGGAGGGTGGGGGACAGATCGGCGCCAAATGTGCTTCCTGTTCCAATTTGGTTTTCGAATCCATTATTGATAAAAATTATTGTCCACATTGCGGAAGCGGGATAAAATTACCTTCACAGGAAGAAGAATATCAACCCAGTGGCATTGCACAGACGATAGAAAGCTTCATCAATCTTTTGGGGCATGATGTCAAACTGAGTAGAATGGGGCCTTCCCATTGGATAGTGAAGGAAGGCAGTGCGGATATCAAACTACTTTATAGTGAGCGTGAAGGGATGATTTTCGGAGATGCCTATCTTTGTCAATTGCCCAAGCAGGACATAGCTCCCATCTATGAGTATATGCTTAAACAGAATATGGAATTGGAAGGATTGTGTCTGAGTGTCCCTGCGAAAAGCAAGGATATTGTCCTTTCATTGTTCATTTATGACAAATACCTGAATGAACAGACCGGTCGGGAATTATTCATGAATCTGTTTAAGAAAGCCGATTACTATGATAATGTTTTTATCGAAGAATACGGTGCTGTTCCCAAAGATGACTGGGTGGATGAGTAATTTACACGCTCTTCAATAAGCTTCCTTTTTAAACATTACGGCACTCCTGTTATTGTTCCTCAGGTTCCCTTATTTTCAGGGGATTTGAAAGAAAATGATTTTTTTTGAAAAAATATTGAGGATTTGTCCCCTACTAGGAATTCCCATTCGTCATGTGGGTGAAATTAATTGATTAACTTAAATTTTATTACAATGAAAAAATTCTTAGTAACTTATCACGCATCGGAATCCGCCCTTAAACAATTTGCAAATGCCACACCGGAGCAAGTCAGTGAAGCTACAAAACCCTGGATGGCTTGGAAAGCGGAGAATGATGAAAATGTTGATAATTTCGGTTCCCGTCTATTTTCGGGAGAAGGAAGAAGCCTTAATTCCAATTGGGAAAAAACAGCATCCGAAGTCAGTGGTTTTTCCATCCTACAGGCAGAGAATATGGATGAATTGAAAAAGAAATTGCAAAGTCATCCTCAGCTACATTGGAATGAGAACAACAGGATCACAATTTACGAATATCAACCCATGTAAATTTTGAAATGGTCGTAATTGCCATTTATTAAAACATCTAATTCACATCCATTAAAAAAAGGAATCATGAAAGATTTTATGTTAATATTCACAGGAACACATTATTCGGATTTGGGACTTTCTCCGGATGAAATGCAGCAGCGGCTCGGAAATTGGTGGGGCTGGCAACAAAAAATGAAGGAGAAGGGAATACTGAAAGGAGGTAATGCCCTTCAGCAGGGTGTCCGGAGAATCAAAGGAGAAGGAATGGTCGTGACGGATCATACTTCCACCGCTCTGAAAGAAATCATCGGGGGGTATTTCCTGGTATCCGTAGCCGATCTTGAAGCAGCAACAGAGGTTGCGAAGGATTATCCGGATTATGATCTCGGAGGGACGGTAGAGGTTCGACAAATTCAAATCTATGAACACTGATCCGAAGGGGCGACAAAAATTGATCGACCATCTTTTCCGCCATCAGAGCGGAAAGATGGTCGCTTCGCTTGTCAGGGTATTCGGCCTGTCGAATTTGGAATTGATAGAAGATGCGGTGCAGGATACGTTTATCAAGGCGATTGCCTCCTGGCAAATCCAAATGCCCGATAATCCGGAGGGATGGTTGATGAGAGCGTCGAAAAACCGAGCGATAGATTTATTGAGAAGTGGTAAAATAAAATCCGAACATCTCAATAATATTCCTCATGGTACTTTTGTTGATTCCTTGGATCAAATGTTTTCCCAAGAAGAAATAGAAGACAGTCAGTTGAGGATGATTTTTACGGCCTGTCATCCTTCCTTATCCATAAAGGAACAAATCGCATTTGCATTAAAGACGGTAACGGGATTTGGCGATAGGGAAATTTCGGCGGCATTATTGACGAAAGTCGAAACGGTTAAAAAAAGATTATCCCGTGCAAGGAAAATCATCCAAGAAAAAAATATCCGTTTTGATATTCCGGCACAGGCCGAATTGAATAAAAGATTGGGTATTGTAAATAATGTATTATATCTTATTTTCAATGAAGGTTACCATTCCTCATCCAAAACGGATTTAATCCGTAGGGATTTATGTTTGGAAGCGGTCAGATTATGTCAGATTATTTTAAAGAATGAAAAAATGAGGAACGGGGAAACCTATGCCTTATATTCGATTTTCTGTTTCCTCTCCGCTAAAATTCCTAGTAAAATTTCTAATGCTGATAAATTGGTCGATTTAAAAAACCAGGATCGCAAAAAATGGAATCCCGAATTAATCATGATGGGTAATATGGCCTTGGGTAAGGCGATGGATTCGGATGTGGTTTCCAATTATCATTTGGAGGCGGCGATATTGGGTGAGCATCTCAATGCTCCTTCTTTTGAAGAAACGAATTGGGAGAATATCCTGGAATATTATGAGACGATGTTCAGGTCGGATAATTCCGCATTGTTATTGTTGAATATCGCATTTGTCCTGACACAGATGAATCTCATCGGCAAAGCCAAAAAAACACTTGCGGCCATTCATTCGAAAGAACTTGAAAACAGAATTTATTTATATTACGGCCTGTCGGCAGAGTTGCATTATGCCGAAGGAAATATAGAAGAAGCCGTCGAATATATCGATTTATGTTTAAGTGCGGTAAGTAATACTTATGAAAAAGAATATCTTTTGAATAAAAGGAATATTTTTACAGCTAGTTTGAATTAGGTTGTGCTAAAAATGTTCGTGAGGTATATAATTAATCAGAGATGGAATTCGAATCCTTATATCATGTGCTGAAAAAAATAATCAGGTTCGAAGATGCTGATTTCGATCTTTTTTCCAAGGAACTGACTGTTGTGCATTTGGATAAGAACGAGGTGTGGGAAGAAGAAGGAAGAATAAGTCGAAATATGGGTTTTCTGAATAAGGGATTGGTTCGGGAATATTGTATTAAGGATGGAGAAGAATACACAACCGAATTTCATATGGAAAATGATTTCTTGGGGAATTATATCAGTTATCAAACGGAAACACCTTCTTCTATTATTTCTGAAGCATTGGAGGAAACCGAGTTGTATGTTATTCCTTTCGCCAATTTTGAAAAATTTTGTTCCATTCTTCCTATTGCAAAAGAAGCCGCCGATCAAGTAGCCAATTCCAAACTTTTAAAAATCCATGATAGGAACTCTTCCCTGCTTACGGAAAATCCAGAAGAACGCTACAGGAATTTAATGGATAAAAAACCGGAATTAATAAATAGAGTGCCTCAGTATCTCATTGCCCAATATTTGGGAATAAGGCCTGAGAGCCTGAGTAGGATACGGAAGAGGTATATGAAATAATTTTTTTTCAGATCAATTTCAAAACCCAAAAAGTAGTTCTGTTGTAAGGATTGATGAAGTGGATTTGAACGTCATCTTCCTTCTCTAATTCCTCTAAAAGCGTTTTCCTCGGTTGACTATCTATCGTGCTTTCGGATAAGCGGACTTTCTTTCCGTCCTTGCCGACTTTTGCGTAATAGAAAATATGTTTTTGAGAGTGGATTTTACTGGAAATATCAATGTTGCCGATTTTTTTACGTTCAGTCAAAATATTAATGAATGCTGATTTTTCGATGTAGGAAGTAGTTCGGGGAATTTTGGGTAAAAAACTTTCAATGGCGTGATAATATGAAGTTCTAGCCTTCATTTCCTTGTCGAAAGCTTTTAGGGTGGTCTGATGTACCATGTGTTTCCAATTGAAACTGATGGCTTGGGTCATTGCCATACTTACAGGTTTCCCATTTTTCATGGCCGGATGTGAGTCGGGTATTCTGGATGCAATTTGACGAGTAAATTCTCCTGCTTCATTACCTCCGTCTATAGCTATTTTAATATCTTCTACTTGACCTTTTTCGTTAATGGTGTATTTGTAATAAGTGAAATCCCTGAGTTTGTTTTTTTTCTCTTTGGGTATTTTGGCGAATTCCTGTTTATAGAATAGTTTTAATTTTTTCCGATTGCATTCTTTTTTTTCTTCTTCGTCTTCTAGGTTTTCGCATCCTTTTACGACCGGTTTTTCGTCAGGTGGGAATTTGATTGTACGATTCATTTTTACATTGATGGCTGTTCCTTTTCGGATACCATAATCCCAATCAGGCATTTTTTTGAAAATTTCTGCGATTTCATTCCCTAATTCTTCGTAGGGGGCAAGGTGTACCTCAACATCTTCTATTTTTCCGATAGATGTAACTGTAAATTTTATCACTACATTTCCATATATTTTAATATTCGAACTATCCTTCATGTTTTCCTTGATGAAGGCATTTGTTTTTTCTTCGGAACATTTTTCCCTTTCGTTTATATCGATGATTTCCCCACAACCTGCAAAGCAGGGTGAACGGAATTTTTCCGGTCTAGGAAGAGTGTCCGTTTCAATGCTTCCGGCATGTGAAGCGAAATGAAAAAATAATAATATTAAAAGTAGAAAAAAATGTCTCATAGGTCGATTTCGGATTTATTCGATAATTCGGATTTCAAGAAATTTTTTAATGTAATCTCCCGTATAAAAATATAAAGGGCCGTTTTTTGAAAATTCCATTTCTTTTATGATTTTCTTTTTAACTCCCTTGTTTTTTGAAATATTATTGATGAGATGTTTTTTACCTGTCTTACCCCAGCTTAAAAAATATTGATCAAAGTAGTTTTTCTGATCTTCAAAATAAATATGGATGGGGAATCCCTTTTTATTCATGTTGATGAATTTGTCCCATTCTTCTTTTTTTAAATCCAGGTATGAAAAAAATCCTTTGTCGCTTTTGAAAGTCTTTCCATTGAATTCTTCATCATGAATCCGGATTTTTGCATCGAATACATCATTTAAATCGAATCGTACAGGAAGTGTGAATAAAGTCCTGACCGCTTGACCGTCCTTATATCCGGGTGTCCAATTCGACATTTCCGATACAACCCTTAATGCTTCCTCTCCTGTTCCCGCACCAGGATTCTTTAATATTTGTTCATTGTTGATGCTGCCATCTTTTTCTACGATGAATCGGATGACAGCCATGCCTTCGATTAGTTTGTCCTTGGCGGTAGCAGGATATTCTATATTTTGGCTAATATAATTAATGATGGCACGATCCGAACATTTTTTTTCTGCTACAAAATCTTTAAGAGAATCCTTACAATTGCCGAAAACCGGCATCTCTATCAGATTCATATATGTAGAATCTGCATTCTCCTGTGCATTGATAATAAAAACAGCAAAGGAAAAAAGAATAACGTTAAGAAATCTTATGTTGTTATTGTTCATTTTTTTAATATTCATGATAACGAAAAAACAAGATAATTCATTTCATGGATACGCCGGTTTTTTTAACAAAAAAACCGCTGCCCCGGCACAGACAGCGGTTCGCTTAGGGTTGTATGTGAAGTCGGAGTACTTTTATATTTTTCATTGGATTTTGTATTATTTATCAAAGTATAAACGGAATGCAATTTCCAAATAAAACGAACCAGAAAATAAAATACACCCAAGAGGTAGATCGTAAGAAGAATTTTAGAGTATGTTTAAAATTTGGTCTTTATGTCGAGAAATATCAATTTATTGCT
>JAHDFN010000037.1 GCA_020628145.1 Saprospiraceae bacterium | reverse complement strand
TTCCATCGCTTTTGCTCCAATGTTACCAATACCGATACCGGCTCCGATAACTGCCAAACCAGCTCCAATAGCTGCTAAAGATCCAGTCATGATTAACAGAATTTTATAAGTAAATTAATCAATTACAATTTTATCCGGGCATATACTTCCATATGCCCTTTGTTGTTTTTAGTGGTGGGCTTCCTCTGTAGCCGCACCGATATATGACGCTGTCAATATCGTAAATACGAACGCTTGGATAAATGCCACCAATAACTCGATAGCCATCATGAACAATGTCAATATTCCGGAACCGATGGTCGCTCCCCAACCTGCGGCAGGATTGGCTCCACTGTTTCCGAATATGAATATCAAACTCACGAAAATGATGATTACGATATGACCTGCTGTTATGTTGGCAAACAAACGCAGCATCAATGTCAAAGGCTTAATGAATATTCCTAGTACTTCCACTGGGGTAAGAATGGTTTTCACCCAAGCCGGCACACCGGGCATCCAAAGGATATGCTCCCAATAATGCTTATTGCCACTTATGGTTGTAACAATAAATGCAATGATTGCAATGACAGCCGTAAAGGCCAAACTACCTGTCACGTTCGCTCCCCCGAAAAATGGAATCTGACCAAATAGGTTCAATCCCAATATGAAGAAGAAAATAGACATCAACAAGGGTAGGTATTTTTCCCATTTATGTCCTAAAAACGGTTTAGCCACTTCATCCTGGATGAAAATGAATACCGGTTCTATTACGGATTGGATTCCCGTCGGTGCCATTCCAGCCCTTTGTTTGTACCTTTTGGCTATGGTCAAAAACATCCATGTCAGGAATAGGAACACAATAAACATGGCTGTTACATTCTTGGTAAAGGAGAAATCATAAAAGGAAGTCAATCCTCCTCCGAACATTCCTCCATCTGCGGCACTATTATTATCACACTTGTATTCCCTTCCGTTATAACAAGCATAAGTCATAGTAACCTTCTTCCCCATGCTGTTTTTCTCAACCACATGCTTTAAACCTCCGATTTTCACCCTGTCTTTAGGGAAAGACGGATCAACTACTTTTTTAACAGCACCTCCATCCAATACATATCCTTTATATGCATAACAACCGTTTCCATGTTCACGGATATCGAATTTACTGGACATGAAGAATGACCACCCATCATCGGTAGAATACAACATACATGGCAAAGGAATATTCCAAGGGCCTATGCTATAAACATTAGCATCCGATATGTGGTGGAACGCAGTGGCTCCAGGATCAAATTTACCATGGTCATCATGGTGATCGCAAGCGTGGCAATGCCCTGCTCCGTGTTCACCATGAGCATCATGCCCGTGAGCAGCGTGGTCATGGCCATGACTACCATGATCATGACTATGGCCGGAGTGATCATGGCTGTGTCCAGAATGGTCATGGCTGTGAGTAGAATGATCGTGGCTGTGACCGTGGTTATGGTTAGAATGGTCTTGGGCCTGTAGAACGGCCAAAGACAAGAACAAGATTCCGAAAATACAAATTATGGCTTTCCTCATCTATTTTTCAAGTTTTAGAGTACCCTCTTAATTTCGGTGCAAAGATAGTTTTTTCCATCCTTTAAAGAAACCAAATCCGATAAAAAAACAAGGGCAAAACGAAGAAAATTTGGCAAGCCCTTAATCCTTGAATATCAACAAAATAAATATATATTGCCCATCCCTCAACACACAAACATTTGTATTACACCTATAAAAAACCAAGATATATACTTTATGGAACATTGGAATATCGGAATATTATTCTGTCGCCCTTCATTATGTTAAAATCAGATATTCCATAGAGAATTATCATCCAAACAGACAAATTTCGATTCTTTTTCATATCTCCAATCTACTTCTTAGTTTTGTATGATGGAATTACCGGAATACAAACCGACCCAACTGGCCTTGAGAAACGGTCAGGACATGGAAGAAATATGGGTAGCCTATCAAGGGATTATTTATGATGTCGGTTCCAGTCGATTATGGCGGAACGGGCGACATTATGAACATTGGGCCGGACAGGATCTGACAAAGGAACTGGAAGAAGATGCCCCACATGCCGAAGAAGTTTTCAAGCGTTTTGAAAAAGTAGGTATTCTCAAACTACCTCCAAAATAAATCCTTCTAATTTAGCAACGGCCATCATATTCGTTTATCTTCACACCCGAAATGATTTCAGGTAAGGACATACATAAATCATATGGGACACTCGAAGTATTGAAGGGTGTCAATATTGATATCGATAAGGGGGAAATCGTATCCATAGTGGGAAAATCGGGTGCAGGTAAGAGTACCTTATTACATATCCTAGGCACTTTGGATGAATACGACGGCGGTGAACTCATTATCAATGATGTGGAAGTAGGAAAACTGAATACCAAGGAACTCGCCCTTTTCAGAAATAAACATATCGGCTTCGTATTCCAATTCCATCATCTTATGCCGGAATTCACGGCATTGGAAAACGTATGCCTTCCGGCCTTTATCGGAAAAAAAGATGTAACTGCCTCTCAAAAAAGAGGTAAGGAATTATTGGACTATCTCGGCCTGTCCGAACGCATGGATCACAAACCTACACAAATGTCTGGTGGAGAACAGCAAAGGGTAGCCATGGCCCGTGCCCTCATCAACAATCCTGCCGTTGTTTTTGCAGATGAACCGACAGGAAACCTGGATACGGCCACATCCGAAGAATTGCACAAACTGATACACGGTATGCGTAAGGATTTCGAGCAGACTTTTGTTATCGTAACCCATAATGATGAAATGGCACAACTCTCCGATAGGATCATCACAATGAAAGACGGTCTCATCGTTTAATCACTTCTTTTTATTAAAGTTAGGTTCTCTTGCTTATTTTAGTTGAAGTTTTTCAATGAAGTTGTCTATACAACTTTGAATTCAAATCATTGACTATGAGAATTACAAATTTTTTTTTCTGTCTTTTGCTTCCGATATTCTGTTTACCGGGTTGTAGGGAATCCAATGAAGATTGTGCTATCAACAGTCTCTCTGTAGATACCGGTAATTGTAATACGGATGGAACATATTCGCTTACGCTGAACTTTGATCATTCCAATGCTGGAAATGATTTCTTCGATTTATATGTAAGAGGGGATCTCCTTTTGGATTTTTATAGCTTATCGGATTTACCATTGACCTTGGATAATTTCCAACCGAGTGGTCTCGACTACGATTTCATCAAGGTTTGTATCAATGACAACCCGGATTGTTGTCGTGAAATAGAATTCATGCCGCCTACATGTAATACTGAAAATAATTGCAGTATTTCGGGATTGGAAGCTGCCGTGGGAGATTGTAATATGGATGGGACTTATTCCCTTACCTTGAATTTCGATGTTCTGGAGCCGGAAAATAATTTCTACGAGGTGTTTATCCGGAACAATGAATATCTCGGTTTATACAGCTTGGAAAACCATAGGCCTTTGATTTTCGCCGAATTCCAGCCTAGCGGATTCGATTATGACTACATTAAAGTCTGTATCAACGATAATCCGGATTGCTGCCGGGAAATAGAATTCATGCCGCCCGATTGTTCGGGGAACAATGCCTGTGAAGTGAGTAACTTGGTTGCGGAGGCAGGAGCATGCACATCTGCGGAAACCTACAATCTGACCATTGATTTCGACCATACAAATGCTGGGAATGATTTCTTCGACATCTTTATTCGAAATAATGTATCGCTTGGATTTTTCCCATTGAGTGATCTGCCCCTTACTTTAAATGACTTTAATTTGAGCGGATTCGATTATGATTACATCAAAGTCTGTATCAACGATAATCCGGATTGCTGTCGGGAAATAGAATTCATGCCGCCCGATTGTTAAATTATATCCACTAATAAAAAAGCCGATTATCAAAAATTTGATAATCGGCTTTTTACGAAATAATTAATAATTTATTCCTCATCGAATACATTCACCTCTATCGTCTTATCCTGATTGGCCAATTGCCAAACGGTATGGAAAATCAGCTTTCCTATCTTCACCATTTTTTCGAATTGGATTTTCTCTACGGTGTCGGAAATCCGATGATAATCCTCATGTACTCCGCTGAAATAAAAAACGGCGGGAATTCCTTTTTCTGCAAAATTATAATGATCGGAACGATAATAATAACGGTTGGGATCATCTTCGGCGTTGTAGGTATAATCCAATTCCAATTGGGTATATTTCTTATTGGCCGCCTCATTGATATCGTGTAATTCCGTACTCAGGCGATCCGCACCTATCACATAAATATAATTCGGATTACCCTTATGTTTTTCATCGACCCGTCCTACCATATCCACATTGACATTGGCAATGGTTTTATCCAAGGGGAAAACCGGATGTTTGACATAATACTCGGAACCCAACAGGCCTTTTTCTTCTCCGGATACCCAAAGAAATAAAATACTCCTTCTAGGCCCCATTCCATTTTCCTTCGCTTTTAAAAATGCTTCGGCCATATTCAGAATCGTAGAAGAGCCGGAGCCGTTGTCATCCGCACCATTATATATGTCATCTCCCCGTTTGCCCAAGTGATCGTAATGGGCCGAAACAACAACGATTTCATCTTTCAGTTTTGGATCGGTTCCTTCTAAAAATCCCAATACGTTCTCTCCCTGAATCACATTGGCTTCTTTTTCCATTTTCATTTTCACCTTGGCCGGCAAAGGCAAAGATTTCGGTTTACCTGACTTTCGAATCTTATCTCTGTATTTAATGAATTTGCGATATTGTTTTTTTCCGATGATTGCCTTAGCCACTTTTGTAGAGACATAAATACTATTGGAAAAATTCTCATCCATACCGATCGCATCCTCTCCGATTTCCACACTCCCTCTTAATAATCGATCCCTATATTTGGAAACTTTTCTTTTGATATTCGGTTCGATGAAAATTACGGCTTTCACCCCCTTTCGTTTGGCCGTTTCCAATTTCTTCTTCCACTCTAATGCCCAATCGGAATATCTTCTCTTTTTAGTCATATGGGAAACAGAGTCGCGGGTCAGGGGTTCTCCCTGATAAACCATAATCACCTTGCCTTTGACATCCACATCCTTATAGTCGCTGTATTCCTTATCATCTATACCATAGCCCAAAAACAGCACCTCGTCCGTTTCAATCATTTCCATTGAAATATTGGAAGATGGGAAAGCATAGAAATCCCACATATAGCGGTATTTGTTTTCATTGACTTCCAATGTCAATTCGTTCCATCGACTATAGGCGAAAGTTATTTTCTGAAAATAAGAGTTGTCAACAGAAGAATTATAACCGAACTCCTTCAATTGTCCGGCGATATATTCGGCAGCCAGCCGCTGACCGGGCATTCCTGTTTCACGCCCTTCGTATTCATCCGAAGCAATGACATTAAGGTGCTTGGACAATCTTTCTTCGGTTATCATCCTAGACATCATATCCGCCTCATCGATCTCTATATCATCCACATCCCCTACCTCACCATCGGGTTCAGATACCTGAGCCATAAGCGTCATGGAAGATAACATCAACAAGGAGATTATGATAAAGTAAACTCTCATCAGCAATATCTTTTTATCTTTCCTACCCTGCGTCCGTGCCTGCCTCCTTCAAAAGATGTTTCGGCAAACTGCCTAACCATAGCTATCGCCAATGCTTCATCTACGAAACGGACAGGGATACAAATCATATTTGCATTATTATGTAATCTGGCTAAGGAAGCCAATTCTTCATTCCAACAAAGGGCTGCTCTGACTCCCGCATGTTTATTGGCGGTCATGCAGACTCCATTTCCACTACCACAGAGTAAAACACCGCAATCGGCCAAACCCTGCTCAACTACATTTGCCGTAGGATGTGCAAAATCAGGATAATCGACGGATTCGGAAGAGTGGGTGCCGAAATCGATGAGTTCATGCCCTAGATCTTCCAAGACATCCTTGATGGATTGTTTATAAGGAAACCCTGCGTGATCACATCCTATTGCAATAATCATTCTGCGATAATTATAAAAAAACAATATCAGGCTGCTTAGCAGTCTGACATTGCAAATCATAAAATTTATGAGCCTCCCGGTGGACTCGGAGGAGCGGATCTTGTCTGTATGATATCATAAGGAGCAAATCGGGTCTGGATTTCCTTCACCAATTCCTGATCCTTTGCACGTGTTGCTAGTGAAAGGGCTTGATTTACGCCTTGTACCGTAGCAGAATATCCACTCTTGAAAGTATTGCTGGACTTGAAGGTACTATCATCCAGGGATTCATAGAATTCCATGTTTTCCTCCATATTGTCCAACAATATTTTAAAATGTTCCTTCGCTTTATCGAATTGACCGGCACTTTGATAAATCCCTAGAATACTGACAGTGCTGTAGTCATAAGGGAAATTAAAATTAGGAAATGCTTCGAAATATTTATCCACCAAAGTAGTGGCCTTATCTTTTTTCCCTTCTTCCAATAACGCATGCCCCCCTCTAAGGATGGCATAATGCATACTCTGGACACTCGGGCCGTATTTATCATCCACAAACATCTTTTTCAAATCGAATCCGCCCCATTGCCATTTTTCAGTTACATTCTTATGCAATTTATCCGAATGAACAGAACCCATACCCAAAGCCCCTAATTGGCTATATCTTCTTGGCGGATCCGCTTTGATAGGAACCAACCTCAAGGCCAATCCTTCCAATTGCAAATATCTATTCAATCCCATCAGATTTTCCTTTCTTACGGTGACTGCAAAATAAATCGGACGTTTATTAATGTTCGAAGCAATGATATCCAAGAGAGCCATATCCCCTTTTAAGAGACGGTTACCCGGAATCTTGAAATCCATTTGCTTAACGATCTGATTATGTTTAGATGCGGGAACAACATTGTTTCGAATTACAGCAGCACTATCCACCGGGATATATACATCTTTTGTAGGTAGGAAACTTTCCATCATGGCTCCTCCCCTTGTCCCCACGGGATGATCTTCTCCCATGAATTTGACGACATTAGCCAAGCTGGTCTTACCCAACTGTTGATTATAGTAAAACTGCGGTCTTTTCTTTCCCCGAATGGCACTACTGGGTACAATGAAGTCCAATTTTTCTGAATCATTGACTTTTCTTCTCAGTTGGTCAATATACCAATCTACTTGAATCAAACTGAGGTTCACTACCCTGACATCCGTTCGGATTTCTTCAATCTCCTGAGCATACCATAAAGGATAGGTATCATTATCACCATAAGTAAAAATGATGGCATCCTTTTCTACCGAATTCAGGAAATTGGACGCATAATCCCTTGCCCCATAATGATCCGCACGGCTGTTATCGTCATAATTTTGGAAGCCCATCAATATTGGGGCAATCAATACTATTGCCGCACTGATAGGAGTGGCCAATTTACCATCCAATTTAGCAACATCTTTCAACAAGCTCCTAATCCCTAATACGCCCAAGCCAATGAACATACAATAGGTAAAGAATGAACCTACCAAAACATAATCCCTCTCCCTCGGTTCGCTAGGAGGTTGATTGGAATATATGATAATAGCTATACCCGTCATTAGGAAAAGGGCGATCAAAGCCATTGCATCCTTAGGTCTTCTACGGTAGAGGAATATCAAACCTATCAAACCGAAGATGAAGGGTAACATGAAATAGGTATTCCGTGCCTGGTCTTCCCTCATTTCGGTCGTCAGTTTACCGGTTTTATGTACCCTCATATTGTCAATGAATGAGATACCGGATATCCAATGCCCTTTGCCTTTATCAAATGGGCTATGGCCTTGTAATTTATTTTGCCGGCCTGAAAAATTCCACATGAAATATCGGAAATACATCCATCCCAATTGGTATTTCACAAAGAAGTAAAGGTTATCTCCCATTGTTGGTTGACGATCCAGGATGGGATCACCGAATTCATCTTTCAACAAGCGGCCATCTGTTCCTTTCTTATAATTTATACCGAACCAATCCATATACAGGGATTCCCGGTCGGCATGACTTATCCGAGGAAAGAGGATGTGCTTGTCTTTCTCATACTCCAATGTAGGATGATCATCCGTGATTTCATATTGCCCTGATTCTTCTACATAGTCATACCGATCTTCACTTTCGGAAGATACAGGTCGTGCATCGAAATGAGGGCCGTATAACAATGGCCTTTCACCATATTGTTCACGATTCAGATAAGGGAGCAACCTCATGGCATTGCTCGGATCATTCATATTGATGGGTGTATTCGTATTCGCTCTAATGACAATGACCCCAATGGTTGAAAAGGCTACCAAAATCATGGCAAATGCGACCGTAGCATATTGGAGTTCCGGTAGTTTCAGCTTCGGGGCATAATATAAACCGGCAGCGACAATACCTCCAAAGAGCAACACTAAAGGAATCAATCCACTGTGTTTTGGCATTCCGAAGGTATTCACCATCAATAATTCCATCCAGGTCCAAACGGTAGGAACACCTACGATAATAAAAAATTGGATGAAAACCATTGTCATTACTCCAAACAGACCGGCAACGGCCATTCCGAAAAATGAATGATTATCGTATTTTTTGAAATAATACAAAAGGGCTAATGCAGGAAGTGTCAACAAACTCAATAGGTGGACACCGATGGAAATTCCGGCCATGTATAGCGAGAATACAATCCATCTGTCATTTTCCTGTTCGTCGGGAAGGCTATACCATTTAGCCATCCCCCAAACCACCAAAGTTGTAAAGAAGGTGGACATGGCATAAACTTCACCTTCAACTGCAGAAAACCAAATAGAAGAACAAAAGGCAGTTGACAAGCCTGTTACCAGTCCTACTCCCGCCAAGGCAAGGTTTTGTTCGGATGTCGTTGTTTCGTCCCTTCCAACCAGAGCCAGCTTTCCAAAAATGATAGCTGTCCAGCAAACGAAAGCAGCAGCTAATGCAGTAAACAAGCCCGACATGAAATTAACGGAATAGGAAATATTTTCAGGGTTGTCTGAAAGTATTTCGGCTACAAGGGTAAACATCCTACCGATGAGAAGGAAAATTGGTGCTCCGGGAGGGTGGACTACTTCAAACTTATAAGCCCCGGTTATGAACTCTCCACAATCCCATAAACTCCCGGTAGGCTCGGCCGTGAGTGCATAAACAACCAGAGCTATGGCAAACACCATCCAACCGGCAATCCTATTTATTAATTTAAAATCCATTTATCTTTTTTTAAGATTATATTGATGACTATTTTGAATCGCAATCATCAATTTACAACTACATACATGGGGCATTATTCATATATGTAATAATACTGCGACAAAAATAGTAAAATGTTTTTAGCAAAGACAGTATATTTGGGTTGCAAGTTGCAATAGGGACTCCGATAGGGATACATTCCTCCTTTTAATGCCAATATTTCAATAGGAAGAAAACCACCTAACCAATTCCCGTCAAAACATAAATGTCTATCTAATGGATTTAAAATTCAATGATTTCAGTTATAAAGCCCTAAGGGAAATGGGAATGGGCAACCATGAAAAATATATGAGTGGGGAGCCATTTCCCCATATTGTTTTTGATGATTTTTTCAAGCCCTCCATCCTTAAATCGATATTGGAGGAGTTTCCACAGCTTTCCTCCAAAACGGATATCCATTATAAAAATCCGAACGAGTCCAAATTCGCTTCTAATAAGGAATTGAGATTCGGGGAAGGAACAAGGGCATTTCTTCATTATCTGAATTCCCAACCTTTCTTGGAATTCCTACAGGACTTGACCGGCATCAAGGAAACGCTTATTCCTGATCCGTATTTTGAAGGGGGAGGCCTGCATCAAATCAAGAAGGGAGGTTATCTGAAACTCCATGTGGATTTCCATAGACATCGAACGATGAACCTTGACCGGCGATTGAACGTATTGGTTTACCTGAATGAGGATTGGGATGATTCCTATGGAGGGTTCTTCGAATTATGGGATAATAATATGGAAAACTGTGTTTCCAAAATCGCCCCTCTCTTCAACAGATTGGTTATTTTTTCCACTACAGGAAGTTCTTGGCATGGACACCCTGATCCGTTGAACTGCCCGGAGGATAGGAGCAGAAAATCATTGGCTCTTTATTATTATACAAACGGCAGACCCAAAGAGGAAATAGCTAATGTCAATGGAGAACGAATCACAACGACTTTTGCTAATAGAAAAAACATGGATAGCACCAAAATGACTTATTATAATTCAATGGTCAATCTAGCCAATGACCTCTTGCCTCCGGTAGTGGTCAGGACGCTAAAAAAATACAGGAATAAATAAAATCAATATTGTTCTTTCTCATTGGGGAAATCGGAAGTCTTTACATCATTGATGTATTGCTCAACGGCATCTTTGATTTCAGAAAATAAATCCAAATACCTCCTAAGAAAACGGGGGTTGAAGTCTTTGGTTATCCCTAGCAGGTCATGAGTCACCAATACCTGCCCGTCCACATGTCTGCCCGCACCTATTCCAATCACAGGAATACGGACTGTCTTAGCAACTTTCTTAGCCAGTTGGGCGGGTATTTTTTCCAAGACGATAGCATAACACCCTAATTTTTCCAACAATTGGGCATCTTCTATCAGTTTTTCGGCTTCGGCTTCTTCCTTGGCCCTAACAGTATAAGTACCAAATTTATAGATGGACTGTGGAGTGAGCCCCAAATGCCCCATTACGGGAATACCCGCAGACAATACCCTGGAAATAGAATCAGCAATTTCCTCACCTCCTTCCATTTTAACGGTATGAGCCCCTGATTCTTTCATGATGCGGATAGCCGACGCCAGAGCTTTCCTTGAATTGCCTTGATAGGAACCAAAAGGCAAATCCACTACAACCAAGCATCTTTTGATCGCCCTGATGACAGAAGAAGCATGATAAATCATTTGATCCAAGGTGATAGGCAGGGTCGTTTCGTGGCCGGCCATAACGTTTGAGGCGGAGTCTCCTACGAGCAGGATATCTATTTTGGCCTCATCCAATATCCTAGCTGTAGAATAGTCATATGCAGTGAGCATGGATATTTTTTCACCATTATCCTTCATCGCTTGAAGCACATGTGTAGTAACCCTTTTGACTTCCTTTTTTGCAACTGACATATCAAATGTATTTAGAAGGGCAAATATACATCCTGAACCGGTATTTTTATGTTTAGATTGTTAATCTTGAACCCTATTGATAAAATCCCTTACTGTTGCCTTCCATTGGGTAGGTTCAAATAGGATATGCCCACTATGTCCCACATTTTCCAAGACCACCAATTCTTTTTCTCCACCTAGGTTTTCATATACTGCATCCGTTTCGCTTTTCCTTACCAAATCATCCCTGGCTCCCCAAATCAGCAAACTTGGCATATCAACTGATTTTGCATATTCTTTTGGACTATGACCGAAAGCATTGAATCCGTTTTGGATTCCTCCCCAGAAAACCAACATATGCCCTAAACCCCAAAAAGGAACACCCATGTTTTCAAAACGGCTTTTTGTTGCGGTCAACATGCTTTCAAAAGGGCATTGGATAATAATGGCTTTAGGTTTGACCCCTTCATGGGAAATGCTTCTTAGGATAGTCGCCGCTCCCATCGATTCACCGAAAAGATAAATGTCCTTCCCCTTATTTTTTTCTTTTAGATAGTCAAAAGCGGTTCTAGCATCCAAAGCCTCCTTAACCCCTATCGTACAAGTATTGCCTTCCGAGTCCCCACTTCCCGAAGTATCCATCATGAAAACATTGAACCCCATATCCAAAAATGCATAGGCATAAGGAAGAATCGAGGATTTGGCTGCTCCATATCCATGAAAGAGTGCTATGGAAGGATTGGCAGAATCCTTTTCCATCCACCAGGAATGGAGTTTCCCGTTTTCATTTTCAAAGATTACTTCTTCAAAATCCACTTCAGGTCGGATATTATTTTCAGGACGAGGAACATCTGCTCCCAATATCAAAGCTTTGGCCGCCTGTGCCATTGTAATATCCGCTGATGACAATTTTGTCGCACCTTTGGTAAAGTGCGTAAATTTATAGGCATGCATGAATGACATGACATTGGCCGTAAAAAAAAGGGAAAACAACAAGGAAAACATCCTTAATCCCAACCTTTTCTTTTTTGGAGGTTTCTTATCAGGATTCAATTTTTACAATTTTATTTTAATAAAAATATACAATTATAGTTTACTTTTATCCCCTACATGAATTCTCAAACCCTTATATTAAAATTCATTATGAATAAATTTTTTACATTTCTTTTGATTATTGCCAGTTATCAAGTTGGAACCTCCCAAATATGGTTGGATGTAGGTGCCAAATTCGGATATGGCATGAGCCTTCTCTACAATTCCAATATTTTCAATGATGTTCCATACAACCATCAATTTGGAGGAGGTCTAGGTTTCGGAGGGCGAGTAGGTGTCAATTTCGGTGCACACCATGGCTTCACCATTGATGTGATGTCCCATAAAATGCAACAGAAATTCGAATATAAACTGGATGCTACCGGAGATGATTTTCATCAGAATCTGATTGAATGGAAAAATATTGACCTGTATTTACTCTATAGAGGAAGTAGCCATAAGGTTTATGTAGAGGTAGGGCCTATGCTTTCGCTGGTTAGGAAGCTGAAGCAAACAGATGATAGCATAACCGAAGCCGGAATGCTAGATGCTTCAGGGGCATCAGCCATTAGTGATTTTTATAGAGATAAATATGTTTCCGGAGTTATCGGTTTTGGTGGTTTTTTGGTAGGAACAGAATCCGTTTCTTTAAATCTTGGTTTTAGAATCCATTATTCTTTCCAGGATTTCATAACGGATTTGGGACAAAATCCGAGTGTGAATGCAGAAATCAAAAGTTTTCCCGCTCCGGTTCGAGATAATACATATGAATCTTACAAATCTACCAATCCTCTTTTTGGGGAAGTTTCTTTTGAGTTGAACTTCGGTTTGGGAGGTGCAGCCAAGACCAGTTGTAGTAATAGGATGCATTGGTTCTGGTCAGGCAACAGATAATAAAATTCTT
The DNA here is from genome assembly GCA_020628145.1 of Saprospiraceae bacterium. Classification (GTDB taxonomy): domain Bacteria; phylum Bacteroidota; class Bacteroidia; order Chitinophagales; family Saprospiraceae; genus JAHDCE01. The sequence continues at coordinate 12,138 of JAHDFN010000037.1, read as the reverse complement.
TCTGTTTTTTATATTGAAATACGATCCATCCCGAATTTTGGAAAGCCAAAATTCGGGATTTTTTAACGGATTCTATTCCCTATGTTGACAAAAAAGAAATTCAAATCCGTTGGTTCATAGCAGTTGGGATGAATCATATTTATCGACGCTCGATTTTGTATTTCATCCGAACTTGAATTACATTCGTCGGATGCAAAACGGAAAAAAGACCTATACATTCTTTGAAAAAGCCTGTGCCTGGGGTGTACATCTTTTTACGGCATCAGGGATCATCTTTGCCATGTTGGCAATTTTGGCCATTGCCCGTCATGATTTCGTTTGGGCAATGTACTGGCTCATCATCGCATTTATTATTGATGCGGTAGATGGGATGTTGGCTAGGAAATTCAGGGTATTGGAGGTGCTTCCATACATGCAGGGAAAAAACATAGACTTCGTTATCGATTTTTCTACCTATGCCATTATTCCCGCCTATTTTTTATACGAAGGCTTCTGGATGGTTAATGGAGAAAAATCCTATCTACTTCCCGAACCCGAATGGATACGTTTTTTCTGCATTGCCATTTTATTATTGGTATCTGCTGTTTATTATGGGAAGGAGCCTATGGTTTCCGAAGATATGTATTTCATCGGATTTCCGGTGATGTGGAATGCGGTTGCTTATTACCTGTTTTTCATTGTAAGATTGGACCCTTGGATTAATTTCATCCTCATCATGATTTTCTCCATCCTGCATTTTGTTCCATTGAAATATGCATATCCCAGTCAGAATAAAAATTATCAATTTCTGAATTGGACAGCAGCCATTATCTTTCTGGGAAGCAATGCAGGTATTTTGTATTATTACCCCAACGAACCCATGTGGATGAGGATAGTATCGGGACTATATCTGCCTTTCGTTTGTTGGCAAACCATGATAGCTTCCAAGAAATAGATATTTATCGAATGTCCAAAATATCTCCTTTTTGTAAATAAGGATTTTTGATTTCTCCTATATCCACCTTGATGGCAGCTTCAATATCTTTGGAAGGGGAAATGATTTTCAAATCCAATCCTTGTTTGGGAATTTTATACTTTCTCTTCAAGTTGGCTTCGACAATATGGATATTATCCTTCTTTTCAATATTTTTCACAAATCCTATTTCTACCTGATTGCAAATGATAGGACTCCCCTCTTTCAATAAATAAGGAGATTCGGTCCTCACCCAAACCGTATAGAATTTCCAAGGCAATTCGTTTTCATTGACTTTCAGGAAAATGATAATGAGCAAAAATGCAATAAAAACAAGTAAGCCACGAATGGCTAATTTAACTTTTTGCGGATCAGTATTTGAATTATCCATGAATGAAAGATATATTTAATTTTTCAAATGACTACAATTTGATTTTTTGAAATCATCATCTTTACTGAATTATGAAATACGAAACCATACCGGCAGGACTTTTCAAATTGAACAGAATGAGATTTGCCCGGCAAATGAAGCCCAAGTCCATCGCTATTTTCCATTCCAATGACTTGATGCCGAGAAATGGAGATCAATATTTTCCATTCCGGCAGAATTCCGATCTATTCTATCTATCAGGACTGGATCAGCCGGAAGCAATCGTGGTTATGTTTCCTAATTGTATCAAGGATGGTTTTGAAGAAATTGCATTCATCAAAAAGACAAATGATTATATCGCCCGTTGGGAAGGTCACCTTTACACAAAAGAAGAAGCCCGTAGAATATCCGGAATAGAAAAAATATATTGGTTGGAAGACTTGGACACCATTCTCAGCGAATTGATTCTATTAGCCACCCGTATTTATGTGAATTCGAATGAAAACGACAGATACAAATCGGATGTGACGAATCGTGACTTGAGATTCACTCATGAATTATTGAAGAAATATCCAACCCATAAATATCATCGTTCACAACCTATTCTGAAAAAATTGGCGATGATCAAATCCGAAATAGAAGTCGCATTGATACAGAGGGCATGCGACATTACCAAAAATGCATTCAGCAGGGTATTGGAATTCACAAGACCGGGAGTTAAAGAATACGAAGTCGAAGCTGAAATCATTCATGAATTCATCCGAAACGGAGCCAACGGACATGGTTATATTCCAATTATTGCCAGTGGAAAAGACTCTTGTATCCTTCATTACACCGATAATAACAAAGTCTGTCGGGATGGAGAAATACTCCTCATGGATTTCGGTGCCGAATATGCGAATTATACTGCGGACCTTTCCAGAACGATACCCGTCAACGGTCGTTTCTCTACACGACAAAGAAAGGTTTATGATGCAGTTCTGAATGTAATGAAACAGGCTACAGAACTATTGGTGCCGGGTGGAACGATTGAGGAATATCATAAGGAAGTCGGGAAAATGATGGAAAGCGAATTATTGGATTTGAAACTCCTAACACCTTCCGACATCAAAAAACAAGACCCGAAATATCCCGCATATAAGAAATATTTCATGCATGGAACATCGCATCATCTGGGATTGGACGTTCATGATTTGGGTAATCGTTACGCTCCGTTCCAGGCAGGAATGATCTTTACTTGTGAACCGGGCATCTATATTCCCGAGGAAGGTTTCGGTATCAGATTGGAAAACGATATCCTAGTGACGGATGAACATCCGATAGATTTAATGAAGGATATCCCAGTAGAAGCTGAAGAAATAGAAGAAATCATGAATGTGGGAGTTGCCGGTTAATCAACCCTCTCCATTTACCCATGTTTTGAATGTTTCCAAGACATCGAATTCCCCAACGGTTTCAAAGCCGTCGGAGAGAACCATCGCTTCTGCATATTCGACTATCAATGCTCGAATGACAGGTTCAAGTTCCGTATTTTTTTTCCGGTCGTAACGCTTGGCTCGCTCTAAAATCACGACCGGACTCTTTATCTCCGGTTTTTCATTTTGATAGTGCTTCAACCTGTGATCTACCGATTGGATGAATTTATGATTCACGTCTCCATTTGCATAGAAGATCTTTTCCATAGCAAAACGGAACAACTCGCTTTCCTGCTGGCTAATGATTCTATCGGCAATAGCCAGATTCTGGGAAATATTCATAAAATCATGAATGACATCCTTAACAAAAAGCGGATGCTCCTTGTAGGAAACATTCTGCTTTTCACGAATATCGTAGAGTTCCCTGACAAGTTTGGATAATTCCGTTAATGTGTGTTTTATTTCTTCGCTGAATGCCATGATACAAATACTTTCGGCTGCAAATTACAAAAAATAGGATTCACTTCTACCCTATTCCGTACTTACCGGATAAGCTATTCACAAATCATTTCTGGATTTTCACAAAACCTTATGATACCCTTCGGCAATATATCCAGTCCCTCAGGCATTTATAATGTCATAAAAATCGAAAACATGAAAAGTATAGCTGCTATTAGCCTAATACTCTGTCCGTTCCTGATCGGTGCAGAAGCGATCTACGATTTGGAATGCGATTTCGAGTTCAATATTCCCTTAGAACATTCATCCGCCTATATAGACAAACATAAAAAGACTGCCGTCAAGGAAATGAAACGGACAGGCATTCCGGCCAGTATCAAAATGGCACAGGCCATTCTTGAATCCAATTGGGGGCGGAGCACCCTGGCTGTAAAAGCCAAAAACCACTTCGGTATCAAATGCCATAGCAGTTGGAAAGGAAAAACATATCATATCAAAGATGATGACAGGGATCGGAATGGAAACCTAATCAAATCTTGTTTCAGGGTGTATGATAATGCGAACAAATCATTCATCGCCCATTCGGAATTCCTTAAAGATAACCCCCGTTACCACCACCTCTTCAATTATCCGAAAACGGATTATAAAAAATGGGCAAGAGGCTTAAAAAAAGCCGGCTATGCCACCTCTCCGACTTACGACCGAAAACTCATAAGAATTATTGAAGATTATGGTCTCCACATTTTTGATGAGGAAGAAGAAATGATATTGGTTATTAATACACCTACCGTTCCTTCTACGGGAAAGGATAAAGATAAAATCAATAATCCACCAAGACCGGGAAAAAAGCCGGGAAAGAAAGATAAGAAGAAAGATTACTTCAAATACAAGAAAATCAATAAGACGAATGCAGTGGTCTTGAAAAAAGACATGAAGGTGAAAGACATTGCCCGTTTGACCGGAATTTCCGTAAAAGAATTGAAATTGATAAACGACTGGGGAGATCAAAAAATCATTGCCAAAAAGGAAAATGTTTTTCTAAAAACCAAGCAATTGAAATATAAAGGCGATAAGAAATATCATTTGGTCATAGATGAACAATCCATGCACTATATCGCACAACGATACGGCATACAACTCCAATCCTTATATGCGATGAACAACATGGTTGAAGGAGAAGAACCCGCCCGATATGCCAATGTCCGTTTGAAGAAAAAGAAAAGAGGCAAACCGAAGTTGAGATAGGAATATTAGGCAAACGATTTTCCATTTTTCAATCCGCACTAGATATGAAACCAGCATTTCAAAGCGAAAATAATATTGGATTTCTATATAAAATCCGACATTCCAAATTCTTCCTCTATACAGGAATATTTATGTCTTTTTGCCTATTGGCCGGATTACTGTTTTATTATTCCATCCTTTGGGGTTGTTTCGGTCGGATACCCAATGTCCGTTCTCTGAAAGCCATTGAAAATCCGGTAGCATCGGAAATCTATGCGGCAGACGGGAGCTTACTCGGCAAATTCTACATCGAAAACAGAACCTATAGCGAATTCGATGATATTTCCGAGCATGTCATCCGTGCATTGGTCGCCACCGAAGACGAACGGTTCTACAAGCACCGTGGCGTGGACATGAAAAGTTATGGGCGGGTTATTTTCAAAACCATTCTCGGAGGGGATGAAAGTTCGGGAGGAGGCAGTACTATCAGTCAACAATTGGCTAAGAATCTTTTTCCGAGAAAAGACTTCTGGATCATATCAATGCCTGTCAATAAAATCAAGGAAGCCATCATCGCTTCCCGGTTGGAAAGGATTTATTCCAAAAACGAAATCCTCACCCTTTACCTCAATACCGTTCCTTTCGGAGAAAGGGCTTTCGGCATTGCTACAGCCACAGAAAGGTTTTTCAGCACCACTCCAGATCAATTGACGATAGAACAGGCCGCCACCCTAATCGGAATGCTAAAAGCCACATCCACCTATAGCCCTCGCAAAAATCCCGAAAACAGCCTCCGTCGCAGGAATATTGTTCTAAAACAAATGATGAAACAAGGCTATGTTTCCGAAGAGAACCTGGCCGAAATACAAGCCCGGCCTCTAGGATTGAAATATAATAGAATTGATCCCGTCAATGAACCCGCCCCCTATTTCAGGAGCATACTGAAACGGGAAATCGAAAAATGGTCGGAAGCCCATCCCAGGGAAGACGGTTCTTATTACAATGTCCTCACCGATGGCTTGAAAATCCATACCAGCATCCATCCAAAAATGCAGGCCTATGCCGAAAATGCCGTAGAAGGACATATGAAACAATTATTCGGAAAGTTCAGGGAACAATTAAACGGCGAGAAACCTTGGGGAAACAATTCGGATATCGTCAAAGATGCCATGCGGAAATCCAGAAGATATAAGCGACTGAAAGCAGCAGGAAAAACGGAAACAGAAATCAAAAAAGATTTTAATACCCTTCGGGAAATGAAAGTCTTTTCTTGGAATGGAGGTGAAGCCGAAGTCAAAATGTCTCCATTGGATTCCATCATGCATTATCTGTATTTCATGAATGCCGGATTTGTAGTAATGGATGCCAAAACGGGAGCGGTGAAAGCTTGGGTCGGTGGTATTGACTATAATTATTTCAAAGTGGATCATGTCACTTCCAGAAGTCAGGTAGGTTCGACGTTCAAACCTTTCGTTTATGCCGCTGCACTGGAAACAGGTACGGATGCCTGTAAATACTACCCGAATGAAAGAAGAACCTATAAGGATTATGATGATTGGTCGCCGAGGAATGCATCCGACGAATATGGTGGTGCATTTACATTAAAAGGTGGTCTTGCTCATTCGGTCAATACCGTTTCCGTACAGGTACTATTCGAAACGGGAATGGATAAGACCATCTGGCTCGCCCAAAAGATGGGCATCACCAATCCGATTCCTGAAGTACCTTCCATTGCATTGGGAACAGCTGAATTATCACTATTGGAAATGGTGGGCGCTTATACCACTTTTGCCAATGACGGAAAGACTTCTACTCCACACGCCTTGCTTAAAATAGAAGATTCGAAAGGTAATCTGATTCACGATTTTGAGCAAAAACACAAGAAGGGAGTTCAAAGGACATTGTCCTCCGAGACCAATGAAACGATGATAGATATGATGCAATCCGTCGTCAATGAAGGAACAGGGCGAAGGCTACGTTTTGAATTCGGATTGGATAATCCGATTGCAGGAAAAACAGGGACAACCCAAAACCAGACAGATGGATGGTTCATTGGCTGCACCCCCGATTTGGTGGCTGGAGCCTGGGTAGGTGCGGAAGATAAACGCATCCGGTTTGCAACAACAAGAGATGGTCAGGGAGCAAGGACGGCCCTTCCGATTTGGGGGCGTTTTTTCAGGCAGTTATATCAGGATGAAGATTATAAAAAATTAGCAAATCATGATTTCCCGAAAAGGAATACCCATTTTGCAACAAACAACCCATGTCCATTATACAGCGAATATATGCCTATTGAAGACAGCAAGGAAAACACAAGGACTTTGCTAGGAGGATTGGCGGAGGCTATACTAGGGAGGATTTCTACTAACCGCAAAAAAAGAAAGGAGAGTGAAGAGAATAGGATATTAAAGGAAAGGGCGGAATCCGAACGGAAAATACTAGAAGCCAAAAAGAAAAAACTGAAGGAAGCCGAGGATAAGAAACATGCAGAAGACAAAGTCAAACGTGAAACGGCTAGGCAGAAACGCTTGGAAAAAAGAAGGAAAAGAGAAGAGGCCAGAAAGGAAAAAAATCGGAAAATAAGAGAACGGAAGGCAGAAGAGAAAAGAAAACGGATGGAAGAAAGAAAACGCAAAGCAGAAGAAAAGAAAAGGAAATAAATCCAAATCAAAGCCCCGGTTTTTAAAACCGGGGCTTTGATTTGGATTTATAAAAAATGGATCAATTACCATTCGATTTGAAATAATCCTCTAGGATTTCTTCCAAGGTTATTGTCGTGAACGGTTTATGGATGAATCCGGCCACCTCTTGCATTTCTTCCGCCCTTTTATGATCATCGGGATTGAGGGAAGTGGACAACATGATCAATAATACCTGCGATTGGATGGACTCATCCAATTTCCGGTACTCTTCTAGAAATTCCCAGCCATTCATGGCCGGCATATTGATATCGAGGAAAATAAGATCGGGTAAGGCAATATTCCCTTCTGCACAGGAAACAAGATATTCCAAGCCTTCTTCTCCGCTTTCTTTGGTAACCACAGTATCTGCACAACCCGCTTCACGAATCAATTTCTCATTCAGATAATTGGTTGGTTCGTCATCATCTATCAGTAATACACAATTTAATCTAACCATCGAACAGGGGATTTAAATGATATTAATTTAATAATTGTAAGGAATTTTAAAATAAAAAGTACTTCCTTCTCCCAATTCGGAATCCAACCAGATTTCTCCATTATGGATTTCCACGATTTTCTTACAATGGGCCAGTCCGATACCGGTTCCCTCATATTTCTTTTTGGAATGGAGTCTTTGGAATATTCCGAAAATCCTATCCTTATGTTTTTCTGCAATGCCGATGCCGTTATCCCTCACCTTGAAAATCCAATGGGAATCTCCCCGCTCGGCAGAAATGCTGATTTTGGGTATTGAGTCCTTTTTACGAAACTTAATGGCATTGGACACCAGATTTTGGAACAACTGCCTCATTTCCGTCTTGTATCCTTTGATTTCCGGCAATTCTTCTACCCTAACTTCTGCCTTCTGATCCATCATGACAGCAGACATGTCCAACAACACCAATTCCACCAATCTGTTGCAGTCGATATCCACCAATACCTTATCCCTACCGATACGGGAATAATCCAACAATTCCATGATAAGTTGTTGCATCCTTTCGGAAGCCTGTAAAATGAAATTTAGATATTCCAATCCGGTTTCATTGAGGGTATCTTTGTTTTCTTTGGCCAGCATTTTGGAAAAACTGGTCACCGTTCTCAAAGGTTCCTGTAAGTCATGGGAAGCGATATAATTGAATTGGGCCAGTTCCTCATTTTTCTTTTCAAGGGCTACAACCTTCGCATTCAACTCCGTTTTGTACAAATCCAAATCCTCATTAAGATAAATCAAACCTTCCAAGACCTGTAACTGCTCTTGGTTTTCCGCCTTGGCAAAAGACTCTTCGTCCAAGGTGGATGTCCCCTTGGAGATCGCCATCAACTCCTTGAAAACGAATTCCAAAAAATCTTCTTTTCCCAAACTGTCATTCATTCCTTCCGATTGCATTTTTCAGTTTTTTTATAGCCCTCTCCTCGTCCGAATCCACAGAAAAAGAATCAAGCCCGGTTCCATACATCACAAATCGGATAGCCGTATTGATAATGACATTTTTCCCTGTAATGTAGGAACAATGGATCAACCGCTTGGAAATCCTATAAAACCGTTCATTCAAAACCTGACGCCCTTTGGCATCCGGTCGGGTGGAGTCGGATAAATCGACAATCAGGGCAAAACGTTCACCCGGTTCTACCAATTCTTCTACCTTATCAAAGCAAAGTGTAATCGAAAAGGGAGAGACAATCGGTATCTCATTGATCCTGACTATCCCTTCATCATAAAGGATGGTTCTATCCCTAATCATTTCAATCTCATAGGGCGTACTATCTTCATTGTATTGCCGTTTCTCTAGCATGTGTCAAAGGGTAAGTGAATCCATTTTTTAAATTCATAAAACAGAGACAATATAAATAATTAATAGGATAATCCTCAAAATCATATACGGGAATAAAAAAGAAAATTTATCGACATACATATTAAATTCTCATTCAATACTTTATAGAATACGGACATTTTATATGATCTTTTAATTTGGACTCCTACCCCTTTACACTTATATACTTTTCCCATACCTTTGCATTTCGATTTTTTAAACTGATAACAACAAATTCAAACATATGAAAGTAGCTTTGGTCGGTGCCACTGGCTTAGTCGGGCATGTCATGCGGGATGTTCTCGAAGAAAGGAACTTCTCTATTTCGGAATTCATCCCTGTAGCCTCGGCACGCTCCGTAGGGAAAACACTTTCTTTCAAAGGAAAGGACTATACGATTATAAGTATGGAAGATGCCGTTTCCGCCGCACCCGATTTGGCTATTTTTTCTGCGGGGGGCGGGGTTTCCAAAGAATGGGCACCCAGATTTGCGGCAGTTGGAACTACAGTCATTGACAATTCTTCTGCCTGGAGAATGGATCCGGATAAAAAACTGGTCGTTCCTGAAATCAATGCCCACCTTTTAGGAAAGAATGATAAGATTATCGCCAACCCCAATTGTTCTACCATCCAAATGGTTGTTCCTTTGGCTCCTTTGCATGAAAAGTATGGAATAGAACGTCTGGTTATTTCAACATATCAATCCATAACAGGTACGGGGGCAAAGGCTGTTGCCCAATATGAAGCGGAAAAAGCAGGAGCTACAAAGGATTATGAAATGGCATATCATTACCCCATTATGGATAACTGCCTTCCTCATTGTGATATCTTCCTTGATAACGGATATACCAAGGAAGAAATGAAACTTGTCCATGAAACACGTAAGATACTAGGTGACGATAATTTAAAAATAACAGCAACCGCAGTCAGGGTTCCTGTTCAGGGAGGACATTCCGAAAGTGTGAACATCACTTTCAGGAACGATTTCGACATTAACGAAATCAGAGACATCCTTAGCCATACCGATGGTGTCATTCTGGAAGATGACATTGATAATTTCAAATATCCGATGCCCCGTTATGCCAAAAACAGGGACGAGGTATTTGTCGGTAGAATCAGAAGGGATGAATCAGCACCCAATTCACTCAATATGTGGATTGTTTCGGACAACCTTCGGAAAGGGGCAGCAACCAATGCCGTACAAATAGCACAATATTTGAAGGATAAGGATTATCTTTAATGTAATGACTTCATCAAAACAACCATAGTCAAAAATCCTATTCCGATTAAAATCGGAAATTGTAATACTGTTTTTTGGAATTTTTCCAAAATACTACTTGTAATAGAATATACGAAACTGTAATTAAAATGAAATCCAAATTAGTATTGAGAGGCGAAAACGCCTCTAACGAAAAAATTCTGGTCGCACTGGAATTATTAGCTGAAGAAAATAAGATTAGAATTCTCACTTTCCCCGACAATCTCGTTACCGATCAATTCTATGATCAGATGAGGGACGATTGGAGGGCAGGAAAAGAAGTCGAATTCCCGGAAGGACATACCGAAATACAACGAGACCTTACCTTATCCGAAAGTTTATTACCTGAGGACATCAAAGTAGAAAGGACTGACTTATTGGAAAGGAAAAAACTGGAATGGCATGTCATGGTATTGAGTTCCAAAATGCATGCACAATTCAAATCCGAACTGGATGACCTCAGGGAGAAGGTTGATAAATTGGAAACCTTCGACAATGCCCATTGGGAAAACCTGAAAGGATTCTGGAATAAAGTCCAAAGTAATATCAGGGAAGGTATCCTTTCTAGGAATTATGCCAGCGACCTAAGAAAAGGAAGTGATGAATTATTCGATAAAATGAAAGGGCTCAGGAAGAAACTCGATGAAGAATATCGGGAAACCGCCAAGGAGAATTTCAATTGGTTCAGTACCCAACTGGATGATATTGAAAAAAGAATCGAAGAAGGATTAAAATTATCGGGTGTATTTAATGAATTGAAGGAATTACAGAATAAATTCAAACAAACCAAACTGACCCGGGACCTAAGGGAAAAAATCTGGAATAGGATAGACGGTTCCTTCAAAGCGGCCAAAGCCAAAAGATATGGTGAAAATGCCAGTAACGACAATTCCGCTGTCGGACGATTGAACCGCAGATATGAAGGTTTGATGAAGGCCATTAAAAGAACGGAACATTCCAAGTCCAGGGATACGAAGGATTTGGAATTCGAAAATCGTCGGATTCAGAATACGGACGGGCAATTGGAAGCTCAAATCAGGCAGGCCAAGATTAAAATGATTGAGCAACGCATCAAGTTCAAGGATGAAAAATTGGATGACATGTATGCCACCAAGAAGCAATTGGACAATAAGATGGAGAAAATAAAGGAGCGTGAGAAGCTCGATAAAATCCGTAAGGAAAAAGAAGCGGAAGCCAAGGCCAAAATCAAGGAAGAAGTCAAACAGACAAAGGAAAACCTCGATGAGGAAGAGAAATTGAAGTTAGAAGCTGCTGCTGAAAAAATCAATGAGAGTAAGGCGAAGAAAAAGAAAAAACCCAAAGGGCTTGTTGATAAGATTATCGATACTGCCGGTGAGGTAAAGGATATGGTAGAAGATAAATTGGAAGATGCCATAGATACTGCCAAAGCCGCAGCCGTTGTCGTCTCCGAAGAAGTCGGTGAAAAAATGGAACCTTTCACTAAAAAAGGAGAAGAGGTGGTAGAAAATCTGAAATCCAAAGCCTCCGAACTGAAAGAAATAGTGGAAGAAAAGATTAATGATGTGACCGAAGACGATGATGATCAGTCAGAAAAAGTAGTACTTGCATCAGATAATGATGCTCATTCTGAAATCAAAAATGAAAATGATATGGGAAAAGATGGTAAAGGTTTCTTTGACAAACTCTCTGATAAAGCAGGGGAATTCATGGATTCCGTTGAAAAGAAAATGGACGACATCGTGGATGGTGCCGAAGAAAAACTGGAGACACCTGAAAATGCCGATAAGGGCTTATTTGAAAAATTATCCGATAAGGCAGGTGACCTAGTCGATTCAGTGGAAAAGAAAATGGATAGCATTGTAGATTCCGCCGAGGAAAAATTGGAAACACCCGAAAATGCCGATAAAGGTTTATTCGGTAAATTGTCCGACAAGGCAGGTGACCTAGTCGATTCAGTGGAAAAGAAAATGGATAGCATTGTAGATT
>JAHDFN010000295.1 GCA_020628145.1 Saprospiraceae bacterium | reverse complement strand
CCCTCTTTTTTCCTTTCGTATAGCTCGGGAATCAGTTCGGGAGGATCTTGTAAATCACCATCTATGATGACAATGCTTTGTCCGGCACTTAATTCCAATCCGGCGGTTACTGCAATCTGATGTCCGAAATTCCGACTGAAATCAATATATTTTACATTGGGATTTTCTTGGGATTTCAATTTGAGTAAGTCGATGGATTTATCCTTGCTTCCATCATTCACGAAAATCAATTCGTAAGAAGGAAGCGTCATACCTTTCACAACGGCCATCAATCGATTATACAATAAATCGATATTATCTTCTTCATTAAATACAGGAACGACTATGGATAGATCGACCGACATTTTCAGCTGAGGTTTTTCTTGGGTTTGAGTTGGAAAACCACATAATGGGCCAGGAGGCTATTCACATAATATCTTCTTTCCTTTTCAATATCGAAATACTGCTTGAGGATCATTCTTTCATGCTCCACGGTCCTGACATATTTCCCTCTATCCAAATGACAAACAAGATTATTTATCAAATGCCATTTAGAATAATAATTATCCATTACGACCAATCTTTCCGTTAGGATTTCACTTGATTTTTTTAATAATTTCAATGCATCTTCTTCCGGTAAATGATGGATTAATCCCAACATCATGCCCTTATTAAAACTTCCCTTCGGATATTTTTGGTCAATGGTCAATACATCCTGTACTTCGAATTTTCGGGAATTACTCCCCCATTCCTTATTGGCCGTTTCTATATATTCCTCATTCAGATCTACTCCCAAGTATTTAGCCTCACCTACAATTTTGGTATAGGTTCCTACTCCGCAAGCGATATCCAAAATAGAATCATCCGATTGTGGATCAAGGTAGGATTTTATAGGTTCGTATCGGATACCTAAAGTAAACATCCATCTGGCATAATGATAGATAAATGGAATGGCAAAAAACTTGTCGATAAAATTTCTGAGCACGCCGTTTAAGATTTTTATTCCTTGTTAATTTGCAAATTTCTTTTCCGCATAACAATAATACTGTGCACCGATGGGCAAAAAAGTAAGGTATTTTTCCAAGGGTTGCAGAAAACTCACAAAGTTAGGAATGAAAAGAATGAAATTACATTGAATGGGGCCGAAATTCAATTCATTCAGTATTCTTTTACTATACCTCGGAGATAAAAGAACCGCATCCTTATCGAATTCACAATCCTTGACCGCTTTTTGAGTCAAGGGGTTATACGGATTGTGTTCGAAAATAAAAAAACATCCTTCCTCGGAAAGCGAATCCCGAATCAGGCTAAAAGATTTTTCATGGAATGAAAAGGGAATATGGTGGAAAACATTGGCAGCAAAAATCAAATCGAATTTTCCTTCGAAGGGTAATTGGTTCCCATCATAAACCGATAAATAAACCCGTTCCAAATCCTTGTTTTTTTCTATGGCATATTCGACCGATTTGGAAGAAACATCAATACCGTAAATTTCCGCACCCGGAAAATACTGTCTGAAATATGGTTCACTTTTTCCGATACCACAACCGAAATTCAAAATGCGTTTTGGTTGTTTTCCTTTAATTTTCAAGAATCGGGAGACTTCCCTTATTTTCATCTCATCGAAATAGGAAGTATCGTATCCGGAAAGCTTCGTACTGTTCTGATGCATTTCCTGATAGGATTCCACATATGCATCGAATTCCTTTTCGTTGATTTCTTCCATTCCCATTATAATTTACTCATGGCCTGCCTGAACTTATTGGCATTGGCCGTATCTCCCCTTTCTTCAAAAATCGAAATAATCAATTGATAAGGTAATTTGAATTTCGGAGCTTTTTCTATGGCGGTTTTAGCATTGTTGAATGCTCCTTGGATATCTCCTTCGGTTTTCAGTATCAACGCATAATAATAATATGCAGCAGGATAATCGTCGTTGATTTCCAGCACTTGTAGAAAATCCTGTTTGGCTTCCCGGGATTTGGCTAGTCCCAAATTAGAGATCCCTCTATATAAAATGGCATCTGGATCCAGAGGAGCTATTTCCAATGCCTTGTTCGCATAGGATTTCGTATTGTTATAATCCTTTAAAGCGGAATAGACCCAAGCCAGTTTTTTTGCAGCCAATTCATTATCCGGATAATTCTGCAATTCCTTTTTATATAATTCGATTGCTCTATTGAAATCCCTTTTCTTAATGGCTTTTTCCGCTTCGAAAACATTTGGATTTTCAGCGGTTTCAATTGCTGCCATCGGCACACCGTTGGCCGTAATAGAATGTATGGTACGTGAATTGGGCCAAGTGCCATTATTGAGATGGTTACCCTTGATGAAACGGGAAGGAAAAATCCCATAATCCCATTCCTTCTCATATCTTTCATTGAATCTCACATACCTTACAATCAATTTCTTTCCATATTTTTTCTTTACATAAGTAGCAATGTTGTAATGAAAAGTTGTACCCAAATATAATGTATCCGGCATATCCGGACTGATGAGACCTTCATCTTCCAACCAATCAACAGCCTGTTTTGTACTCACCCCCCAATAATCCGTTTCATAATTACCGAAAGCACCGGACATTCCTCCGGCAATAGGATTGAAATACACATAGGGGAAGGAAGTATTCCTTACAATGAATACCGCCGATTCCAACATCAACAATCCCAAAAGAACATACATTCCCTTTTTCAACATACCTCCTTTCTCTGCCAATATCTTTTCCAAAGTAATCCAGAACATCGTAGCCATCACCACCATAGGAGCATATACGAATGTCAGGTGCCTCCATCCATCATGCATATTGGATTCCTTATAGATAATATATGCCAACGGGAAAATGGCGGCGAAATACATAGCAAACATGTATATCCTTTTGGAGGGACGTTCCTTCCATAATTTCCAAGCAAATGCCAAACTGGCAGGAAAACCAATCAAAACGAACAAAGGAATGGTTTTGGAAATCCAAGTCACCGGATAGTGCCAGGGGATATCATTGGATTTGATATTCATTCCATCAAACAATACTGTGATATGGACGCTCAACTTAGAAAATTCAGTGAGGGCCTTCATGATATTTTCAAAGGGATTGACCAAGGCATAAGGCCAGAACAAACATCCCACAAACAAGCCTATCAAGGCTGCTGATATACAATATTTAAGATAGGCAATGATTAAATCCTTATCACTAAATATGTTTTTAATCCCTTTTTGCAATATGATATTAACCAATGCGAATAAACCGAAATATGCAAAAAGCAAAACTCCTCCGGCACGGGTACTCAAAGCTATTCCCATTCCTAATCCCAAACCTATCACTGTTGACCATTTGGGTTTGGGAAGTGTTTCGAAAAGCCTCAACATAAAATACAATGCCATGATGTACCCTGCAGCAAAAGGAATGTCTTTGGGGTTCATGAGTGAATGTCCCAGAAATCGGGGAGACAGGAACATGAATAACAATCCCAAAACCGCTGCTTTCCAACCCGCCATCCTCCTTAAAATCAAAGCGACGAAAATCATGGCAAGAAACCCGAATATTACATTCATAATATGTCGGATATGGTTGTAACCATGATCATTTACATCATTACCCATGACTTTATTGGCCACTCCGGTAGTGATATCGAAAAAGCCACCATAAAAGTGCATTTGGCCTTTTTTCACAAATAACGCCGATGAGTCTTGTCCCATTGTCGAATAAAAATTCAACAACTTATCCGAATAATCATGTTGAAAGGAGTCGTCTCCATTGATTCCTGAATTCAAGCCCATGAATATCATCAAAAGGAAAATCAGGATGGCACTTCCGGCAAAAACCAATCGATAAAAGGAATGCGGAATGCTTCCTTCCCTTTTCTTAAAATCTTCCAAAGGTCCTGTGAAAAAATATTCCTTGAACGAGTTGTATTCATCATCGGGAATGGGCTCCTCCACGAATACTTGTTTCTTCTTAGGTTGGGATTGGGATACCTCAGGAGAAACCTTTGATTTTTTCTGGAAATCGGCCTTTTGGGAATTGCCTTTATTTTTTTTCCTCTTACTCATTGATTAAATGGGTATTAAACATAGAAGTTGTTTAAAAAGTGGTTGGTAAGAGCGATTGTAATCGCTTGATTTCTAAGTCGAAGCTGATTTTGAGTTTCGCAGCCAAAGCTACGGGACGAAAAATAGCTGAAGAATTTAGGAATCAATGGTTGGCA
>JAHDFN010000036.1 GCA_020628145.1 Saprospiraceae bacterium | reverse complement strand
TTTCGGGATCGAGGATATGAACGAATTTACCATAGTCGTAAGTTGTGATTTCATCCAGAACGGTCACACCTGTATTTTTCAATTCCTCTACCAATTCTTTGATGTTCTCTACCCGGTAATTGATCATGAATTCCTTTTCCGAGGGTTGGAAATAATCCGTTGTTTCCTTGAAAGGACTCCAATTGAGATACCCTTTCTTTTCGGGATTATCTCCCTGCCTGAATTCGAAAACGGAACCGTATTCATTCGTTACCAAACCCAGGTTGTCCCTATACCAGTCCTTCATGGTATCCGGATTTTGACACTTAAAGAAAACACCTCCGATACCGGTTACTTTCTTTTTCATCAATTATCCTTTTTCATTTTCGAAGGCCTGCATCAATTCCACTAATTTGGAAATCCCTTCCTTGGTCATCGCATTATAAATGGAAGCCCTGAATCCTCCAACCGTCCGATACCCCTTAACTCCCATACAACCTGCATTCGTACAACGCTCTAAAAATTCAGTTTCCAAAGCCTCATAACCTGGAGCCATTACAAAAGGAACATTCATCAAGGAGCGATCTTCTTTCCGGGCCGTACCTACAAATAGCGGATTGCGATCTATCTCATCATACAGCAAAGATCCTTTTTCTTCATTATGTAATTCCATTTGTCCGACACCTCCCATTTCCTTGACCCATCTCATGGTCAGTAATGAAACATAAATCGGGAAAACCGGAGGGGTATTGAAGGCAGATGCCTTTCCGATATGCGTATTATAATCCAACATCGTAGGAATTTTTCGTTGTACTTTCCCCAACACATCTTTCCTAACAATAACTAGGGTCGTACCCGCAGGCCCCATATTTTTCTGGGCTCCGGCGTAGATCAATCCGAATTTATCGGTAGGAATAGGACGACTGAAAATATCCGAAGACATATCACAAACCAAAGGGACATCCGTATCGGGAAATGAATGATGCTGGGTTCCGTAAATGGTATTATTACTCGTCAGGTGTAGGTATTTCGCATCAGAAGGAATGTCATACCCTTTAGGGATATAGGTATAATTTTCATCTTTGGATGAAGCCAATTTTTTCAAATTGCCGAAATTCTCCACTTCATTGATGGCCTTGGCAGACCAATTCCCGGTATCCACATAAGCAGCCGTTTCACCTTCGTTCAAGAGATTCATCGGAATCATGAAGAATTGGGAACTGGCTCCTCCCTGAAGGAATAAGGTCTCATAATCATCTCCGAAGCCAAGCAACTCTTTAGCCAATGCCCGGGCTTCTTCCAAGACAGCCGTAAATTCCTTACTTCTGTGGGATATTTCCAAAATAGACAATCCCATATCTCCAAAAGACAATGCCGCTTCGGAAGCTTTTTGCAAAACGGATTGTGGCAGAATCGCCGGTCCGGCGAAAAAATTATACTTCTTCATTTCCTATTGGTTTGAATTCGCCGCAAAAGTAATCCTTTAATTTTTTTGGTTCATCTTTAGTCTGTTAATTTGTTGCCATCAATAGATATTATCATCAATATTTTGTCATAAAGCCTAATCAATGTTGAAGTTCCTTACGCCCGATTCGCACCAATGAAAATCCCAATATGAAAGAAAGGATTATCGAAATAACAGGTATTTTTTTCATTACCATTCTTTTAGCAGAATGCGTTTTGAGAATTCTAGGTTTCGAGCATTACCGGCAGGAAACCTATTGTATCCAAGCTACTCCTCCGGCATCCCTCATCTCCCATTCGACATATGGAATGGCATTGAATCCGGGGAGTTACAAAATCCTAATTAATGACAGTTTGGAATATACTTGCCAACATCTACCGGATTCTACACGGAATACCGGCCATAAAAATAAAACGACTCTTCCCGAAATTCATTTATACGGTTGTTCCTTCACCTATGGAATGGGAGTAGATGATGAGGAAAGCTTTGCATATCTCCTTCAGGAAAAAATATCGGATTATGCCATCATAAATAAAGGAGTCCCGGCCTATGGTAACCTACAAGGATATTTACAATACTTAGAAGAAATCAAAAAAGGGAAAGATATAGACATGGCAATTGCCTTCTATGCACCCTTCCACGAGGAACGGAATGTAATGAATCCTTCCTTCCGTTCACAGATGCATTATGGTCTTGAGGTACTTGGCATCTTAGCAAAGGAGAAGGGCAGGTTCCCCCATGCCCGCTTGAATGATGGAAACTTGGAAATCGGATATTTGGATTCGGAAGAATTATACCGTCCTATCCCCTTAAGGGATTATTCTGCACTGGCCAATGCCATACAGGAAATCATCAATGGGTATCAATCTTTGGGAATGGATGGAACAAAAGCAACCATCACCATTTTTGAACATTGGGCAAGGCTTTGCCATGAAAACGGAACCGAGTTTATCGTCGCTACTCTACTAGACGATGCCCCCAGTCTGGAAATGAATGATATACTGAAGAAAAAAGGCATTCGAACATTACCCCTCGGCTTGGACATCATGAATGACAAGCAATACAACAACCTGCCCCATGACAGCCATCCTAATGCCTTGTCCCATCGGATTTATGCCGAGCGTTTATTCCATTATTTATCTCCGGAGTCTTTTCATTAAGCGTCATTTTAAAAATATTTTAGAGATGGCTTCCATGCTTGGATTTAAAATTATCTTTGCCATATGAATATCCTTGGCATATCTGCATTTTACCACGATTCCTCGGCGGCCCTAATTGTCGATGGGGATATCATTGCCGCTGCTCAGGAAGAAAGATATACCCGCAAGAAACATGACCCTTCCTTCCCCACGAATGCCATCGAATTCTGTTTGGATGAATCGGGTTTATCCTTGGGCGAGTTGGATGCCATCGTATTTTATGATAAGCCTTTTTTAAAATTCGAAAGGCTTTTGGAAACCTATTATGCCTTTGCTCCCAAAGGAGTCCGTTCTTTTATCAAATCCATGCCGGTTTGGTTGAATGAAAAGTTATTCATCAAAAAAAGAATTTCCGATGAATTAAAAAAAATCGGACATTTCGATAAGAAAAAAACAAAGCTGCTTTTCTCGGAACACCATCTTTCCCATGCCGCAAGTGCATTCTATCCTTCACCTTTTGAAAAATCGGCCATAATCACCATAGATGGCGTAGGTGAATGGGCCACGGCTTCCATTTGTTTGGGAGAAGGGAAAGACATTTCCATTATAAAAGAAATGCATTTTCCACACAGCCTTGGTTTATTATATTCGGCCTTTACTTATTTTTCAGGATTCAAAGTCAATTCCGGCGAATACAAACTAATGGGTCTTGCTCCTTATGGCCAGCCCAATTCGGAGCAAGTGAAAAAAAACATTGAACGCATCAAAAAAGAATTAATTAATATTTATGACGATGGGTCAATTTGGCTGAATCAAAAATATTTTAATTATGCTACGGGATTGACCATGACCCAGAATAAATTATGGGAAGAATTATTCAATTTAAAAAAACGGGAACCAGAAGATCAACTATTACAAGAACATTGCAATTTAGGTTTGGCCATTCAAAAAATAACGGAAGAGGTTGTCATTAAAATGGCACACCACGCCAAGAAAATCACTCAATGCGAAAACCTTTGCTTGTCCGGCGGGGTCGCCTTGAATTGTGTCGCTAATGGAAAATTAATCGAGGAAGAAATATTCAATAATGTATTTATCCAACCGGCATCAGGAGATGCCGGCGGTTCGTTGGGAGCCGCATTATCCACCCACCACATCCACTACAAAAAAGAAAGAAATATAAAAAAAGACGACTCGATGAAAGGTTCCTATCTCGGAAACTCCTTCCCTGATTATTTAATTGAAAAATTCATCAAAAAACAAAAAGCCGTTGCCCGTTATTTTGATGACGAAAAATTAAATGAGTATTTATCCGAACAATTAAGTCAAGGAAAAATCGTCGGTTATTTCCAAGGAAAAATGGAATACGGCCCTAGAGCATTAGGCGGGCGGAGCATACTAGGAGATCCAAGGAATGAAGAGATGCAAAAACAACTCAATTTAAAAATAAAATATCGAGAATCCTTCCGTCCATTCGCCCCTGCGGTTCTGGAAGAAGATGTTGCTCTGTTTTTTGAAAAAGTTGATCATTCTCCTTATATGCTGCGTGTCCATGATGTCAAAAAAGAACTAAGAAAAGAATTACCCGACAATTATCCGGCTTTAGGCATTAAGGAAAAACTGTATTACAAACGGTCTGATTTACCCGCCATCACACATGTCGATTTTTCGGCTAGGATTCAAACGGTTTCAAAAAAAACAAACCCTAAATTCTGGCAACTACTCACAGCATTCAAACAAAAAACAGGAATAGGCATGTTAGTCAACACCAGCTTCAACGTAAGAGGTGAACCGATTGTCTGCACCCCTGAAGATGCATACAACTGCTTCATGAATACGGAAATGGATATATTAGTATTGGAAAATTATTTATTTTTGAAAAACAATCAACCCGAATGGAAAAACAAAAGGGAATGGTTGGAACAATTTGAATTGGATTAATATTCTATTATGGAAACATTAAAAGATTTATTTTCCTTCCTGATGGAAAGGAAAAAATTCTGGCTCATACCGATGGTCATCGTCTTATTGTTACTCGGCGTATTATTAGTATTGGGTGGAAGTTCTTCTGCCGCACCATTCATTTATACATTATTCTGACATGGTGCAAAAAAAGGAATTGAATGCTTCGGAAGTTTGGAAAATCCTACTGGTTTTCATGGTAGGATTAAACCTCCTTTCTTATTTTTTCAAATTCCCATTGCTTGCCTACATCGGAACAGGCGTTGGATTAGTCGGATTGATTTTTCCAAGCTTGGGAAAATTATTTGCAGAAGGCTGGATGAAATTCGCAGGAGTTCTCGGGAAAATAAACGGAACTATTTTATTGTCGATTATATTTTTCCTTTTTCTTTTCCCTTTATCCTTATTACAAAAATTATTTTCAGGAAAAGACAACCTCAGGTTAAAGCCTCCTGGAAAAAGCAATTTCATCACAAGGAAAAAAACTTATCAAAAAGAGGATTTGGAAAAAATGTGGTAAACAAAAAAGCCGGGATAAATATCCCGGCTTTTTTGTTTACATTTTCTTATCAATTATTTTTCGTTCCAATGATTTCGAATCACCTCCCAAATCCTTTGCGGATTTCCAATTTTCCAAGGCAGCATCCTTATTTCCTTCCTGGAAAAGAATATCACCATAAAGTTCTTTCGTCATCGCCAGTTTATCCCCTCCTGAAGTCAAGGCTCTTTCCACCCATTTTTTCGCATTCTTATATTCCTTCAATTTAAAAAGAATACTTCCTAAATTGGTTTGAAAAGCAGGCTGTCCCGGATTCAGTTCATTTGCTTTTATGGACATTTCTTTTGCACGATCCAAATCCTGATCCCGTTTGGATAAATGATAGCTGTAATTATGTAAAGCGGAAAATCCTTCGGGAGAAAGTTCCAATGCTTTTTCGAACATCTTATCTGAACGCTCGTATTTTTTCAGATTATAATAAGAAACACCCAAACGGTTACATATCTCATATTTCAAAGGCACATTTTTCCCGGACATCATCAATGCCTGTTCAAACATATTTGCGGCTTCCCCATGTTTCCCCAGATAGCTATGGGCAAAACCATTCATATAATACACCTTTGCATGATTGGGGAATAAATCCAAAGCCTTATCAGAAACAGAAATCAATTTATCCATTTGTTGGGATTCCGCATGGATATACATGATTTGTTCCCATACGGGGAATACACTTTTATCGTATTCCAATGTTTTCTCATATGATTTCAATGCCTCTTTGGGTTTACCCGAATGATAAAGCATATCCGCATAAAGGGAATGAGCCTTGGCTTCTTCGGCATGAGCCTCCGTCAATTGGTGGCCCAAATCCAATGCTGCCATTTTCAATTCATTATCCTTCGTTTCCCGAACGATGGTAATATATGGAAACAATTCCCTCACCTTCACATCGATATCCACATCTGGTTTGGCAACAATAGGCTCGATGGCCTTCAGATATTTGAAGTGATCCTTGTTTTCCTTATGGGATTCTGCCAATGCCAGGTTAGCTTCAGCATCATTAGGCTCCATACGGAGTATTTCTTCGTAGGTTTTCTGTAAATCCTTGTCTCGGTTTTCCTTTTTATAGAATTCGGCCAAGATATGTTTGTAGTCGGTATCTTCAGGAAATTCGGAAATCAATTTTTTCAATTCTGATTCCGAGGCTTTCTTATCCCCCATTTTATAATAAAGGACATATTTTTTCCTAGTCAATTCTTCGTTGACACCAATCATTTTTTCAATCTTATCATAAATAACAACGGCTTTGGCCGGTTCATCCGCCTTAGTTAGATAATAAGCCTGTTGAAAAAGGAAATATTCATTATCCGAATGGGATTTGGCCAAAGAGGCATAGACATCAGCCGCCCTACCATGTTTATTATTCCGCTCCAAAACCTTTCCATAGAAATCCATGTACCAGACATTACCCGGAACCAACTTGACGGCTTTTTCAATAGCTTTGAGTGCCAATGCATCCTGCTCCAGGACATCATACATCCTAGACAGTTCATACGCCGCTGAATGATTTTTTGGATCTTTGTTCAATACTTCACGGAAAAGATAGGCTGCATCCTGATAATGGCCTAGAAGTTTTTCCCGATTGGCATCAATGAAAATTTTCTGCAAATCGATATCTGCCAACAACGGTCGTCCGTCTTGGGCAGATACATTCCAACAACTCAGCAGGAATAAGCATCCGAAGATATGTATCCTAATGGATTTCATCACGAGCTATAATTTGAATAATCCCCGAGGCTGATAACGGATGTACGCCCTTTATAATCAGCCTTGTTTCCCAACATGGAATCTTCCAAAAGGGCATTTTCCACAAGGGATTCATTTTGAATAACACTATTCTTGATAACGGAGTTCACTATCCGGGTATTATGCCCAATAGAAACATAAGGCCCTACAATAGAGTTGGCCACCTCCGCATTTTTCCCGATAAAACAAGGAGGAATGATAATCGAACCATCCGTGCTGGCCGTTTCGTCTATCATTGTTTTCTCCTTATTGAATTCCAGCATCCGCTGATTGGAATAGACTACGGCTTTCTTATTACCACAATCCAACCACTCCTCTATTTTCCCGGGTCGGAATTCCAATCCTTTGGATTTCATATTCTCCAAAGCACTGGTCAGTTGGTATTCCCCTTTATCTTTAATATCATTATCCAATATATACTGGAGTTCATCCCTAAGATTTTCCCCATCATTGAAATAATAAATTCCTACTATCGCCTTATTGGAAACAAATTCCTTGGGTTTCTCTACAAAGTCGGTAATGATACCTTTATCATCCAGTTTTACCACACCATATGCCGAGGGATCTTCCACTTCCTGTGTCCATATGATACCATCCTGTTCCTTGTCAAAATCGAAACTCGCCTTGAAAAGGGTATCTGCAAAAGCAACTATGACATTACCACTCAAACTGGGTTTTGCACACAATATGGCATGTGCCGTACCCAATGGCTGCTCCTGTTGGTAAACAGAACCTTTTGCTCCAAGTTTTTCAGCAATTTCCAAAAGGTCTTTCTCCACCTCTGCCCCGAAATCACCAATGATGAATGCGATTTCTTCCAATTCATCAATAAAGGATGATGCCAAATCTTCTGCCAACCTTTGGACAATGGGTTTACCCGCCACAGGAACCAAAGGTTTGGGAACTGTCAATGTATGTGGTCTTAATCTTGAGCCACGACCCGCCATTGGGATGATAATCTTCATTTAAGTTTACTTGTTTTTAATGATTTTTCGAATCTATTCAGTTCGGAACTTGTTTTTGTTTTCCTTTTTGGGAATGGCTATCCAATACATCGACAAATAAGCATTTACGGTTATTATGACCTTCTTTATTGGTAGATAGTCACCTTCTATACATGAAAAACCGATACAAATATTGATTTTTCGATTTTTTCAGGGTAAGATTCCAAAAGGAAAAGGATCACAAGCCCTTATTTAGTAGCAAAGATAAGTGATTTTAGCATCCGACTCTGTAAAATCGGCCTAAAGGTATCTAATAGAAATGTTAACCTAGGCAGAATACTATTCTACCGTTGTAATCTTGAGCATATTGGTTCTGTATCTCTTGTGTAGCGGCATACTACCCGTATTCACAATGATATCCCCCTCCTTGATCTCTCCGGCCTTTTTGAGTATTTCGGTTACATCGGTTATGGTTTCATCGGTAGAAGTGAATTTATCATAATAGAAGCACTTCACCCCCCACACCAGATTCATAATGGATAGCATGGTTTGTTGATCCGAAAAGATATAGATATTGGCCTTCGGCCGATAACTGGACACCTTGAAGGCGGTATAACCTGAACTTGTCATCCCGATTATGGCGGTGGCATTGATTTCATCCGATGTCTTGCCCGCATTGAAGCAGATCACATCTGAAAGGAAGGTTCTAGATTTGACATTGGCCTTGGGCCGATATGGAGGGGCATAGAAGCGTTCCGCTTCCGCAATGATTTTATTCATGGCTTCCACAACCAAAGGAGGATGTTTCCCTACAGATGTTTCACCACTCAACATAACCGCATCTGCACCATCCATGACGGCATTCGCCACATCTGTGATTTCGGCACGGGTGGGTGTAGGGTTCGTAATCATGCTGTCCATCATCTGAGTGGCCACGATGACCGGTCTTGCCCTTTGAATACATCTTTTGATGATGTCCTTCTGGATAAGCGGGAGCCGTTCCATAGGCACCTCTATTCCTAAATCTCCACGGGCGACCATGATACCGTTAGATGCCTTGATGATGGATTTAATATTCTTTATCGCTTCGGGTTTTTCGATTTTTGCGATGACCTTGGCGGGATGGCCTCTGGATTCGATGATTCCAATCAAATCCTTGACATCTTTAGCCCTACGGACAAAAGACAATGCTATCCAATGGATATTTTGGTCGAGCATGAAATCCAGATCCTTTTTGTCCTTTTCCGTTAGAGAAGGAAGGGATATCTTCGTATTGGGAAGGTTCACACCCTTCCTGGAAGAGAGCGTTCCTCCGTGTAACACTTTTAGCCGTACCGTACTCTCGTTATCGGTTTCAATAACTTCCAATTCTATTTTACCATCATCGACAAGCACTTTCTCTCCTACTTCAACATCCCGGGCGAATTGTTCGTAGCTCATGTAGATCTTTTCCTTCGTCCCTATACATTCTTCATTGGTAAAAGTAATGACATCATCCTTTGCCAGTTCCAGAGCATTGTCCTCTATCTGTCCCACACGAAGCTTGGGCCCTTGCAAATCACAAAGGATACCAACGTGTAGATTATATTTTTCATTAATGTAATTGACACGGTTAATCACCTTGAGGTGATCGTCATGGCTACCATGTGAGAAATTCAGACGGAAAATATTCACTCCGACCCTGACTAATTCAAGTAAATTGTCATAAGAATCCGAAGCGGGGCCTACCGTCGCTACAATTTTGGTACGTTGGTGATCTACGATATTCATGGTAAGGTTGTGGTTGAATCCCAAAAATAGTTCAAAATATTAAACCTACACTTACCATGCCATATCAGTTTTATTAATCATACATCCTGAACCATCGTAACTCGGAACGGGAAAAGCCGTCTTCCTTCTTGATTTTAGATACCGATTTTGTGAATTTCCTGAATTTCTTTTCCCTACGGTATCGATGCAGGCTTTTGTTTTTTGTGAATTTCCGATAGACTGCCCTATCCTTAAAGGCTCCCGACTTTCTTGCTGATTTCAAGTGAAGATACATTTGTGCCTTATTTTTTCGAGCAGCATAAACCAAGGCGGTTTTAAAATACATCAGTCCTTTATATGTTGAATTATCCGACTTGGATAATGCCGTCCGATAGGCATTAATGGCATCGTCATATTTTTTCATTTTCATAAAAATATCGCCCTGCTCCTCATAAGCATAAAAAAAGGAAGGCTCCAAGGCTATCGCCTTTTTCAGGTTTTCCAATGCCACAGGATAACTTTTCTTTTCTCCCAAGACCACTGCTTTATAAAAAGGGATGACTGCTTTCCGAGGTTCCAGCCTTCCGGCAATGGTCAGATCCTTTAGTGAAGCATCCAGCTCACCCAGAAAAAGATACATCGCCCCTCTATTCCTATAGGCCATGGTCAAGGTCGGATCATAGTCGATGGCCTTTGAAAAGTAGCCTATGGCCTCTCTGATATCTTTCTTTATGGGATTTTCTATATCCTGATTATAATATCGGGCCGCACCGGCATTGTTATAGGCCATCGCAAAACTGGTGTCAATCGTTGTCGCCTTGATAAAATCCTTGACTGCACTATCGAAATCACCCAATCTACATTTGGACATTCCTCGATCATTCAGGCTTCTGGCATCCAAAGGTTGAATACCAAGTGATTTATCAAAATATTCCAATGATTTTCCAAAATCCCCCTGTTGGTAATAAGTCTTACCCAGTGCATATGAGCCCATGTTTTTTTTAGGTTCCATTTCCATGACCTGAATAAAATCCGTTATGGCTTGTTCGTATTTTTTCAAATAGAGATAAGAATAGCCACGTTCCAAATACACCTCGGCCGTTTTGGTCGGATACTTTTCTATAAAGGAAGTAAAATCCTTGATCGCTTCTGAGTACTCCCCTTTGTCTTTGTGTAAAACCCCTGCTTGAAAAGAGGAATAAACAACTGCTTGTGCGGAAAGATGGACACAAGAAAGAACAAATAAGCTACAAGTTATGATATGTTTAATCGATGAAAACACTATCCAATTTACAATGTTATATCTTATCCTTTTGACAAATTCCATCAATAAGGTAATTAAATCGACGATTTGAAACATGACCTTGGATATTGTTTATTAGTTTTGCCACTTGGAATAAATGCCACAAAAGCATGAACCCTTATGTATGATGTCATCCTAAGTTTTATAACAGCATTCAGTATTACGTTTTTTGCTATCCCGTCCATCATTGCTGTGGCACGGCAGAAAAACCTAGTGGATGTACCAACGGAAAGGCATTCGCATACGGAAATAACACCTTCATTAGGTGGCATAGGCATTTTTGCCGGTGTTATTTTTTCCATTGTCATGTGGACACCTTTTGAGGCTTTCAGTGATCTACAATATATCCTGGCCTCGTTCGTCATTATTTTCCTCATGGGAGCCAAAGACGATATTGCACCAATGTCTCCTTATAAAAAGATGATTGGGCAGTTGATGGCTGCTGCCATCCTTGTCTATATGGCCAACATAAAACTGACGAGTCTATATGGCATTTTCGGTATTTATGAATTACCCGAAGCCTTCGCCATCCTTTTGAGCATATTTACGATTTTCATCATTATCAATGCATTCAATCTTATTGATGGCATTAATGGATTGGCCGGCAGTATATCCGTCCTGATTTCCCTTTCCTTGGGAACCTGGTTCTTATTAGTGGACAGAATGGATATGGCAATGGTTGCTTTTTCATTGATTGGTGCCACCGTTGCCTTCCTGAATTACAATTTCTCTCCGGCCAAAATATTTATGGGAGACACGGGTTCACTTTTACTGGGGTTGATTTGTTCCATTCTTGCAATATCATTCATTGAACACAATAATGAACCCGGACTTTTCAAATCCCACCCCAACCTTGTCATCAAATCACCTCCGGCTGTTGCCATAGGCATCCTGATTATTCCGCTTTTTGATACGCTTCGGGTTTTCATTACCCGTATGGCTAAAGGACATTCCCCGTTCCATCCGGACAAAACCCACATACATCATCTATTATTGGATTGTGGCATGAGTCATATGCAGGGAACCATTACCCTGGTTTTCGTCAATCTTAGTTTCATTCTTTTGGTCTATTTCCTTCAGGATATTGGTTCTCTTAATCTCATTTTGCTGTTATTGACTACCGCCACCATTTCATCCAGCATCCTTTATCTTTATACCCGTAGGATACGGTTGATGAAAAAAGCAAAATCCCAATGATGCCTTTCTTGTACGTTTTTATAGGAGGAGGATTGGGTAGTGTTGCCAGGTATTCAATCGCTCGTTGGATGAGTACCCATGAATTCGTTTTTCCTTGGGCGACCCTATTGGCTAATGTGCTTGCCTGTATCATTCTAGGCGTTCTGACTGCTTATGCAAGCAAATACTATTTACCTGATAATTACCGACTTCTATTCATGGTGGGATTCTGTGGTGGATTCTCCACATTCAGTACTTTTTCATCCGAAACATTCAAATTATTAAGTAGTGGGCAAACGGCCTATGCATTTGCCAATATTTCCCTCAGTCTCCTACTTTGCCTTTTTTCCATTTATCTTGGAATGCGACTCGTTAGATAATTTAAGTGATTATCCTACCTATTTTCCTACCTTTGCGGAAAATCAAATCAACTGTATGGATCTCACACATGATATGTTGACCCGATTGGAGAAATTGGAGAAAAAGTATGCCGTAATGGGTCAGGATATGCAATCCTATCTAGATGGGTTACTACATGCCGACTACCTGACTTATTGGGATTATATCCATTTGGATACCTTATTGAGTCTTCAAACTCCTCGTACCAATATCCCCGACGAAAGGATATTCATCCTATATCATCAGATTACGGAATTGTATTTCAGATTGATTCTTGATGCTTACGAAAGATTGGCAATAGAAGAAAATCCGGATGTGAAAATTTTCAAAAGGCAAATAGGGCGTATAAACAAGTACTTTTCCACTTTGGATAATTCCTTTTCCATTATGGTTACGGGATTGGACAAGGAGGAGTTCCTCAGATTCCGTATGAGTTTATTGCCTGCCAGTGGTTTCCAATCTGCCCAATATCGGAAAATAGAAATGATAAGTACCGATTTCAGAAATTTGGTACACCATACCCAAAGAGAACGTTTCAAAGAAAATTCTCCTATATCGGAAATGTATGAAAACCTTTATTGGAAGCAAGGTGCTACAGAACTAGCTACCGGAAAAAAGACCCTTACCCTTAGACAATTCGAAAAGAAATATTCCAAGGAATTCATAGAGCTAGGAGAAAAGGTGCGTCATTCCAATATCAGGCAACTATACCTCAAATTGTCCGGAGAGGAGCAAAAAGACGAGGAACTGATAACCTTAATGAGGGAACATGATCTGAATGCCAACGTAAGGTGGCCTTTGGCTCATTACCGATCGGCCGTCAAGCACCTTGATAGGAAACCCGAACAAATTTCTGCAACGGGTGGCACCAATTGGCAACAATATCTCCCACCTAAAAACCAACGGATTGTATTTTACCCTGAGTTGTGGAAAGAAGAGGAATTGGATGCATGGGGAACTCGTCAATTCATCTGATTCCAATGGCTACCGCATACTATCAATCACCATTGGGATTATTAATCATCCAAGGAAGCGAAAAGGGGATTTCAAGCATTCATTGGTCAAATGAAGGCAATAGGAAAAACCAGACTCCCGAATTGCTTCATGATTGTGTTTCGCAACTAGAAGCCTATTTCAAAAGAGAACGATTCACCTTCACATTACAATTAGATTGGTCGGGAGCTACGGATTTTGACCAACAGGTATGGAAATATCTCCTAACAATACCTTACGGCAAAACGGTCAGTTATAGTGATGTTGCACAAGCCATCGGCTCGCCGAAAGGTGTAAGGGCGGTAGGTGCTGCCAATGGAAGAAATCCCATTCCCATCATTGTTCCCTGCCATCGGGTGATTGGAAAGAACGGAGATTTGGTAGGATTCTCCGGAGGATTGGATGTCAAATCGAAATTATTGGAAATAGAACGCCCCTTGGAATTCGGCCGTCAAGGCCAATTATTTTAAATCGGAATCATGATCAGGAATACGTTATCATATGCACGGGAATTGGATTTCAAGGATTCTATAAAATCCTACCGGGAGAAATTCTGGATGCCGCAACATGAAGGCAAGGATTGTATTTACCTCTGTGGTAATTCATTGGGACTTCAACCCAAAGATGTGAAATATGCCCTATTGAACGAGCTTGATCATTGGAAAGAACATGGCGTAGAAGGACATTTCAAAGGCTCGATGCCCTGGATGTACTACCACAAGTTCCTTTTGGAACAATCAGCCAACATCGTTGGAGCCAAGAAAGAAGAAGTCGTGGTGATGAATACCTTGACCACCAATCTACATCTGATGATGGTTTCCTTTTACCGCCCGACTACCGAACGGTTTAAAATCATTATGGAAGGAGGTGCTTTCCCATCGGATCAATATGCAATGGAAAGTCAGGTAAAATGGCATGGTTTTGCTCCGGAAGAAGCCATCGTCGAATTGCATCCCCGTGAAGGTGAAGACACCCTTAGAACAGAAGATATTATCGAAACCATCAAAAAAGAAGGGAGTCAGACCGCACTTATCATGATGGGAGGGGTTAATTATTATACCGGACAATTCTACGACTTAGCCTCTATTACAAAAGCAGGACATGCAATCGGCACCAAAGTCGGATTCGATTTGGCCCATGCCGTAGGCAATGTCCCTTTACAACTCCACGACTGGAATGTGGATTTTGCAGTTTGGTGTAGTTACAAATACCTTAATTCCGGGCCGGGAGGCCCAAGTGGCGTTTTCGTCCATGAAAAACATGGTAAAAATCCGGAGTTGCCCCGTTTTGCCGGTTGGTGGGGACATAACGAAGATGAACGTTTCCAAATGAAAAAGGGTTTCATTCCGATGGAAGGAGCCGCCGGATGGCAATTGAGCAATGCTCAGGTTTTCAGTATGGCCGCCCATAAGGTCAGTTTGGATATCTTCAATGAAGTAGGGATGACCGCTCTTAGGGAAAAGAGTGAAAAACTCACCGCCTACATGATTCATTTAATAGAAGAATTGAATAGGGAACAGAAAAGATTCAATATCATCACGCCGAAAAAACCGGAAGAAAGGGGCTGCCAATTATCCATTCTGACGGGGAAAGAAGGTCCAAAACTTTTCGAGTTCCTTACGGAGAAAGGCGTCATTGCGGATTGGCGGGAACCGAATGTGATACGGATAGCCATCGTACCTCTCTATAATAGTTTTGAGGATGTTTATCGTTTTGTAGAATTATTGAATCAATTCAACTCCTGATATCATGGGGTGGTTGAAAGAAGGTACCCGCTCCTGGGCGATTTGGAATATGAAATGTCCACGATGTAGAACGGGCAATTTGTTTCCGACACATACGTTTTCATTCCAACAACCTTTCGAAATGCCGAAAAGGTGTCCACATTGTAATCAGAAATATTTTCCCGAACCGGGTTTTTATTATGGTGCGATGTTCATTTCCTATATTATAACAGGATGGTTCTGCCTTGCCGTCATGGGAATTCTTTTATTAGGATTCAAAATGAATGTTTTCGGGGCATTTGCATTATTGATTTTTATTTGCGGGATTTTATTTGTTTGGTTTTTTAGAATTTCAAGAACACTGTGGATCACCATACGGGTCAAATTCAATTCGAAATTTTATAAGGCACAGGAAGAAAAACATTAATTATGAAAATCGAATTCCATTATTTAAAGTTCGTTGGATTTTTTTCCTTGATCCTCTTTTCCTCTCTTTCCTGCACCAGTGATGTACAAGAGGACAACATCAATACATCGAACATGTTGTATGAAATATTATTCGACAGTAGTATCAGGAAAGGAGTAAAGGAATTGGATTTTATCGGAAGTGACTTGAAATTGGGATTCGATTGTGAAGGGCAACTCAAAAGCATGTCTTTCCCCAGTGAAAATAGTGTTTTCAATTATCAATACCAAGGCGATACGATTATCAATCAATTGTCGGATAGGCAACGTTCCATGTATATACTGAATACTGAAAATAAAATCACGGAATCGCAATCACAATTAAAATTGGATGGGAATTGGATTTTAGAATATCGTGAATTCTGGTCTTATAATCAAAATGGCTTCCCCGAAGAAAAAATCATCCAATCTCCTGCTGAAAAAAAAGCTCCTTATTTTATTAATCGGGAACGATACAATTATGACAGAGAAGGTAAAGTCGAAATATTAAAATACGGAAAAGACAACGGTTCCGGAAGAAAAAACGGATTGCTCCGAACGGAAACAAGATATGCCAATAGTTATGGTGACTGGACCAGTATTGCCGAATTGGATGAGGACAATATTCCTTTTCGGAATTCATCTTTTATTTATGAATATGATAATAATGGAAACTGGACACAGGTTATTGTTCAGGAAAAAAACAATTATACCAATAAGACTTCGACCGATACCATAAGAAGAAAAATCAATTATTTTTCTAGGAAGGATTGTCTTTAAAAACGATTATTTAATCATACTCATAAAGGTTCCGATGAACCAGTTAGAATCGGCTTTCACCAAATTATCCAAAGCAGAATCCGCCTTGCCGGAAAATAATTGGATATCCTTTACCACCTTTTTGAATTCTTCGGTTTTTGCATCATTGCCTTCCACATTGGAGATGTCTTCCAAGACCCGCAGCATGGGTTCAAGTTCTTTTTTCTTCCTTTGCGTGATGATTCTTTTGACGACTTCCCACATATCTTTTTCCGCTACGAAAAAATCCTTCCGTTCTCCAGGTTTCAACTCCTTGAAGACCAAGCCCCAATCTATCAAGGCACGGATATTCATATTGGTATTTCCCATTGAAATATTCAATTGCTCCATAATATCATTGGCACTGAGCGGCTCGTTCGAAATGAGTAAAAGAGCGTGGATCTGAGCCATTGTCCTATTGATACCCCAATGGGAACCCAAAGTCCCCCATGATTGAATGAATTTCTGTCTGCCTTCCTGTAATTCCATATATATTAAACCTACACCTTGTTTCTAAATTTTCAAAATTTATTGAAAGATAAGCCTTTTTGGTTTTTAAATCAAAAAAAATCAAAAATAAAAATCCATACCCAAACGGAAGGAGAATCTTTTGGCATCGGGATTATCCAGATAATTCAAACGCCAAAGCACATCGAAGCGGATGAATTTAAAAATATTTTCTATCCCTACACCGGTTTCCATGTAAGGATATTTATTAGGTGTGGTGAAACCGGTATAAGTGGTCTTTCCTTCCAAACCCACGACAGCCGAATTCAATTGGTTGGCCGCCATATTTTCAGCTGACATCCTTCCCCACATGGTTCTGAAGGTAGCGACGGTTCTCCATTTTAATTTCCGGATATAAGGGATTTTATTTAAAATAAATCCGTCGAAATGATGATCGATAATTAATGAACCGAAAGCATCGCTGGCGAATTCGTATTTATTGGCTCCATTAAATGCCAATTTATTATACGTATAGGATTCATTACCGGGATGGACTTCCGCCAAAAGAAAAGGAACCCTGCCGAAAGTTTTTCCGGCTCTTAATTTATAAGCCGTCCAGCCGATATGGTTGACATTGACATAGCCTCTTATTCCGAAAGCGATTTTATAATAATTATATTCGCTCCCGACAATACCTTTTATCCCCTGGGTATATTGCAATTCCAAAATCGGATATCTTGAACCGAGGCTCGTCCGTGTAAAATTCCCTTCTACGAATTTTTCCTTATATGCATAACGCAAAGAAAGTATGACTTCGGCAGAAGTAATGGTCGTATCAACCTGTGAAGGAATTTCGGGATCGGGTAAATACTGATAATTAAATCCACCTCCATTTTCATCTACACCTCCATAAGGATCCAATTCCCTGTGCAATAATGTCATTCGTGTGGACCATCCTTTTTTCCAATATTTTTCGAATGCCAATTTACCCTCTCGGATATGTACCAATTTTAAATAAATCGGTCTTCTGTAAATCCCGGTTAATAAATTACCCGTAGAAAAATCTTCGGAATTCTCGCTCGAAAAACTCACATCGTCATAATAGGATAATTCCAACACGGCACGGGGTTTTCTTTTCAGTACTCCGATAATATGTCCTCCGTATTTAAATCTTTTATCCTTGAAGCCATACGCACCGTATCCGTAAACCCAAAGTCGTTTACTGAATTCATTACTTGTACCGATTCCTAATTTCACACGATGCCCCTGTACAGGATCATTACTATATAAAGTAAACAAAGGTCCGATTTCTATTTTTCCGAATTTTTTATATCCTGAAAAAAGCGTGTACATAATGTCCACATAATTCTGATACCGTGGTACTTTTTTTATGGAGTCCACCATTGAATAAATCTTTTCTTCGTTTGCGGTCAAGGTATCATGTCTCGCAGATGCCCAAAAATTATTGTCTTTGGTAATTTCTTCAAGTGTATAAGCTTCGGGGTCGAGTTTACTGAAATTCGTTTTGGTTTCCTCTCCATTTAGAATAAAATCCTTATAATAAATGGACTTCCGACCGATAATTCCCATTCGTTCTTTTTTGGCATTCGGCGTAAAATCAATGACTGTTTTTTGTCGTTTGGGCAACCAAATCGTATCGTTCAAATCATATTCCTGAAAAATAATAATCCGATTGACCAAGTTGATATTGACCCCCGGACTCATCCGCATATCCAAACGGTGTATGGCATAAGAATCCTTCATCACCCAGAATGTGCCGTAAAAAGTATTTTCCTGTTTCCGTTTCGGTTTGAATTTTAATTTGATTGCTTTTTGATCATGAACCATTGTGCTGTCCATGATATAATATTCATAATAAAATAATCCGTTTTTAGAAAAAGGACTCGCAAAGGGTTTTTCCAGAATTTCTATCCAATTATCATACACATCATAATCCGCCTGAACATTATCCAATAATTCATTAACGGTCT
This sequence comes from Saprospiraceae bacterium, assembly GCA_020628145.1. Lineage (GTDB taxonomy): Bacteria > Bacteroidota > Bacteroidia > Chitinophagales > Saprospiraceae > JAHDCE01. The sequence goes on along the minus strand of JAHDFN010000036.1, from coordinate 6,524 downwards.
GATTGCCCACCCCCGATACTTTTTGGGCGGAAATAATTTCTTTTGGATTCCTTTGCTGTTCCGTATAATAAATCCGATATATTTTTTCCTGGATATAAGCCGGCAGATATGGTTTTTCATCACTGATGCTGTCCACATTTTCGAAAATAAAATCGAAAGGTTTCATCAGTTTGGTATTGCGGAGTTTTTCAATGTTATCCAAATCGATTTCCAATTTGGAATAAGCTTCACATTCATAGGATTCCAAACTACTGATCCTATTTCTTTTTTTATTGGCAATAATCCCCCTTACGATGGCATTGGCCGGGTTTTCTCCGGCAACGACCTCTACTACGTCTAAAGCAAAGTCCGATGATTTCATTCTGAAATTTATTGTCTGCTCGGATGCAGTGGAAATTTTTTTCGTAGATGTCTGATATCCCATTGCAGAAACAGATATGGAATCTGCAGCCTCATCCAAATATATTTCATAAAAGCCATCCATATCGGAAGAAACACCCACGGTCGTCCCTTCGAAATAAACATCGGCAAAGGGTAGGCCTTCTTCGGTATCATCATCTATGATCTGCCCTTTGACCACAATAGACTGTCCTATTGCTGAAAAAGCAAGGGATAGAAAGACAAATAAAATAAAAAGGCATTTGGGCATAAGGATCCTTATTGATTTTTTGGAAATCGTAATCTATTCATTATCTCATAAATTATCAAATACGATACCCAATAATCTTAATTCCAACAAGAATTTAACTTACACGGGACAGACATCCTAGATTTGCACACAAATCCGAAACATCATGATAAAAATAATCTCCCCTCAATGGTATCCGTGCCGCATCCAACAAAGGGTTGGTGGATTGGATTTCAGACACTGCCCCGGATATCATCTGTTTTCAAGAAGTCAAGGCCATGCCGGAGCAGTACGACTCATCCGCACTGGGGGAACTGGGCTATCATTCCGAATGGCATAGTGCCGAAAAAAAAGGATATAGTGGCGTGGCCACCTATTCCAAAAAGGAACCCGACCGGGTTGTTGTCGGTTGCGGCATCGAAAAATATGATAGGGAAGGCCGTATTCTCAGAACCGACTTCGGCGATTGGTCATTGCTGAATTGTTATTTCCCTTCGGGAACGAGCGGAGACGAGCGGCAGGCATTCAAGATGGAATTCCTTGCTGATTTCCAGGATTGGATTGAAGAATTGAAAAAGGAAAGACCCCGGCTTATCATCCTTGGAGATTACAATATCGCCCATACCGAAAACGACATCCATAATCCGGTGAGCAATAAGAACACTTCCGGTTTCAAACCGGAAGAAAGGGCATGGATGACAGAATGGTTCGATTCAGGATTCGTAGATGCCTTCCGCCAATGCCACCCCGACAAGACTGAATACAGTTGGTGGAGCTACCGTGCGGCAGCCCGCTCTAGGAATAAAGGCTGGAGAATCGACTATCAGTCGGTGAGTAAAAACATATCAGGTCTCATTAAGGAAGCCGGGCATTACAATGGAGCCGTGCATTCGGATCACTGCCCTGTATTTTTGGATATTGACTTGGAGCTATGAAAAGAAAAAACCCGGATCTACAATGTAAATCCGGGCTTCTCATGTTTTGCATATTGTGATTAGGTTACATACCTAATTCTTTTTTGACCAATGCACTCACATCATCCGAATTCTTGAAATGTAGGATTGCTCCTATACTGGAATCAAAGATGTAATCATAACCATTGGTTTCCCCAACCTTTTTGATGGCCGCATTGACCTTCTCGATAATCGGTTGGAATAATTCTTCCTGCTTTTTCACGGCCTCCTGCTGGGCGGTCATTTCCAATTTCTGCAATTCCGCTTGTTTTTGTTGGAGTGTGGTTTCCTTTTCCTTTTGCTGGATAGGGGAAAGCGTACCATCCTGAATCTGCTTCATGGTCGCCATATAGAATTCTTCCAATTGCTTGGCCTTTGTTTCCAATTGCTTACTTTTCTGTGTCTTGAATGCTTCCAATTGGCTGTTGGCGGATTTCATTTGTGAATAATTGGACAACAATGTACTAGCATCCAAATGACCAATTTTCTGGGCATCGGCAGAATAAACAATCCCCATTGCAAATATCAGTATGAGAGAGATTAGTTTTGTCAAATTCATATTCAAAAAGATTTTGTAACAAAGGTAAGTTACTATCCCATAGTTTACCAATGTTTAATAAAAAATTAACCGTAGTCAACCGAAGTTAGCAATAATTAACTTTGCTCGATTCTTCATACCTTCCCTGCCGTTAAATCCGTTAATACAAAACAACTCCTAAATCTTTATTTTTGAAAAAAACCTTTACTTCATATCGATTCCAGGCATCCGTGTTATTCTTTGTATGGATAATCGGAATGCTGTTTTCTGCCGAATTCTTCATGTCGATTTCCATGATAGGTTTGCTTCTGCTTGCCGTCTTCCGGCAGAAGGAAGGAAAAATCGGCATCAGGGAAGGATTCCTTATAAATTGCCGAAGGGCATTTACCCAACCGGCATGGTGGGCTATAGCCATTCCTTTCCTACTTGTTGTTCTATCTGCCCCCTACTCCACTCAAGATACGGGTTACCTATTGGAGCGTTTGCGGATCAAGTTGCCTTTCATCATCCTTCCTTTGGCTTTTGTCAGCATCCCTTCGCTCCCTAGAAGGGGATATCTGAATATCCTGTATCTTTTTTTCATTCTTGCTTCTATTACAGCCATAGGTGTCACCGTGAATTATGGCATGAATTTCCAAATGGTGAATGAAATGATTGGCAAGGGGCAGCCTATGCCCACTCCGACCAACCATATCAGATATAGCCTAATGATTGCCTATGCCATTATCATCGGATTCATATTGACAATTGAAAAACATCGTTTTCGTTTCAATTGGGAAAAATTCCTGGTTCCGGGAATGACATCCTTTCTGTTGATTTTCATCCATATCCTTTCCGTTAGGAGCGGATTGGCTATTTTTTACCTGACATGTACCTTGCTCCTCATTAGATATATTATTCTTTCCAAGAACTTCCTAGTGGGTCTGGGACTAACCGTGTTGGTGACGGCCATCCCTTTTACTGCCTATCATACGATCCCCAGCCTCAAAACCAAAATAGCCTACATGTACTACGACTATCTACAAAACAAAGAAGGAAAGGGGCGAGGCTATTCAGATTCGGAAAGGTTATTATCCCTACAACTTGCTTCCGAATTGATAAGGGAAAATCCGGTGTTCGGTGTAGGGGCGGGAGACATCCGTCATGTGATGCATGAAAAATATGAAAAAGAAATCCCTGACATAAGGAACCATGAAAAGAAAATGCCGCATAATCAATTCGTATCCGTTTTTCTTGGAACCGGTGTATTAGGAGGAATCCTATTTGTGGTCTTTTGCCTTCTCCCTCTTTTTTGGAAAAAAAATCACAGGGAACCGCTTTTCCTTTCCTTCGTGCTGATTGTCCTATTTTCCTTCCTTGTAGAAAACACAATTGAAAACGCCTTAGGGGTAGCGCTGACTTTATTTTTCCTTTTATTGGGCATGAAATATTTGGAGCATGAAGAAGGGGCTTAGAATTATTTTTTATTGTATTGGTTCATTGCACGACCAATACCGATAGTACCGTATGCCAGAACACACTCTGCAGATGTGGCCAGAATATCCGGTAAATCTTCCCATTCCTTATCACTCCATTTCCCTAGTACATAATTGACTTGTTGCCCCTTATGGAAATCCGCACCAATACCTACCCTTAATCTTGCATATTTATTATTACCTAATATTTGATCGATATTTTTCAAGCCATTATGACCTCCGTCACTTCCTTTCGGCCTCAATCTGATTTTGCCGTACTCCAGATTCAAATCATCCAAAATCACCAATAGGTTTTCCGGGTTGATCTTTTTCTTGGTCATCCAATGGCGAACCGCCTTCCCACTCAAATTCATATATGTGGTCGGTTTCAACAAAATGAAAGTACGGCTCTTATACTTGAATTCCCCCAACCAGCCATGTGAAGCATCTTCAAAATCCACATCATATCTTTTGGCTAGATTATCAACGACCTCAAACCCCACATTGTGTCGGGTATCATCATAATCCGTTCCGGGATTCCCCAAGCCTACGATTAAATATTTCATCGGATCCGGTTCTTCTTCTTTCTTTTTAAAAAATTTCCTGATACAGCCTAACATGTCCATCTGCCTATTTGGTTCCGCAAAGCTAATGATTATTATAAATAAACGGCTTTCAGGTAGGAGGGCAATCCCCTCACAAGGAAAGTATGGATTGGATGATAAAGAACACATAAAACACCAGGAGCAATGCTCCTTCCCATCTTGAGATTTTGGAAGTTAGTACCATAAATGCCAGAAGTACCGTAAGTCCCACCATCAAAGGCAATGAAAACTCGTTGATACTATCTTCTATAACCAGGTCTCCAAAAAGACGGGCAATTCCCATTACGGCATAAGTATTGAAAATATTGGAACCGATGACATTACCTACGGCAATTCCGGATTGCCCTTTTCTTGCGGCACTGATACTGACGACTACTTCAGGAAGGGATGTCCCGAATGCTACTATCGTCTGGGCAATGAAACCCGAACTGATCTCCGTGATTCTACAGACTTCGAGGATGGCTTCAATCGTAAATTTGGCTCCGAGCCAAACCAGCAATCCTCCCAAGATTAAAAAAGCATAATCCTTCCAAGTAGCTTGGGGTAATTCTTCTTCCGGAGCATCATCCGTTCCGGAAAAGGAACTGACTAGGAACATGACCAAACAAGCCAGACAGACGAATGCTTCCCATAAATCGAATTTCGCATCCGATAAGGTAAACCAGAATAACAATGCCGAACCTAGGAGCAAGGGCAAATCCATTGATTTGAAATCGACGGGAACCCGTTTTGCCACTACGGCAACCAATCCTAGAACCAAGACAATATTGGTGATATTCGATCCGACGACATTCCCCGTTACGATTTTGGAATCGCCCTGCATCACTGCAGCAATGGATGACGCCAATTCCGGAAGAGAAGTACCGAAAGCCACAATGGTCACTCCTATCACGAAAGGGGATATTCCCCAGGATAAGCCGATTTTTTCTGCCGATTCCACAAACCAATCAGATGCTTTGAGCAATGCCGCCAAAGCCACTACGAAAATCACCGCCTGTATAAGTATAGCTGATGCCATATTGTTTAAAGTCTTAGCGGTGCAAAAGTATTCTTTTTTTGCATTCCGGAAAGGAAAATAGTTTTAGCAAATAGTTAAGGCTTATTTTGGAATGGCCCTGAAACCGAAATCCAACACCACCCTGAAAGTCGCAGGAGGGAACTCCCTATAATCCAATCCTATACGGAAGATATATTTCCCGTCGGCCAATTCGTCCTTGAAATCCGCTATGCCCGGAATAAGGTTCAGGGTATTCCCGGTATTGAAAGGTATGTTTTCCCTATAACACATTTCAATGGGTGTAAGGGTCGTGTTTTCATCCGGGTAGATTTCAATGGATGCTTCCCTGATAAAATCCAGATTGATTCCATCATTATTATGTAATGTGGCAAAGGAAGGGTTGATTCTATCAATGTCATCCACTGTCAGAGTACCGAGAAATTGACTCCAATTGACATCTACGGGGATTTCATAGAAATGGGTATCCCAAGTATTGGATCCGGCTAAGATGTTGAATTCCCGGGTATAGATTAGGTCTATCCCATCCTTGTCATTCTTACATGAAAACTGGGTTAAGAGGAAAACCGAGGCAATAAGGAGGAAGGTGATTTTTTTCATATCGAATATTATTCTTTCACCCCTTCAACGATGATTGATAGTCCTATGTTGTTCCCTATCATCTTATCCAAAACCCGAAAAACGGGAACCAATGCATTGTAAACCTTCATCTGGCCGGTAGGAATAACTTTTTTCTTCAGAATCGTTCCTGAAAAAAACCACCCTGCGATCCCAACCATGTTGAAGTATTGAGAATGGACCACTTTCATTTCGGCATTATTGAAAAGGGAAACAAGCCCTTTCCGATTATATCTCTTATAGTGTTCCAATGCCTCATCAAATTGATTGTAAAGGAACTGGTAGGCAGGAACGAGAATGACCATCCGTCCTCCTTGTTTCAATAATTTCTTGGCATTGACCAATGCCCCCAAATCATCTTTAATGTGTTCTACGACATTCAATGCGAATATCCCATCATAACGGCCAAGATGTTCGGCATAAACATTGTCGAAATCAGGATGGACGATATCCATTTTCTCGATACCCAAAACCTGCTTATCCTCTCCGAAACGGTTTCGCAGGAAATTACAATAATTGTCCCGTATATCGGTCAGGAATATATTTTTCCCATCATTAGTAAACTGCTCCGAAATATTGCCGATACCACTTCCAATTTCCATAATATCACCGGTAAGCCGGGGAGCAATGGTTTCATACATCCAACGGTTGAGGTTGGGGGCGGCAGCAATGGCCTCTAAAGATTCCATTCCTTCCAAATCCAACTCCTTAAA
>JAHDFN010000294.1 GCA_020628145.1 Saprospiraceae bacterium | reverse complement strand
CCCCAGATAAAGCCCACATATTCCGGTTGATCGATGTAGGGGTTTCTGTTATGTTGGATGGAATAAACGGCATTATTCCTATCTATTTCCTTCTGGCTCACAGGATCGTTTTCATGCCAACAAATGAGTGTTTCCAATAACCACGGTTCAAAGGCGGTATAGGCTACGCCATCCAATGCATCAGTGTAATTACTTTCCCAGCCGTCGATATCATGGTTATAACGGGTGGAAAAATAGAAGAACATCCGGGCAAAGTCTCCTTTGTATTCGTCTATAGGTTCGAATACAAGACCCGAATAAGATGTATGGGTGCAATCCCCAACCTGACAGCCGTTATCAGAAGTGTAGGCTCTGGATGGGTCGATAGTACTTGTTCCATTGTTCTCCCCCAAGGGGTAATTCCATTTCTTGGTGTTGACAACCTTGTCAGATGGGACTACATAATGTATATCGGTGTATTGTGTATCTAAATCTGAAGTTCCTCCTCCCCACCATGATTTAGGAAAGGTATGCTCCCTATTGTAGTAATCCCCTTCCGTATTCGTAGATGTTCCTCCATCCCTGTCTGCTCCCAATGTGAATTCATAAGGCTCCGGACCACCCGGATTGTCAGAATACATATCATACACGATTTCGGCTGTTCCGGCATCATTGAGTCTTCTATCCGTTACAAAATGGGAATCCCATACATCGAAATCCGAACTTGTGTATTCAATTCTGCTATGTCCTCGGATCAGATTGTGTAATCCCGATTTCAAATCATAACATTTGTCACCACTATTAATAGCCGTAATGATATTGTCATAATAATCAGCCGTCAATCTCACATTGTCGATACTCCAACCTTGTGTGCCATTCCCTTGACTTACATAACGGAATGCCAAGTAAACCGATGTTCCTGTAATACCACTTAGGTCAATGGAACGTTGATAAAGGTAATTGAAGATATTGGCATCGTTGGCATTGTCATACAAATCCATGGTCAAGGGTGTCCAGGTAGCAGCAGCAACGGCTGCCCCTGTTCCCGCTCCATTGTAATCCGTAGAATACATCAATGTTAAACCGTCCATAGCGGTATTGTTATTGTACTCGAAGGAAAAATACTCGAAGGTGTAATTGTCGAGATTAAAGGAAGGCGAAACAAGCCAGTCTTCATCCGAATTTCCGTCATTGTCATATATTTCCATATAGGTACGGCCGCCGAAAGAAGAGCATGACCATTGATCGAAGCTTTCCGTATCGCCGCTACCTCTTATAGGGGTCCAACTATAAGAGGAGCAATTATTGAAATCCTCGGTATGGACAATGGTATTGCCAATGTTTTCATTCAGACAGATTAGGGTGATCAGGATTGTGGTTATCAATCTCATCATCTGATTTGGTTTGTTAGTTCAAAAAATACAGGTTTTTACCTGATGCAATATATTATTCTCAATTTGGCAAAGGGAGGCAAATATATATAAACAAAGTATATGATACCACAAAAAATATGAATTTATTGTAGTTGTGACACAATTAGACAATCAAGTATTGGGGTCGATGCTAGGATGGTGCATTGGCCGTAAACTGCATTTCATATAAATGCCGATAATGGCCGTCTTTTATTTCCAATAACTCATCATGGTTGCCCATTTCCTGTACCTGGCCCTTATCCAGAACCATAATGGAATCTGCATGCCTGATCGTGGATAGCCTGTGGGCGATAATGATGGAAGTCCTTTTCTGGATGAGCTTTTCAATGGCATATTGGATGATGGATTCCGTTTCGGGATCAATGGATGAGGTCGCCTCGTCAAGTATCAGAATGTCGGGGTCGAAAACCAAAGCCCTGACAAATGAAATCAATTGCCTTTGTCCCATCGACAAAGTAGCTCCTCTTTCCATAACCTGGTAATCATAGCCTCCCGGTAGTTTTTCTATGAAAACATGGGCTCCGATAAGTTTGGATGCTTCAATGACTTCCTCTCTTGTGATATTGGAATCCCTAAGGGTGATGTTTTCCAAGACGGAACCGGAAAAGAGGAATACATCTTGCAAAACCATAGCCATCCGGTTTCTCAATGCTGATAATTCAAAATCCTGAATCGGAATGTCATCGATTCTGATTTCCCCACCATTGATTTCATAAAAGCGATTGAGGATATTGATAATCGTAGTCTTGCCCGAACCCGTACTGCCTACAATGGCCATCGTTTTTCCTGCTTCCAATTCAAAGGAAATATCCGTCAGCACCTTATTTAGATTATCATAGGCGAAATCCACATTCCGGAACGAAATATCCCCCTCCAGTTTTTCAGGTTGGATGGTTCCTTGGTTTTTGATAAACGATTTTTTATCCAGTATGCCGAATACCCTTTCGGATGCTACCAATCCCATCTGCAAGGTGTTGAATTTGTCGGCAAGCATTCTGATGGGGCGGAACAACATACCCAAATAAAGCGGAAATGCAACCAATACACCTAAGGTCACTTCGTTGTTGAGTACGCCTTTGGCTCCCCACCAAACCATCAGACCTAATGAAGAAGCAGAAAGGATTTCAACCACAGGGAAGAAGATGGAATAATATAGGATGGTGTTGAGATTGGCCTTTTTGTATTTTTCGTTGATTTTTTTGAAATTTTCCAATTCCTTTTCTTCTGCATTGAAAATCTGAACAATCCTCATTCCAGTAATTCTTTCCTGAAGGAAGGCATTCATATTTGAAATCTGTGTCCTTACGATTTGAAAAGCGGATTTGACTTTTTCCTTGAAAATATAAGTGGCAATAAGTAGGATAGGGATGGTGGAAAGGCAAATCAGGGACAACCGCCAACTGGTGGAAAACATGACTGCCAAAACCACGAAGAGGGTAAGGAGATCCGCTATGATGGTAATCACACCTTGTGTGAAAATATTATTGATGGTTTCGATATCATTTATGGTTCTGGTCGTGGATTTTCCAACCGGAGTCGTATCGAAATATGTAAGACGTAATCGGGTAATATGACGGAACACCTTTACCCTTAAATCCCTGATGACGGATTGCCCGAGGAGATTGGCAGAGAAAATAAAGGCATAACGCATGGATGCCTGGAGGAATAAGACACCCAAAAGGATCATCAACATCATCACTAGGCCCGAATAGTCAAAATCCATGATGTAATTGTCCACGGTATATTGGATAAGATAAGGTCGTAACACACCTACCGGAGCCAAAAAAACGGCCAATAAGCCGGCTATGATGAAGATAGTCCTGTAGGGACGGGTAAGGACAAGTACCCTCCCTAATAAAAGAAAATCAATTTTGTTACTCGATGCATTTTTATCCATCCTTTTATTCCAACATTAAAAAGATTAATTCTGTTGCAAAGAGGCAAAGGTAGTTTATAAAAAATTATAATCGGCCTTCGTCCGCAAAACTATAGTATCCGTTTTCGGATATGATGATATGGTCGAGGATGTTGATTTCCATTAATGAACCTGCTTCCTTCATTTTCCTTGTAATTTTGATATCTGATTCGCTTGGATTGAGATTGCCTGAGGGATGGTTGTGGAATAGGATGATTCCACATGCGAGGGATGCTAATGCTTTCCTGAAAATGATTTTGGCATCGACCACCGTACCGGCTACACCACCGACGCTGATTCGTTCCTTTCCGATAACCTTGTTCGCCCTGTTCAACATCAATATCCAGAATTCCTCATGGGGAAGATCGGCAAGCAGGGGAACCATGAGCAGGTATGCATCCTGACTGGTACGTATTTGTGGTTTTTCCTTAACCGGTGTCGTTTGCCTTCGCCGACCCAATTCCAAGGCTGCAACAATGGTGATGGCTTTGGCTTCTCCTATTCCCTTGAACATCATCAATTCCTGAATGGTACATTTGCCCAGTTCGTGTAAATCCTCCTTGACTGATTTCAGTATTCTTTGTGATAAACCGACTGCGGTTTCATTCCTGTTCCCCGAACCGATAAGAATGGCTATCAGCTCCGCATGGGTCAATTGTCTTTTCCCCTTATCCCTGAGTTTTTCCCTCGGACGATCTTCATCTGCCCAGGATTTGATACTGGTATAGTCTTTTTTATACATAATTTATTAGGTCTTTCATAAATTAGATGGATATGAACTGGTTTTTCCATAAATCGATTTTGAAGACAAAATGATGGGTGTTCTGTTAAATTTTGGAGAATGGGTGTAGTTTTAATGTTAATTTTTTTGATTTCCTACTCTTAC
>JAHDFN010000293.1 GCA_020628145.1 Saprospiraceae bacterium | reverse complement strand
TAAGCAATAAATTGATGTTTCTCGACATAAAGACCAAATTTTAAACATACTCTAAGCTTGAAGATTAGGAATCCTCAAACTCTGTCCGGGATAAATCTTATTCGGGTCATCCAACATCGGTTGGTTGGCTTCGAAAATCATTTTATATTTCATGGCATCACCATAAAATTCCTTCGCGATTTTAGAAAGGGAATCTCCTTTCTGTACGGTATAGAATTGGGAAGTCGGAGGAGGAGTCACTACAGAGATTCTGTCATCTACGGTAGCAATGCCTTCAACATTACCCAAGGTAAGGATGAGTTTTTCTCTGGTTTCATGGGAATCTGTCGTTCCACTCACGATTACCACATCGTCATCCAAGTCGATTTCCAAATCCTCAATGTCCAATTTCATAGCTTTAACCATGCTATGGAAAACGGAGATTTTAGCTTTCTTGGCGATTTCTTTTGCCAATGAACTTTCAGCAGCTTTCTCTTCTTCTTTGACCAAGGCTTTAGAGCCTGCTTTTTTAAAAAATGAAAACAATCCCATGTGATATGAAAGGTTTTTTGTTATTGAATATTAAATGCCATACAAAACAAGTATGGTCATATTTTGGACAAAAATACAATGAATAGGTCACTAAATGGTTATTCCTTTCTCAATTTTACCATAAACCTCTGATATTTCATCCAAAATATTATGGATTTCGCTTGGATCAAGGGTAGAAACCAATCGGCCACGATAAGGCTTGATTCCCCTATAGCCTCTAAAATAATTAGTATAATGCCTTCTCATCTCCAATACACCTAACTTATCGCCTTTCCATTCCAATGAGAATTTCAAGTGTTTCTTAGCCGCTTCCACCCGTTCATCAATGGTAGGAGGTGCAAGGGTTTCACCGGTTTTGAAATAGTGTTTGATTTCCCTGAAAATCCAAGGATTCCCAATACTTGCCCGACCGATCATAATACCATCCACACCATATTTATTACGATAGGCTTCTGCCTTTTCCGGGCTATCGATATCTCCGTTTCCGAAAACGGGAATATGCATCCTAGGATTATCCTTGATCTCTCCAATCAAAGTCCAATCCGCTTCGCCCTTGTACATCTGTTTACGGGTACGGCCATGTATGGAAATGGCTTTGATCCCCACATCCTGTAAGCGTTCCGCTACCTCTACGATATATTTGGTATTGTCATCCCATCCCAATCTTGTCTTGACGGTAACGGGTTTATCCGTCCGATTGACCATTAGTCGGGTCAATTCGACCATTCTGGGAATATCCTGTAGTATTCCGGCTCCGGCCATTTTACAGACCACCTTCTTCACCGGACATCCGAAATTGATATCGATGACTTCGGGATCAGCCCGTTCTACGATTTCAACGGCTTTTTGCATGGAATTTTCATCCGAACCGAAAATCTGAATACCGATGGGGCGTTCATAATCGTAAATATCCATTTTCTGGACACTCTTATATGCATCACGTATCAGTCCCTCTACAGAAATAAATTCTGTGTACATCATATCACATCCCTGTTCCTTGCACAAGGCACGAAAGGGCGGATCGCTCACATCTTCCATCGGAGCCAACAACAATGGGAATTCTCCCAACTCTACATCTCCTATCTTAACCATTAATGTAATTTTCCTTGTTACAAATTTAAGGACTTGTCGGTATAAGATAACAACTATGCCTATGTGATTTTGGTTTCATAAGGTTAAAAAACAGATAGATACCGAATATCCTTGATATTTAGTATAAACAATTCTACAAAAATAACAGCCCCATCCTTACATTTGTGCCTTAAATCAAAATAAAGCATTGCCATGCTGACTATACTTTTTGCAATTTTCATTATCGGCTATGCCGCTATCGTGTTCGAGCACCCCTTACATTTGGATAAAACCGTCCCTGCTCTTTTGATGGCTGCATTGATGTGGGCCGTTGTCGCCGTCGGTTTCCATGAAGGAATCTTTACGGCGATAGATTCACATGGACATACATTCTCCCTTGCCGGTCATGGTGCGGATCATCACCATGCAGAAGATGGATTCAAAAACGCCCTTCTCCATCATTTGGGGAAGACATCCGAAATACTCATCTTCCTGATCGGAGCGATGACTATCGTGGAAATCGTCGATCTCCATCGGGGTTTCGAAGTATTGAAAGGTTGGGTAAGGACCAAGAACAAAAAGAAACTTCTCTGGATCATCGGTATCCTTGCCTTTATTCTATCTGCCATTATCGACAACCTTACGGCTACTATCGTATTGGTCACCCTTTTGCGTAAAATCATCAAGGACCGGAATACCCGGCTTTGGTTCGGTGGAATGATTGTTATTGCTGCCAATGCCGGAGGTGCATGGTCTCCCATCGGAGATGTGACGACCACCATGTTATGGATCGGTAACAAGGTCTCCGCATTAGGCTTGATAAAATACCTCATCATCCCATCCATTGTATGTTTTATCGTGCCGACATTGGTGGCCAGTACATTGAAGGTATTCCAAGGAGATATCAAGGTAAATGCGGAAACCGATTTGGAAGAAGGAGAATTGAGAAGTAGCCGTCGGATGTTATATCTGGGTTTGGGTATGATCGTTTTCGTACCTGTATTTAAAGTATTGACCCATCTCCCTCCTTATGTAGGCATGATGCTTAGTTTGGGTGTCGTGTGGCTGGTATCCGAATATGTACACCCTGAAGAAAACTTTGACAAGGCAAGAAAACACCTTTACTCGCCTCATAAGGCCTTGAGTCGAATTGAGATGTCCAGTATCCTATTCTTCTTGGGTATCCTGATGGCAGTTGCCGCTTTGGAAAGTATTGTCTATGCCGTAACGAGCAGTGGCGAATCCGTACACGTATTAAGATATATTGCTGAATGGCTGAATGAAACCGTTCCGAATAAGGATGTGGTCGTGATGTTGATCGGTGCTGCATCTGCCTTAATAGATAATGTTCCATTGGTTGCCGCCTCTATGGGAATGTACACAGAAGCCATGGATGCCAAGTTATGGCATTTCATTGCCTATGCAGCAGGAACGGGAGGCAGTATGCTGATCATCGGTTCGGCTGCCGGAGTTGCCGCTATGGGTATGTTGAAAATCGACTTCATCTGGTATCTCAAGAAAATCGGATGGTTGGCATTTCTCGGTTTCGTCGCTGGAGGATTGACATTTATTGCCCTGATGTCAGCTTTGGGTGTTACTTACTAAGCAATATCATAATTAAATACGGAAGGTCGGAACAGGTGTAACTTGTTCCGACCTTTTCGTTATATTCGTAAAAAGAATCAGATATGAAACCACAATCCATTCTACTCATTTTTTGTCTAGCTGCCGTTTTCTTCTCCTGCCGCAAGGATTTAGTCGATGAAGCCGCATTGGTGGGTTCCTGGGAATGCATCCATATTCTAAAAGACAGTCCTGCCACCAGGAAACCAAGTGATATCCGTTTTGAATTCAGGAAAGACAGTACTTATACTTATTCTCTGTCTAACGAATACAGTGAAGACGGCACATATTACACTTTGGATGACAAACTATACACCACGCCCAAAGGAAAAAATAAAATGGCTGTCAAATTAGGTGTAAGTGGTCCGGATACGCTACGTTTTTATCAAAACAGAAGTGGCAGTGCCGAAGTCTGGACAATGCTGCGAAAAAAATAATCCAATTGAGACATAGGGGATTCTGATAATATAATTGTCGAGGTAATGTAGTATCAATAAAAACCATAGTTTTATTGAACCTCTTTATTCTTTGACTTTAAAAATTATTCAAAATGAAATTTGATGCGAAATTAATCGTCGGTATTCTGACGCTATTATTCCTTTATTCATGCGAAGGAGGAACGACTTTTACAAAAGAGATAAATAATGCTTCTTCTGAAACCTTGACCGTAAGTCTATACAGTTCCTCCTGGTCCGATACCAATACGACCATTGGCCCTAATGAACGAAAAGATATTTACTTTATCTGGGTTATGTTCTTGGTGATTTACACCATGAACGATATTAGGGATTCCTTTTCCAGGTGCAGTAAGTAATACTTTGTCTATACCTTTAGCAATTAGGTGTCTGCTTAAAGCCTCTTTATCTCTAAAAGCACCTGTGTTATCAATAACCAAAGCTTTATTAATTCCGTATTGAGAATAATCAATCTCTGAAGGATGATTTGCAGCTATGATTTTAATTAATTGACCATTAATTATTAGAGACTTATTGTTAAAATCTTCTATAATAGTTCCTGGAAAT
>JAHDFN010000292.1 GCA_020628145.1 Saprospiraceae bacterium | reverse complement strand
CCGATTCCAAAAATACTTTCATGGCCGGATTCAAGGTCGTCAAGGATAACGGAAAAGAAACCATTATAGAAGCAGATGGAGCGGTAGATATAGAGGGGGATGATGGGAAACCGAAGAAAAAAATAGCTATTCCGGATTTGGAACCGGGAGATATTATCGATTATTATTTCCATGAAACTTTTGTCAAGGATATCGATGCATTTGTTTTTGAACCGGTCGTTTCTATTTTAGCCGGAAATTATCCGGTTAAAAAACAGAAAATAGTCCTAGAGACGGATTATGATTTTTACATAGCATTCAACTCGTATAATGATGCTCCGGAATTGAAAAAAGTAGAAACGGAAAAGAAGACCAGGAAGGCGTATATGTTGGAAGAAACAGATCGGGAAAAATACGAAGACTTCAGGTGGTTTTATTCTAAGCCTGTATTGCCTACCGTAAAATTCCAAGTAGCATATCTTGCAAATGACAATGAATATTATATGGAAATGCTCAAGGCATATGTATTAATGAATTGGGGGACGAGTCAGGCGAAAAAGAAAATATACGATGAGGATTTGAAACAGTACTATGATAAGAGCTGTTACTATGTTTATGATATAGATCCTGTTGAAAATTACCTGAAGAAAAGGAAGATAAAAAGCAAGGATGGCGTAGAGAAATACCTGAATGAAGGATTCCGTTTTCTGAGGCACAGGTATTGGAATTATGCTCCGTTGGGTAATAGTTTGGATATTGGAGCAGATGATAGAAGTAAGGATTATGATAAAAGGAATTTTTTCATTTCCATTATCAATTTAATGAAATCACAGAAAATTCCGTTTGATATCGTACTGACAACTCCGAGGACTTTGGGGAAATTGGATAATGTGTTATTGCATGATGAATTTATCATGTTGGCAAAAGTGAGAGGTAAGGATATTTATATTCCTTCCTTTGCATATCTTCATGATGATTTTGGATCTTTACCTTATTATGTGCAGGGAGCCGAAGCCCATATGTTGCACATAGATAAGAAATTCAAAGTGGAAAGGATTTCCAAAATTACCTTGCCTGTGGATAAGATTGAAAAAAACAATACGTCCAAAAAAATGGATGTGAAAATTAATCTATCCGATATATCCTTGGAAATTGAAAAGGAAAATCTCTATACGGGGAATAATAAAATTAATGCACAAAATGATTTGTTGTATTATTTCGATTATGTTTCCGATGAATTATCCTATTTTGACAATGCGACTTTATTGGAGGCACATAACGTAAAGAAAAAGAAAATTCCCGCTGTGACCAATAAATTGAAATTGCAGGAAAATAAATTCAGGGAAAAACAAAAAGAACTTTTCCAAAAACATAATGAAGATGATTATGGTATAGAAATCAATGACTACCTCGATTTTGAAATAACGGATAATGGTAGGAGTGAAAATAAGCCTACCTTGAAATTCAAGGATAAGTTCACAACTAGCGATATGATAAAAAAAGCCGGTAAAAATGTCATACTTGAAGCCGGAAAACTCATTGGTGAACAGGTTGCTTTAGAAGAAAAGGAAAAAGATAGGAAATATGATATTTTCATGTCTTATCCTCGTTCATTTAATAACGAAGCCGTTATTGAAATCCCTGAAGGCTTTACTGCGACCGGTTTGGAAAAATTCAATTATAATATTAATAATTCTACCGGAGGATTTGTCTCTTCTGCCAAGCAGGATGGAAATAAAATCATTGTCAAATCCAAGAAATATTATAATAATAATTATGAGCCAAAATCCAATTGGCCTAAAATGGTAGAATTCCTTGAAGCGGCATATCAGTTTACACAGGAAAAGATTTTATTGAAAAAAGGATGATGTTTTTTCTTCAAGAATAAAAAAGCCGAATCCCATCCGGATTCGGCTTTTTTCATTTTACTTTTCTTCCTTTCCACTCATATTTTTTTATGAAATTCGCTGCCATACCGATAGTGAAAATATAGGTAGTATGCATCAGTAGGGAAGGGAAGAACATTTTCATCAAATCCTTCCTTCCGAAAAAATGACTCATTTTTGATAGGAAAAAATAATCAGCAACTCCTTTTCCGATTAAAATAATGAGAATGTTGATGCCTAATAATAAGGGGGAGAATACTAGGAAGATTATAGAAGTGAAAAAGCAGAAGCAAGTGAAAAAAACGACGGCATTTATCAATAAAACCCTCAAGTCATCATAATCCGCATTTTTGGTAGCCCAACGTAATCTTTGTTGATAAAAAGATTTCACATCAGGTTTGGCATATGTGAAAACCGTTGCTTCTTTCTGCTTTAGAAAACCGATGCCCTCAGGGTATTTTTCAACTATTTTATGCATGAGGAACATGTCGTCTCCGGATGCCTTTTCCTCATTGCCTTCGAAGCCGTCCACTTCATAAAAAACTTCTTTTTCATAAGCCAGGTTCGCACCGTTGCACATCCGCATGAAACGGTTTTTTATTCCTGCGCCGGTCACACCCATCATACCGATAAAATCAAGTGATTGGAATTTTTCCAAAAGATTGGTCTCTTTATGGAAATTCACCGGTGCGGCAATCATTTTATAATCATTTTTTTCATAAAATGAAACGAAATTCATCAACCACTCCGGTTTCATGGTACAGTCCGCATCAGTTGTAATAATTAATTTCCCGGTAGCATTTTTTAAAGCAAATTCAATAGCAGCCTTTTTAAAGGAATATCTTTCTTTATTTTGGATATACTCAGAAAGTAAAATGATTTTTTTCCGGATAAAGGAATGTTTTTTTGCAATTGACACCGTATCATCTTCCGAATGATCATCAACAATAATGACTTCGAATAAATCTTGGGGATATTTCTGGAACTGAAGACTATTTAATAATGCCGAAATATTTTCTGCTTCATTCCGGGCAGCCACCACAATACTAACCGGAGTGGAAGGAGTGAAGCCCTTAGGGATTTTCCATTCTTCCAGTAATCTCCAACCCCTCATCGCATAAAAAATAATTACGATATAGGCCAAAGTGAAAAATATGGAAAGGGCAATGAATATATTCACTCCGTTTTTTTGACGAAGTTAGGAAAAGGAATCATTTTTAAACAACTTCGATATCTATTTGAAATAATCATCATAGTCATTCCCTTGCCTATCCTTGATTTTCTTATCCAATTTGGGCAACTCGATAATCGTGGGTTCATCATTCACCTCTTCGAATTCAACATACTCGTCTCCGCCATCTTTTTTCTTATCCCAAAAGTCCTTGACATCCTTGTTTTCGAGTTTCCGGGTCAGTATCGCTTTGGAAAAAAGATAAAGAATCAGAAAAGGCATCAATGTAATGGAAAGGAGAACCAACCCGATTCCGAATACCCAGTTTTCCTGGAAAACCCGTTGTATGAATTTCCCATAATCAAGGTAAACCCGGTAATTGAGAACCAGTGTCAGGATCGCCAATATAGGCATGGCCCATGAAGCCAGATAAAATAATCCTTTGATGAGGAAGTAGATGATAACGATGGTCAAAACCAACATGATTATCCCCATCAAAGGATTGAACTGATATGATTTTCTTGTATTCAACATATTCTAATGATGATAGTATCTATATGATATACTCATCAAAATAGGAAAATGTTATAGGATTAACCGCATAACCCGACCAATCCCTTCCGATTATCGACAAAAAGTCATCAGGGCTTGATGATTCTTACGGTCTCCTTACCTAAAGACGACCGGGTCTCAAGAAAATATTGGGCGGAAGGCAAACCTTCCAGCGAAAGCACTATATTTTCCTTATAGTCCGGTTCGAAGCCCCTGACCAATCTTCCCTGCATATCATATAGGAAAATTCGGATACCTTCTGCTCTATCATCGAATTGGATATTCACCTGCGTATAGGCTAGGGTAGGATAGGCCGTCATCCATTTTTCCCTTTCATGGATTACAATGACAATATTCGAATATTCTTCCTTCCCATCGAAATCCACCATTCTCAAACGGTAGTAATTCTTACCCAAAGCCGCTTTGGTGTGGGTGAACCTATAATCCACGATAGAAAGAGACTCTCCTTGTGCATTTACATCCCCGATACTCCTGAAGTTCAATCCGTCGGTACTATGCTCTATGATGAAATGGGAACTGTTTTCCTCGGATGCAGTTGTCCAAATCAATTCCGATTTCAGGTTGGGAAGTGGTTTTCCTCTGAATTCGGATAACTCGACCGGTAAAACCGTCGGACATCCTACGCTGGCACAGGTTCCCCA
>JAHDFN010000291.1 GCA_020628145.1 Saprospiraceae bacterium | reverse complement strand
CCAACGAAAACAGCACTTCGAAACGAATCGAAGTGCTTTTTTATTCATAAGTCCGGAGAGTGGTTATGCTCCCAGATAATGTTTCAATAGTTTACTACGGGAAGTATTCCTTAGCTTATTGATTGCCTTATCCTTGATTTGGCGAACACGCTCACGGGTCAGTCCGAATTTTTCACCGATATCTTCCAAAGACATGGGGTGTTCAACAGTGATCCCGAAGTATAACTTAATGACATCGGCTTGTCTTTCAGTCAAAGTGCCTAGCGAACGCTCGATTTCACGGCTCAAGGATTCGTGGTATTCCAATTTAGAATCAGTAAGAGGAGTATTGTTATTTTCCAATACATCCAAAAGAGAATTGTCTTCTCCTTCTACGAATGGAGCATCCATGGAAACGTGTCTGGCCGCAACCCCTAAAGTGGTTTCGACTTCTTCGGTGTTGATTTCCAACTGTTCTGCCAATTCTTCGGCAGACGGTTCCCTTTCATACTCTTGCTCCAATTGAGAAAAAGCCTTATTGATTTTATTCAGTGAGCCTACCTTGTTTAAAGGGAGACGTACAATACGGGATTGCTCTGCCAATGCCTGAAGGATAGATTGCCTGATCCACCAGACGGCATAGGAGATGAATTTAAAACCCCGTGTTTCATCAAAACGTTGAGCTGCTTTGATAAGACCCAAGTTACCTTCATTGATAAGGTCACTCAGGGATAGTCCTTGGTTCTGATATTGTTTAGCGACAGATACTACGAAACGGAGATTGGCTTTTGTTAATTTTTCCAGGGCCATCTGATCTCCCTGCTTGATACGTTTAGCCAAATCCACTTCTTCTTCCGGCGTAAGCAAATCGACCTTACCAATTTCCTGCAGATATTTTTCTAAGGATTGACTCTCACGATTAGTGATTGACTTGGTGATCTTCAGTTGCCTCATTAAGAATAGCCTTTTATATTAAAAAAATAAGAAGAAATGATGTGTGTATATCTTTACAAAACTAAAGGAATCTGTTGTCACAATCAAGTAAGTGGGGAATTAAATGGTAGAATCATGGTTAAATTTCGATAGATACGAACACATACACCCAATAAATGATAAATCTACAAAATTAGTTCCCTCTATTTGGAAAAATCATTTTTTTAGTTTTTATTGCGGCGAAAGCCTAATGGACAACCATCCATAATAATAGGTAATTACACAGTTACAAATCATACTCAAATGGAAAGAGTGTCTTTCGACATAGAATTCCTTTTCAGGGCTTCGCCGACTATTCTTTATAAGTTTTTTACGGATTCATCTGCAATCATACGTTGGTTCTGTGACGAGTGCGACATCGAAGGGGAACAATACACATTCACATGGGATGGTGCGGACGAAATGGCTGAAATGATTGACGACATAGAGGATGAGCGTATCCGTTTCAAATGGGAAGATGCCGACAGTGACGACGAATATCTTGAAATCCGTTTCAGCCGTTCGGAAGTTACAGGGGAAACCATATTGGAAATCACCGACTTCTGCGATGACGATGAGATAGAAGATCAGAAACGACTTTGGGAAAGTCAAATAGCCAAACTCCGTATCGAAACGGGGGGGTAATCGTACAATATAAAAATCCACGCCCATTTTTTCGAAAGACCGTATTCCATTGAGAACACGGTCTTTCGTTATGTTAGGATGTGTTAAAAAATTGTTCTTTACCACAGAGTTCCCTAAATTGTAGGTTCACAATACAGTCTCCATCCAAACAATAATGTATTACCATCAAGTCAGAATGAAACAAAAAATCAGTTGTCTTATAGTTGATGACGAATCGAAGGGTAGAAGGGTAATCAGAAGTATCTGTGAAGAATACTGCCCTCATGTAGAGGTCGTAGGGGAAGCGGACACCGTGTTTGCTGCTGAAGCTTTGATCCGGAAGTTGTCTCCGGACTTCATTTTTCTAGATATCCGGATGCCTTTGAAAGATGGATTCCAACTTATCGAATCATTGTCGGATATAGAAAAGCCACGGGTCGTATTTACCACAGCATATGATCAATATGCGGTTAAGGCTTTCAAGGTTTCAGCAATAGATTACTTATTAAAACCCATAGACATTGATGACTTATTGGCAGCCGTAGATAAGGTTCGGAAATCCATTGAACATGAAGGACATGGTAAATCCGATAGTAACCAAGGGGATTCGTCGAAAGACCAGAAGGACAACCGGGCGACGAAGATCGCTTTTGTAAATTCTGATGGATATGTTTTCCTCGATCCAGAACTCATCATCCGTTGTGAAGCCTATGGCAATTACACCAAGGTGTTCCTCACAGATCATGAAAAGCCTACTCTGATTTCAAAATCCCTCAAACATTTTGAAGAAATATTGGAAGAGTATAATTTTTTCAGGGTACACAAATCCCATATTGTTAATCTTGACCATATCGATCAATTCCTCAGAGGCAAGCCTGCCAAACTTGTAATGACCGATAGTTCGGAAGTGGAGGTTTCCATTCGGAAACGGGACGAGCTGATTGACAAATTGTTATAGCACCTATTTCCTTGGCACTTTTACGTAATAGGTTTTCCTTTCCTTATTGATAAGTTTTGAATCCTTGAGCCAGGGGTTATGGATTTTCAGTTCACGGTAAGTCATTCCATATTTGGAGGCCCAAGTCGCCCAATTGGTTACCCCTCCCTTCACTTCAATATCATAAGTTTCCGGTAAAGGGCCGTATTTTTCAAAATCATTGATATAGAAACCGAATTTCCTTGGATTTTTCATGATTTCCTTGATGGCCACAATCCGGAATACATATCTCATTGTTTCCGAATTCAGGTTCAGATGGAACAAGGATTTCGATTTTTGGGATTCAAGGTTTTTCTTCAATCCGGTTTCTCCCATATTGTAGGCCGCCGCTGCCAATGTCCAACTGCCGAACTGGTTTTTCAATTTGGTCAGGTATTTACAAGCCGCCCTTGTGGATTTTTCAAGATGCATTCTTTCATCCACTTCGGAATTGATCACAAGGCCGTAACTACGCCCCGTTCCTTTCATGAACTGCCAATAACCTTTGGCTCCGGCAGGAGAAGTCGCATTCTCCAGCCCACTTTCGGCTACTGCCAAATATTTCAAATCATCGGGCATTCCGTTTTCTGCCAGGATACGTTCCATGGTAGGAAAGAACCGGGATGCCCTTTTCAAATACAGGATTGTACCCGAGTGGCGATATGAATTGGCAATAAGCTCCTTATCCAACCGTTCCTTCACATCGAAATGTTCCATCGGGAAAGCCTCCCCACAAAAATCAACAGACAAGGGGATATCTACTGCCTGGATAATCTGGGGCAAATCCCCTTCTTCCCCCGAAACGGAAATACTCCCCTTCTTATCACCATCCGTATAGGAACTGAATAAAACAAACAGGAGGAAAAACAAAGCCAACAATGAAACTGAAAAAAATACTTTACGCATAATAAAGGTGATGATATGGGTTTTCTAATAATCGTAAGGGCAAATGTCTAAAGGGGCGGATTAATTATTTCTTGGTTCTGGGCCGCTTAAATACCGGAACGGTAGAACAGGGTTCTCCGAACATAATACTTTGGGCATAGGGCATAAGCAATCTAGTCAAATCGGCGTAAGCCTGGGCCGGCACGGGTTTGCCTGAACATCCTTTGATAACAACCCGTTTGTCCTGATATTGTGAAAAATCCATTTTTGAAAATGCCTCCCTGTATTTCAATTTGACAAACTCTGATTTTCCTCCTTGGAAGATACTAAGGGCAAAAGGTTCGGCGTGAGCCGCCACCAACATATAGGCCCAAAGCGGAATAATAGCATCCGACGAACAATGGATCAAAAGATGGGTATTGTTATATTGTTCCCAATCGTGTTCCTTTAGGGAAGCCCTGAATTCCTTTTCCTTCAATACGAGTTCCATGAACAGATAATCCTTCAGGTCGAAAGTCTTAATTTCTCCTTCCGGATAATATTCTTCCGGATTGATAGTGATGAGTCCGCTGGAAGCGACCCTGTTGACAAGTGGTTTATCAGTATTCATAATACGCCTCTTTATTCTATTAACTCGATTCCGTGATTGAAAGTTACAACAATATTATTAATGTTTTCTAAAATAATCCAAACGGTAGAAACCGATTTTCCTTTATGACGCAAAAAAAATAATTCGTCATACAATACATTTGGAGAAGGGTGCTAAGAGTATGTTTAAATTTTAATAATTGGTCTGCGAAACTCACTTTATTGCTTACTC